>NZ_JBBEUD010000023.1:0-91920 GCF_037402475.1 Caulobacter sp. CCG-8
GGGGGCCCCCCCCCCCCCCCCCGGCGCCCCCCCCCCCCCCCCCCCGCCCCCCCTTCGACGTTTCGGGTCCGGGCGATCGGGCGTAGGGTGGCCGCGGTGACGGCGCGGAGGCCGACGGCATGCGAGGACCACGCGGACGACGGTGGACGACGCCCCTCCTGGGGCTCGCCCTCGCCCTGACGGCGGGGGCCTGCGGCACGCGGGCCGAGCCGGGGCCGGCCTGGCTGGCCCGCTGGAACGGACCGGCGACCGTCTCGGCGCAAGCGGTGGAGCTGCCGCTGGAGCGCGCCGCGCCCGAGGCCCTGCGCGGCGCGGCGACCGAACCGGTGACCCTGGTGCTGACGGGCCTGAAGGCCGAGACCCCGTCCGGCGCGACCTACAACCTGTTCGTGGGCTCCAGCGGACCGGTCCGGGCGGCGACCGTCGATCCCGGCTATGTCGGGGCGCTCAGCCTCTACGACCTGGCCGGCCGGTCCGAGGGCGCCGACCGCGTCTTCCCCCTGCCGCCGCAGGTCCGCGCCGCGCTGTCGGCGGAGTCCGGGCGGCCCCTGGTCCTGACGATCGTCCCGCGCGGCGGCGACGGCTCGCCCCTGGTGGTGACCGGCGCGCGGCTGGTGCGTCAATCCCAGGATTGAGCCCGGGCGTCATGCGTCGCGAAAGTTGTTGACTCGCGCCAACCTGGCAATAGCCTTACTGCACTCATAGCGAGAAATCTCGCGACGACGGGATGGAGGGCAGGCGATGGTTGAGACTCGGCGTGACGTCATGATCGGGGCGCTGGCCGGCGCGACGGCGGTGGGCTTCGGCGGCCTCGAGGCCCAGGCCCAGACCGTCAGCACCCGCTACAGCGCCACCAGTCCGCAAGGCAAGGCGATGCTGGTCAAGTACGCCAAGGCCGTCGACATCATGCGCAACCAGATCCCGGCGGGCGATCCCCGGCACTGGAACTTCCAGTGGTACACCCACTGGATCCCCGGCTCGGCCAACTGGAACCAGGCCGTGCAGACCAAGAACCAGATGCTGCAGCAGATCTATGGAAGCCAGCCCAGCTATAACCGCGACCTGGCCTCGGCCATGTGGGACAGCTGCCAGCCGCACAGCTACGACCCGTCCAATCCGACCCGGTTCCTGGGCGCCTACTTCCTGCCGTGGCACCGATGGTTCGTCTATTATTTCGAGCAGATCATCCGCAACGTGCTGCAGGACGCCAGCTTCACCCTGCCGTACTGGGACTATCTGCAGGGCTCGGTCGCGGCCCTGTCGATCCCGCCGGAGTTCTACACCAACACCTCCAGCCCGCTGTACAAGCCCAACCGCAACACCTGGGTGAACCAGGGCCAGCGGATCGACCAGCAGAACCCCGGCGCGCTGAACCTGAACGCCTTCAAGTACGGCTACTACATCAGCAACGACGGCTCGACGGGCTTCTGCCCGACGCTGAACAACAACCCGCACGGCATGGTGCACGACCTGACCGGCAACAGCACCAACATGGGCTACGTGCCCACGGCGGCGGGCGACCCGGTGTTCTGGCTGCACCACTGCAACATCGACCGGCTGTGGGCCAGTTGGAACAACATGGGCTACGGCAATCCCGACTGGGGCACGCGCCTGTTCCCCTTCGCCAACGGCCAGGGCAAGCGCGTCGACGTACTGCTCAACAACGCCAGCACCATCGGCAAGCTGGGCTATCAGTACGACACCTACCAGAAGGTGCCCGGCGCCAAGCGCCTGCGCGCGCCGCAGTTCCTCAAGACCGCGCCCCTGGCCGCCACCGCGGCGGTCGCCGGCGAGCACCACGGCGGGGTGACCCTGTCGGCGACCGGCCCCACCCTGCTGAAGCTGGCCAGCCCGCCGCGCGCCAGCAACAGCGGCGGCTCCAACCTGCTGGCGGCGGCCCCGCCGAGCAAGGGCGGCGGCGTCTTCCTGGCCCTGGCCGGGGTGATGGCGGACGAGGCGTTCGGCGGCACCTACAACGTCTATGTCGGCCTGCCCGAGGGGGCGACGCCGGGCGGCGCCGACAGCCCCAACTACGTGGGCACGTTCGGCTCGTTCAACCTGGTCGGCCACGAGCACGGCCCGAACGCCGGCCCCAGCCTGGTGTTCGACATCACCGACAAGGCCGCCGACCTGACCGCCAAGGGCCAGCTGGGCCCGTCGCCCAGCGTGACCTTCGTGCCGCAGGGCGAGATCGGCAAGCCACCGACCGTGGCCTCGGTCTCGATCGTCACGGCCTAGGCGCGGGGGAGGGCGAAGCGGAGGGCTAAGGCCGCACCCGCAGGATCGCCCACCCCCAACCGGGCAGCACCAGGTCGCGCCCGTCGATCTCGGCGGTCCCGAAGGCCGGCCCGTCCACCGCCAGGTCTTCGGGCAGCGGCCAGCGCGCCGTCTCCCGGCCGAAGTTCAGCGCCACCAGCAGGCCCGCCCCGCGGCGATAGGCGAAGACCCGGGGATGCTCGGGGTCGAGGTCGCGGTAGTCGCCTTCCTTCAGGTCGGTCGAGCCGCGCCGGAAGGCGATCAGGGCGCGGGTGTGGGCCAGCACCGAGTCCGGCCGCGCCGCCTCGTCTTCGGCGTTGATCGCCGCGGTGTTCGGATTGACCGCCAGCCACGGCTTGCCCGTCGTGAAGCCGCCGTTCGGGCCGGAGGTCCACTGCATAGGCGTGCGGCTGTTGTCGCGGCCCATGGCCCGGGCGTTGGCCAGGTATTCTTCCTCCGACACCCGATGCTTCACGTCGCGCCAGCGGCCGGCTACCTCCAGGTCGTCGAAGTCGTCCAGGGTGGCGAACGGATAGTTGGTCATGCCCAGCTCCTCGCCCTGGTAGAGGAACGGCGTGCCGCGCTGGGTCAGGATCAGGGTGTTGAGGACCTTGGCTGACTGTTCGACCCAGTCGGGATCGTCGTCGCCGAAGTGCGAGACCGAGCGCGGGTTGTCGTGGTTGGACAGGAACTGGGTGTTCCAGCCGAACGGCCCGGCGGCCTGGTCCAGCTCCGTATAGAGCGCCTTCAGCCGGGGCAGGGTCCAGGACGTCTTGCGCCAGCCGTCGATGTCCATGCGGACGATGTCGAAATTGATCACCAGGTCCAGCTCGCGCCGGCGGCTGTCGATCAGGTCGCGCGCCTGGTCGGGCCGCACGCCGAACGCCTCGCCGACGGTCATGGTGTCGTAGTGGTCCAGGACTTCGCGGCGCATCTCGCGCAGATACTCGTGCAGCCTGGGGCCGGCGGCATAGACGAACTGCGGTGCGCGGCGCTCCCGCGGCGTCAGATCCGGCAGGCCCGGCTGCTTGGAGATGAACGGGATCACGTCCATCCGGAAGCCCGACACGCCCTTGTCGAGCCAGAAGCGCATCAGGTCGTAGACCTCTCCCCGGACCTTGGGGTTCTCCCAGTTCAGGTCGGGCTGCTTGGCGGCGAAATAGTGCAGGTAGTACTGGCCGCTGGCCTCGTCGCCCTCACCTGGGTCGAAGGTCCAGGCCGGGCCGCCGAAGAAGGCGCCGTAGTTGTTGGGCGGGCCGCCTTCCTTGCCGTCGCGCCAGATGTAGTAATCCCTGTACGGATTATCCCGCCCCTTGCGGCTCTCGACGAACCAGGCGTGCTCGTCGCTGCTGTGGTTGACCACCAGGTCGATGATCAGCCGGATGCCCCGCGCGGTCATCCCGGCCAGCATGGCGTCGAAGTCGGCCATGGTCCCGAACTGGGCCATCACCTTGCGGTAGTCGCGGATGTCGTAGCCGTTGTCGGCGTTGGGGCTGTCGAAGTGCGGCGACAGCCAGACGACGTCGACGCCCAGGGCCTGCAGATAGTCCAGCCGGGCCGTGATCCCCGGCAGGTCGCCCACTCCATCGCCGTCCGTGTCGAGGAACGAGCGCGGATAAATCTGGTAGACGACCGCGTCCTTCCACCAGGGGCGTTGGGCGATGGGATCGGCGTTCACGACAGGACTCCGCTCGGACGACGGGGTCCGACGCTAGCCGGTCGGACCGGTCCTGGCGACCGCCGCCGCCTTGCGTCCTCGTGGCTGTGCGTTAAGGTGGTGATATCCGCGAACGATAGCCAAGGTTGTCTTCGCCCTGGAGGGAGGTCTCGATGTCGTTCAAGACCGAGCTGGCGATGGCGCGCGAGGACGCCAAGCTGGTGCAGGCGCGCCGTGACGAGGAGCAGGCCCGCCAGGCCGAGGCCGCCCACGTCATGGCCACCGATCCCGACCGCTACTGGGCGCGCTACTACCTGACCGACGAGCTGGTGATGCAGGCCATCCGCGGCGCGGGCGGGTTCAATATCAGCCTGCCGGCCTCGGCCTTCGGCTCGCAGACGGCCGCCCGCCTGGACGAGTTCCGCGACGCGGGGGCCGATGTCGAGGTGGTCGAGACCAAGGTCCCCGCCGTCGACGGCGGCGACGCGATCGTCGTCAAGCGCGTCACGATCCGCTGACGCGGCGTCGCCCGCGAGGCTTGGGTCGATGCTTCTATTTCAGGGGGTAATGGCGGAGAGGGTGGGATTCGAACCCACGGTGCCCTTCCAGGCACGCCGCATTTCGAGTGCGGTACATTCGACCACTCTGCCACCTCTCCAGGGGGTCTTCCAGGCCCGCCCGGAGGCGTGCCTTGAGTGAGGGCGGGATACCTAGCGGCGTCGCCGGAAGAGTGCAAGAGCCTGTGACAAGCTTTTGTGTCGCGGGGGGCGGTTTCCGCGCGGAAGCCCAGCCGAACCTAGGCTTTCGGATACAGAACCATCTGGGTGCAGCGGAAAAGCGCGATGGTCTTGCCGGTCTCCTCGGCGGTGACGACGGCGTCCCAGACCTGGGTGTTGCGGCCGCCGTGGACCAGGGTGGCCTCCACCGCCGCGCCGCCGCCCTCGCGCACCGTGCCCAGGAAGTTGGACTTCAGCTCGATGGTGGTGAAGCTGACGGCGCCCGGCGGCAGCGAGACCACGCAGCCGTAGCCGCAGGCGCTGTCGGCCAGGGCGATGACGCTGGCGGCGTGCAGGAAGCCGTTGGGAGCCATGTGGCGCTGGGTCACGGTCATGCGGCCGCGCACGCGGCCGGTCGTGGCCTCCAGCCATTCCAGCCCGAGCAGGTCGGGCAGGTGGCCCTGCTGGCCGGCCGTCAGGGCGGCGCTGCGGTCGCCCTCGCCGGCGGTGCGGGCGGCGTCGAGCGGCGACTGGGCGGCGGTCTTGTCTTCGGCCATGGCGGGCGTTCCTGGTTCTTCGCGTGCGAAGCATCTAGGCGTGCGGACCCGGACAAGGCAAGTGCGTTTTTAAATGGAACTGACGTCGACCGGCGGGAAGCGCTTGCCGTCCTCGCCCTCGGGCGGCAGGCGGAAGGCGCGGATTCCGACCTGCAGGGCCGGGGCGGCCAGCGGGCCGGGGGCGGCCGCGACGGCGGCGCGGCGGGCGAGGAAGGCCTCGGCGGGCACGGCGTCGCCGGCGTCGACGTTGCGGGCCTTCTGCTCGGCGACCGTGGTGCTCCAGGCGTCGATGACCTCGCCGGTCTGGCCGACCAGCAGGCGGGTCTCGGGCGGCAGGCCCAGAAGCTGACGGGCGGCGGCGTGCTGGCCGGCGGGGTCGGCGCCGGGGGCGGCGCTGTCGTCCAGGCCCTGGTCGGGCGGCAGGATGGCCGAGCCGGTGAACACGACGTCGCCGATCTGATAGGCGGTGGCGCCGGGCAGGCGGCCGGGCAGGGCGATGGCGGTGATCTCGATCCCGCCCATCGGCAGGGCCTCGCCGTCCTGGGCCAGCTTGTCGAAGTCCCAGCCTTCCAGGTCGACGCCGTCGTCGCCCAGCACGGGGACCAGGCGCCTGAGGCTGTCCAGCACCGGGGCGCCGATGCAGATCGAGGCGCCGGTCTCGTATTTCAGGTGGCCGGCCGCCGACAGGTGGTCGGTGTGCAGGCCGGTCTCGAGGATCCAGGTCGGGCCCAGGTCCTTGGCGCGGACGTCGGCGATGATCGCGTCGATGAAGCGGGTGTCGACGGCCTGGGTCCGCGGGTCGTAGTCGAGCACGGGGTCGACGAAGGCGCAGAGCAAGGTGGCCGGATCGGCGATCAGATAGGTCACCCGCCCGGTCGCGGGGTGATGGAAAGCGGTGATTTCCGGCTGCATAGATCGGTCCGATGACGCCCTGAGGCGCGCACCTTGACCGCAACCCCTTAAGTATCGGCGAACAAAACCGGCGGATCGCGCCCCGAGGCGATTCGTCTCAGGCGGGGATCTAGGGACGGGCGGCCGCGTCGCAGCTCTTGTCGCCGCGCATCTCGGTCACCCAGACCGGCTCGACATAGCGCTCGCCGTCGCGGAAGCCGGGGGCGCAGCCCTCGGGCGTGTCGGAGCGGCTGCGTCCGCCGCCGCCGCGCATGTCCAGCGACAGGGCCAGGGACTGCGAGCTGCCGCCGCGCGGACCCCAGCCGTAGGGGCTGCCGTACCCGCCGCCGTACCCGCCGCCGTATCCGCCGTAATAGCCGTAGCCGCCGTGCTTGCCGTAGTCGGTCTTGCCGACCGTGACGCCCAGGGTGCCGGTCTCGCCGATCGGGATCAGGCTGGAGACATAGCCGCTGCGATAGCCGCCGGTGCCGACGCTGACGCCGACCTCGCCGTGGACCTGGCGCTTGCCGTCCTTGTCCAGCGGGTAGCCGTTGACGTCGAGTTCGGCGCGCGGGGTGTAGCCGAAGGCCGAGCCTTCGACGGGCGGCGCGTCGGCGACCCAGGCCGAGATCTGGTCCTGGGTGGTGACCGGCTTGGCGGCGCGTTCGGCCTCGGCGCGGGCCCGGGCGTCGGCCTTGGCCTGCTCCAGCTCGGCCTCGGTCGGCGGACGGGTGGCGCGCGAGGCGGCGGTGGTCACGACCTCGTCGTCGGCCGAACGGGCGAACGCGGCTGCGGGCAGGGCCAGCGGCAGGGCGAGCAGGGCGGCGAGGACGATGCGGGACGCGAACATGGACGAAACCTCCGACCCCGCCACAGTGGGCGCGATCTGTAACCGAATTAGGGCCTGAATGTATCAGGCGCGCAAGCCGTACCTGGCGACGCGCTCAGAGCGCTTCAAGGGCCGCTTCCAGCGCCGCCATGTCCGGCGGAAGGGGGGTCTCGAACCGCAGGGTTTCGCCCGTGATCGGATGGACGAAGCCCAGCACGGCCGCGTGCAGGGCCTGGCGGGCGAAGCCGAGCTCGACGATCGCCGCCTTGACCGGGGCGGCGGGGGCGCCGGCGCCGTAGACCGGGTCGCCCAGACAGGGCGAACCCTTGCTGGCCATGTGGACGCGGATCTGGTGGGTGCGGCCGGTCTCCAGCCGGCAGGCGACGCGCGCGGCCACCGGCCTGTCCGGCGCGCCGAAGGTCTTCTCGACGCGATAGTGGGTGATCGCCTCGCGGCCGCCGGTCTTCAGCACCGCCATCTTCTTGCGGTCGTGCGGCGAGCGGCCCAGGCGCGTTTCGATCGTGCCGACGGCCGGATGCGGCGCGCCCCGGGTCAGGGCCACGTACATGCGGTCGATGTCGTGGGTCGCGAACAGGGCCGACAGCCCCTGGTGGGCGGCGTCGGTCTTGGCCGCCACCATCACGCCCGAGGTCTCCTTGTCCAGGCGATGGACGATGCCGGGCCGGGCGACGCCGCCGATCCCCGACAGGCTGGCCCCGCAGTGGAACAGCAGGGCGTTGACCAGGGTGCCGGTCTCGCAGCCCGGCGCCGGGTGGGCGGCCATGCCTGGCGGCTTGTCGATGACGATCAGGTGGGCGTCCTCGTAGAGCACGGCCAGCGGGATGTCCTCCGGCTCGGGCTCGGCCGCGACCGGCGGCGGGACCAGCACCAGATAGGTCCCGGCCGGGGCCTTGGCCTTGCCGTCGGTCATCGGGCGGGGCGCCCGGCCTTTGACGACCAGCGACACCTGGCCGGCGGCGATCAGGGCCTGCAGGCGGGCCCGCGACAGGTCCGGCGCGGCGCCGGCCAGGGCCTTGTCCAGGCGCTGACCGGCCAGGTCGGCGCCCAGCGCGATCCGCACGACCTCGCCGCCGGCGCCCGTTTCGGAGGCGTCCAGGTCGTCGATCTCGTCCTCGACGAGCGCTTCGGTCGGGTCGGTCGGCGGGATCAAGGCGTCTTCACGGCTCCGTCACGGCTATGTCGTAGGGCGGACATCGCCCGCGCCTAACGGCTCAGGTTCAAGCCTTGCGTTCGAAGGGGATAGTCGATGCGCGCGTTCCGCACCACCTTGCTCATGACGGCCGTCAGCGGCCTGGCGCTGATCGCCGGCGTCGCCCACGCCGCCGAACCGGACGCCCCGGCTTCCGAGCAGGTCGAGGAACTGGTCGTCACCGCCCAGAAGCGCGAGCAGAAGCTGCTGGACGTGCCCATCGCCCTGACCGCCTATTCGGGCTCGACGCTCCAGACCCTGGGCGTGCAGGAGTTCGACAAGCTGTCGTCCTTCGTCCCCGGCTTCCAGGTCCAGAACCAGTCGCCCAACAACCCCGGCTTCGTGATGCGCGGCATCACCTCCGACAGCGGCGACGCCACCGTCGAGCCGCGCGTGTCGGTGTTCCAGGACGGCGTGTCGATCTCCAAGTCGCGCGGCTCGTACGTCGAGCTGTTCGACGTCCAGCGCATCGAGGTGGCCAAGGGGCCGCAATCGACCCTGTTCGGGCGCGGCGCCCTGATCGGGGCGGTCAACATCATCCAGAACAAGGCCGACCCGGCCGCCCTGGACTGGCGCGTGGGCGCCGAGCTGGGCGACCACGGCTACGGCCTGTTCGAGGGCATGGCCAACGTGCCGCTGAGCGACACCTTCGCGGTGCGCTTCGCCGGCCGCTACAAAGAGCGCGACGGCGCGGTCGAGAACCTGCTGGGCGGCAAGAACCTGGGCTCGACCGACACGGGCGCGGCCCGCCTGGCCTTCCGCTGGACCCCGAACGACAAACTCGACGCCAACCTGATCCTGAACTACGAGGCCGACCATCCGACCGGCACCTCGTTCAAGTCGGGCACGTTCAATCCGACCGACCCGACCACCGGCCAGGTCCTGGGCGACCGCGATCCCAACTCCGGCGCGGCCTTGTCGGCCGGTTCCGGCTTCAACGGCGGCGCCCAGCTGGGCCTCAAGCGCTTCGTCCAGGGCGCCACGGCCCTTGTGGACTATAAGTTCAACGACGCCTGGAAGCTGTCGTCGATCACCGCTGCCCGCCACTTCCAGAGCAACGAGACCTTCGATCCGGACGGCTTCTCGCTGCCGATGCTGACCTTCGCCGAGGACGCGCGCGGCACGCAGTACAGCCAGGAGTTCCGCCTGAACTACGACGACGGCGGCGCGCTCAGCGGCTTCGCCGGCGTCAGCTATTTCAACGAGGACGCCCAGACCTCGGTGCCATCGCAGATCGACGAGCGCTACGCCCTGGCCCTGATCACCGGCCAGCTGACCAAGCCCAATCCGCAGCCGAACGCGGTGCTGACCAACAACACGTTCCTGGCGGCCCTGGTCACCGGCCTGTCGGGCGGCGCGATCACCGGCGCGGCCGCCCAGGGCATCGCCGCCAACCTGCACGCCCACCGCGAGAGCTACACCAACTACGGCAAGACCGAGTCGTTCGACGTCTACGGCGACGGCACCTGGCGCCTGAACGACCGGTTCGAACTGTCGGCGGGTCTGCGCTACACCCACGACGACAAGTCCAGCGCCTTCGCGTCCAGCGTCCAGGACCGCTCGATCCTGGGCGCCCTGATCGCCCTGCCGTCGATCCTGCCGACCCTGACGCCCACCGGCCGCCTGGCCTTCATCCAGGCCCTGGCCACGCCGGGCGCGGCCAGCATCCCGACCTCGGCCGCCTATCCCATCCCGATGTTCGGCATCGTCTCGCAGCCGACCAGCAACAACGGCGACATCTATTCGCAGGACTTCTCGGACGAGGGCCTGACCTGGCGTCTGGTGGGCCGCTACAAGCCCGACGCCAACACCAGCCTCTACGCCTCCTACGCCCGCGGCCGCCGTCCCGAGGTGCTGTCGGTCGGCCAGCCCAGCGCCCCCATGGGGGCGGCGCGGTTCACCCCGGTCGAGGCCGAGACGGTCGATTCCTACGAGGTCGGGGCCAAGACCCGCACCCTGGGCGGTCGCCTGAGCCTGGACGGCGCGGTCTACGCCTACGACTACGACAACTTCCAGACCACGATCATCGTCGCCAACAAGCCGACCACCACCAACGCCGGCAAGGCCAAGGCCTACGGCTTCGAGGGCCAGGCCATCTGGCAGGCGGCCTCGTTCGCCGAGATCTTCGCCACCTACGCCTACAGCCACGGCCGCTTCGACACCGGCCTCTACGACGGCAACCGCTTCCGCCTGTCGCCGGACCACAAGGCCTCGCTGGGCGCGACCTTCTCGGCCGACCTCCTGAACGGCCGGTTCAGCTTCACGCCGATCTACGCCTGGCAGTCCAAGACCTTCTTCTCTGACGACAACGACATCGCCGCCCTGCAGGTCAACAACCTGCTGCCCGACACGGCGGTGGACGAGTTCCAGAAGGCCTACGGCCTGCTGGACCTGCGCGTGCAGTACCAGCCCTCGTTCGCCAGCTGGACGGTGGGCGCATTCGTCACAAACGCCACCGACGAGAAGTACATCAAGGACGCCGGCAACACGGGCGACAACTTCGGCATCCCGACCTTCATCGCCGGCAATCCGCGCTACTACGGCGTGACGTTCTCGCTGCGGCGGTAGGAAGTACGGTTTGGGGACATGCGCATGCGCATGTCCCCGGCCGCTGGCGCTACTTCTCCGCCTCTTCCTCGCGGCCGGCGATCGAGCCGTCCTTGAACAGATATTCCCGCAGCTGCTCGTCGGTCTCCGGATCGCTGCGGCGCAACCATTCCAGCACCATGGCCGCGTGCTCCAGCTCCTCGCGGGCGTTGTGCAGCAGGATCTTGCGCAACTCCTCGTCGTCGCAGTCGTCGGCCCGCTGACGATACCAGTCCACCGCCTCCAGTTCCTCGATCAGCGAGGTGATGGCGTAGTGCTGGTTGAGCGTCTTGCCGCGCAGCTTTTCGCGCGGGACGTGGAGGCCTTCGCTGGACATGCACCGTCATCCTACTGTTGTCTCCAGGGGCTAACGCACGAGAAGTCCAAGCGGCGCCGTGAACCTTCGGGGAGTTGAGCATGACCATCGACAGACGCCGGGCCCTGGCCCTCTTCGGCCTGGGCGGCGCGGGCGCGGCGGGCGAGGCGATGGCGGCGACGCCGCGCGCCCTGTTCGCGGGGCGGGCCGAGTTCCTGCACGGCGCGGCCTCGGGCGATCCGCTGGAGGACCGGGTGGTGCTGTGGACCCGGATCACGGCCGAGGCGACGACCGCCCCGATCGCCGTGCGCTGGGAGGTGTCGACCGATCCCCGCTTCAAGACGCTGGTCCGCCAGGGCGACGCCCGGGCGACGGCGTCCCGCGACTACACGGTCAAGGTCGACGTCACGGGCCTCAAGCCCGCGACCGACTATTTCTACCGCTTCCAGTACCTGCGGAGCGGCAAGCCCTTCGGCAAGCCGGTGGGCGGCCGGACCCGCACCCTGCCCAAGGGCGCGGTCAAGGACGTGGTCCTGGCCGTGGTCTCGTGCGCGCTCTATCCGAACGGCTATTTCAACGCCTACGACGCCATCGCCAAGCTGCCGCGCGTCGACGCCGTGCTGCACCTGGGTGACTACATATACGAGTACGGCGCCGCGCCGGACGACTACGGCATGGCCTCGCCCACCGCCAAGGCCCGCGTGCCCGACCCGCCGCGCGAGCTGCTGAGCCTGGCCGACTACCGCCGCCGCCACGCCCTCTACAAGACCGACCCCGCCCTGCAGGCCGCCCACGCCCGCGCGCCCTGGATCGTGGTCTGGGACGACCACGAGACCGCCGACAACAGCTGGATCGGCGGGGCCGAGAACCACCAGCCGGCCACCGAGGGCGACTGGGTCAAGCGCAAGACCGCCGGCATCAAGGCCTATTACGAGTGGATGCCGATCCGCGAGCCGGCGGCCGGGACCCTGCCGGAGGCCGCCTGGCGCCGGTTCCAGTTCGGCGACGTCGCCACCCTGCTGATGACCGAGACCCGGCTGACGGCCCGCAGCCACCAGCTGGACTACGGCCGCGACCTGCCGGTCGTGGACGGCAAGCCCGACTTCGCCGCCTTCGCCGCCAAGCTCAAGGACCCGGACCGCCGGATGATGGGCCAGGGCCAGGAGCAGTGGCTGGCCCGCGAGGTCGACGCCTCGATGCAGGCCGGCACGGCGTGGCAGGTGCTGGGCAACCAGGTGGTCATGGCCCGGGTGGTCCCGCCCGACCTGAAGGCGGCCATGGGCGACCAGGCCTACGCCGCCCTGCTGGCCAAGCTGCCGGCCTATGTCGCCAAGCCGGTCGAGGAGAGCCGGGTCCTGGCGCAGGCGGGCGCGCCCGGCAACCTGGACGCCTGGGACGGCTATCCGGCCGACCGCTCGCGGGTCTACGACATCTTCAAGGCCAGCCAGGCGCGGCCGATCGTGCTGGCCGGCGACAGCCACGCCTTCTGGGCCAACGAGCTGTGGGACGACGCGGGGACCAACCGCGTGGCGGCCGAGTTCGGCGTCACCTCGGTGACCTCGCCCGGCTACGCCGACTACCTGCCCGGCGCGCCGCTCGGCGAGGCCTATGTGGCGGCCAACAAGGAGGTGAAGTTCACCGACCAGGGCGCCAAGGGCTTCCTGCTGCTGACCCTCGAGCACGGCCGGGCGACGGGCGAGCTGATCGCCGTCTCGACGATCCTGGACCCCAGGTACCAGACCCGGGTGCTCAAGCGCTTCGTGGTCGCGCCGGGCGACAAGGGCGGGGTGAAGGCGCTGGCGGAGGGGTAGGGCCGCTTATTTTCCGCTCATCCCGGCGAATGCCGGGACCCAGATGGAATGGCTTTGGGGCTGACCCGGCATTCGCAGGGATGAGCGGGGTTCTAGTTACCGCCGCTCCAGCGCGATCCGCACGCCGAAGGCCACGAACACCCCGCCGGTCACGCGGTCCAGCCACCGGACCACGCCGGGCTTGCGCAACGCCTTGGCGATCGGGGCGGTGGCCAGGATCAGGCCGCCGGCCCAGGCCAGGCCCATGACCACGTGGGTGGCGGCCAGCAGCAGGCCGAAGGCGGCGGGGTTGGCGCCGGTCGGGATGAACTGGGGCAGGAACGACACGTAGAACACCCCGACCTTGGGGTTCAGCAGGTTGTTCCACAGGCCCTTGGCCAGGGCCGCGCCCAGGCCGCCCGACGGCGGCGCCTCGCCCGCCCCGGCGTCGAAGCGCTCGCGCGGCTTGCGCAGCAGGTTGACGCCCAGCCAGACCAGATAGGCCGCGCCCGCCCATTTCAGGATCGTGTAGGCGGCGTGCGAGGCCACCAGCAGCGCCCCGGCCCCGAACGCCGCGGCCGCGCCCCAGACCAGGCAGCCCAGGCCGATCCCCACCGACACGGCGGCCGCGCGGCGCCAGCCCTCGGCGGCGGCCGTGCGCAGGATCAGGGCGGTGTCCAGCCCGGGCGTGATGGTCAGCAGGCCGGCGGCGATCCCGAAGGCGATCAGGGCCTGGAAGGGGGTCATCTCGAACGCTCCATGGGCGGCGATCTCCACAAGGTCTGCAAACGGGCTCGCCATGGTCTGGACGTCGATGGCGGACGCTGGCGCGATGAGAAGAGCCCTAAGCCTCGCGCTCGACCAGAGCCCCGTCCTCCCAGACGCGGTAGAAGCACGAGCGGAAGCCCACGTGGCAGGCGCCCCCGTCCCCTTGCGGTCGGACCTTGATCAGCACCGCGTCCTGGTCGCAGTCGATCCGCAGCTCGGTGACGACCTGCAGCTGGCCGCTGGTCTCGCCCTTCTTCCAGAGGCTGCCCCGCGAGCGGCTGAAATAGTGGGCGATCCCGGTGTCGAGGGTCAGCTTCAGGGCCTCGTCGTTCATCCAGGCGAACATCAGGATCTCGCCGGTGTCGGCGTGCTGGGCGATGGCCGCGACCAGGCCGTTGGCGTCGAAACGCGGCGTGACGGCGGTCCCGCGCTCGAGCGCGGTCTTGTCGGGGGCGGCGGGGAAGAGCGAGGAGGTCATGCGGCCACATATGGCGCCCCTTCGCCGGGCGTCAAAGACTGGATCAAGGCGCGGGTCGCGGCGCTGGACGCCTGGGCGCGCCCTTGGGCCGAGCGCTCGCGGCTTCGCGGCTGGGCCTACGAGTTCCTGCTGTTCGGCCTGAAGCAGGCCTGGGCCTGCCTGTTCGGCGGGCTGATGCTGGCCCTGATCGTCGGCACGCACCTGATCTGGCCGCCCGGCGCGCCGCTGGCGCGCTACGACTTCCTGGTGCTCGCCTCGGTCGCCATCCAGGTCGCCCTGCTGGCCCTGAAGCTGGAACGTTGGGACGAGGCCGTGGTGATCCTGGTCTTCCACGTCGTCGGCACGGTGATGGAGGTGTTCAAGACCGCCCACGGCTCGTGGATCTATCCCGAGGCCGGCGTCCTGAAGATCGCCGGCGTGCCCCTGTTCAGCGGCTTCATGTACGCCTGCATCGGCAGCTACATCGCCCGGATCTGGCGGCTGATGGACTTCCGGTTCGTGCGCTATCCGCCGATCTGGACCACCTGGGCGCTGGCGATCCTGGCCTATCTGAACTTCTTCACCCACCACTACGGGCCCGACATCCGGACGGGCCTGTTCGTCGCCTCGGCGGTGCTGTTCGGGCGGACCTGGGTGGTGTTCACCGTCGATCGGACGCCGCGCCGCATGCCGCTGCTGGTCGGCTTCGGGCTGGTGGCGCTGTTCATCTGGTTCGCCGAGAACCTGGGCACCCTGGCCGGCGCCTGGGCCTATCCCAGCCAGCGCCACGGCTGGTCGATGGTCCCGGTCGCCAAGCTGGGGGCCTGGTACCTGCTGATGCTGCTCAGCTACGTGCTGGTGACGGTGGTGCACATTCCCAGGTCCTCCCCCTGTGGGGGAGGCGGCGCGAAGCGCCGGTGGGGGGACTGATGCGGCGGCGGCCCATTCCTCCCCCCTCCGTCGGCTGCGCCGACACCTCCCCCACAGGGGGAGGATCTCTACTTCCAGATCGGCTTGCCGTCCCCCGGCAGGCCCAGCCGGGTCCACTTCTCGCTGACCGTGTCGATCACCGCCTGGTCCATGCGGATCTCCTCGCCCCACTCGCGGTGGGTCTCGGGGGGCAGCTTGTCGGTGGCGTCCAGGCCGATCTTGGAGCCCAGGCCGCTCTCGGGGCTGGCGAAGTCGAGATAGTCGATGGGCGTCGACTCGATCACCGTGATGTCCCGCGCCGGGTCCATCTTGGTGCTGATCGCCCACATCACGTCCTTCCAGTCGCGGGCGTTGATGTCGTGGTCCACGACGATCACCCACTTGGTGTACATGAACTGGCGCAGATAGCTCCAGACGCCCAGCATCACCCGCTTGGCGTGGCCCGGATAGGCCTTCTTCATCGACACCACGGCGATGCGGTAGCTGCAGCCCTCGGGCGGCAGCCAGAAGTCGACGATCTCGGGGAACTGCTGGCGGATCAGCGGGATGAACACCTCGTTCAGCGCCTCGCCCAGCACGCTGGGCTCGTCCGGCGGGCGGCCCGTGAAGGTGGTCAGGTAGATCGGCTGCCTGCGCATGGTGATCGCCGTCACCTGGAAGACCGGGAACTTCTCGACGCTGTTGTAGTAGCCGGTGTGGTCGCCGTAGGGGCCCTCGTCGGCGTATTCGTCGAGCAGGACGTGGCCCTCGATGACGATCTCGGCGTGGGCCGGCACCATCAGGGGCACGGTCTTGGCCGGGACCAGGTCGACCTTGGCGCCGCGCAGCAGGCCGGCGAACTGGTACTCGGACAGGGTGTCGGGCACCGGGGTCACGGCGGCCAGGATGGTGCCCGGGTCGGCGCCCAGCACGGCGCAGGCGGGCAGGGGCTCGCGCTTGCCGGCCTTCTTGTGGCGGGCGTAGTGCTGCGCCCCGCCGCGATGGGCCAGCCAGCGCATGATGCAGCGGTCCTTGGAGAGGACCTGCATGCGGTAGATGCCCAGGTTGAAGTCGTCCTCGCGGTCCTTGCCCGGGCCCTTGGTGACCACCAGCGGCCAGGTGATCAGCGGCGCGGGCTCGCCCGGCCAGCAGGTCTGCACGGGAAGCTTGGACAGGTCGATGTCGTCGCCGGTCAGGACCACTTCCTGCACCGGGGCCTTCTTCACCGTGCCCGGCCGCATGGCCATGACGGTCTTGGCCAGGGGCAGCATGTCCAGGGCGTCCTTCAGGCCCTTGGGCGGCTGGGGCTGGCGCAGGAAGGCCAGCAGCTCGCCGACCTCGCGCAGCTCGCCGGCGGTGGTGCGCGGCTCGCCGCCCAGGGTGACGCCCATGGCCACGCGCTTGACCGTGCCGAACAGGTTGGCCAGGGCCGGCATCGGCGAACGCGATCCGTCGGGCAGGATCACGTTCTCGAACAGCACCGCCGGCCCGCCCGTGGCCAAGAGGCGCGTCTGGATCTCGGTCATCTCCAGCACGGTCGACACCGGCTCGGTCACCCGCACCAGCTCGCCCTTCGCCTCGAGGACGTCGATGAATTCGCGCAAGCTGCGATAGGCCATGAAACGCTCCTGAACGGCGCGGAACCTAGAGGCCGCCCCTTCCCCCGGCAAGGTGGCGTCCGCGAGCTTCACCCTAGGCGCCGGTCGCCCGACGTGTTCCTGTCCCCCGCAATAGCCAAGGTTGTGAGAGTCCGCCGATGACCGACACCCCGCACGAAGCCGCCGACCTCCAACCCGAGTCTCGCGCCGTCCGCCGCGCGACGATCGCCCGCCTGGCCACCGGCCTGGCCCAGGGCCTTCTGCTGTACGGCCTGTTCAAGGCCGGGGAAGCCAAGGTCTGGCCGGCCACCCAGCGCGAGCTCTACGCGGCGCTGTGGATGGTGGTGCTGTTCGTGCCCTTCGTGGTGCTGGCCGGCGTGTCGGCCCTGCGGTTCCGCACCCTGGCGATCTGGAAGGCCCTCGCCGTCGTGGTCGTGGCGGGCCTGGCCGCCTACGGCGTCTGGACCGGGGACCCCGACGCCAAGGGCGTCGACGCCCTCAAGCCCCAGACCTTCCTGGCCATCGCCGCCCTGATCTTCATCGGCCACCATCTGGTCCAGCCGGCCGACATGGAGCGGCGGCGGATCGCCCGCTTCCCGACCTATTTCGACGTCACCTGGAAGCACGGGGTGCAGGCGGTGCTGTCGGTGGGCTTCACGGGGGCCTTCTGGCTGCTGCTGTTCCTGGCCTCGGCCCTGTTCAAGCTGATCGGCGTCGACGCCATCGAGAAGCTGATCCAGCACGAGTGGTTCGCCTTCCCCGCCACCGCCGTGATGTTCGCCGCCGCCGTCCAGCTGACCGACGTGCGGGCCAATCTGGTGCGCGGCGTGCGCACGGTGGCCCTGACCTTGCTGGCCTGGCTGCTGCCGCTGATGGTTCTGATCGCCGCGGCCTTCCTGCTGACCCTGCCGTTCACGGGCCTGGAGCCGCTGTGGAAGACCAAGAGCGCCACGGCCATCCTGCTGACCGCCGACGCCTTCCTGATCCTGCTGACCAACGCCGCCTACCAGGACGGGACCGAGAGGACCGCCGTGGTCCTGAAATGGGCCGCGCGGCTGGCGGGCGTGCTGCTGGTCCCGATCACGGTGCTGGCGGCCTATGGCCTGTCCCTGCGGATCGGCCAGTACGGCCTCAGCCCCGACCGGATCGTCGCCGCCGCCTGCGTGCTGGTCGCGACGGGCTACGCCGTCGGCTACACGCTGGCCGCTGTGCGCCCGGGCGCCTGGATGAAGGCGCTGGAGGCCACCAACATCGCCATGGCCTTCGTGGTGATCGCCGTGCTGCTGGCGCTGTTCACGCCGGTGGTCGATCCCCGGCGGTTGTCGGTCGATGACCAGATCGGGCGGCTGCGCGGGGGCAAGGTCACGGCCGACGCGTTCGACTACGTCGCCCTGCGGTTCGACGGCGGCCGCTTCGGTCGCCAGGCCCTGGACGCCCTGCGGCGCGATCCCAATCCGGTCGTCAGGAGCAAGGCGGCGGCCGCGGTCAAGCTCGAGGGTCGGCCCTACCGGACGACGCTTGTGGCGGCGCCCGACAGCCTCAAGAAGATCAAAATCTATCCCAAGGGCCAGGCCCTGCCCAAGAGCTTCGTCGGCCAAACCTGGAACGTCGAGAACGAACCCATCTGCCTGCAGGGCTACCTGGATTGTCGGGCGGTCCTGGTCGACACGGACGGAGACGGCGTGGCCGAGGTCCTGCTGTCGGCCGCCAACGCCTTCGATGTCTTCAAGGTCGATGGGGCCGGCGTCTGGGCCAAGACGGGCCAGACCACCCTGTTCTGCGGGGACCTCGACAAGGCGCTCGAGGCGGGCGGCGTCCATGTCGCGCCGTCGCCGCCGGCTCAGGATCTGGTCATCGGCGACAAGCGGATGCGGATCCAGCCCGAGTTGTCCTGCGGCCCGGCGTTGGAGGCGACCACCGTCCTGACCCAGAAGAAGCCCTGACGCGACCGGGGACACGCCTTTGCGGCGTGTCCCCATGTCCCAGACGCCGTGCCGGCCGATGGGGACACGCCGCGAGGGCATGTCCCCGGTTCTAGCCCACGCCTTCCGAGACCGCGTTCAGCCGCGCATAGACCCCGCCGGCCGCCTTCAGCTCGCCGTGGCGGCCTTCCTCGACGACGCGGCCGTTCTGGAAGACCAGGATGCGGTCGGCGCCGCGCACGGTCGACAGGCGGTGGGCGATGACGATGGTCGTGCGGCCGTGCATCAGGGCCTCGGCGGCCGCCTGCACCTGGCCCTCGGTCTCGACGTCGAGCGACGAGGTGGCCTCGTCCAGCACCAGGATCGGGGCGTCGGTGAGGAAGGCGCGGGCGATGGCCACGCGCTGACGCTCGCCGCCCGACAGCTTGATCCCGCGCTCGCCCACCAGGGTGTCGTAGCCCTGGGGCAGGCGCAGGATGAAGTCGTGGGCGCGGGCCTTCCTGGCGGCCTCGACGATCTCCTCGATCGTGGCGTCGGGACGGCCATAGGCGATGTTCTCCCGCAGGGTGCGGTGGAACAGGGCCGGGTCCTGCGGCACCACGGCGATGGCGCGGCGCAGGGACCCTTGCGTCACCTTGGCCACGTCCTGGCCGTCGATCACGATCCGCCCGCCCTGCAGGTCGTGCAGGCGCTGGACCAGCTTGACGAAGGTCGACTTGCCCGAGCCGGTCGGCCCCACCAGGGCCACGCGCTCGCCCGGCGCGATCTTCAGCGAGAAGTGGTCGTACAGCGGCGCGCCGGCCGACTTGTAGCGGAAGGTCACGTCCTCGAAGGCGATGGCGCCGGGACCCCTGACGAAGTCCGGCGCGTGCGGGACGTCGGCGATCTGCGGCGCCAGGCCCTCCCAGGCGGCCAGGTCCTCGGTGTCGTCCAGGCCCTTCTGCAGCATGCGGATGTTCTCGCCCATGTTGCGCAGGTAGCCGCTCATCAGCATGAAGGCGGTGATGGCGAAGGCCACGTCGCCGGGCGTCGCGGTCCCCTTGGCCCAGGCGTGGATCATCGCGGCCGTCAGCCCGCCCTGCAGCAGCACCAGCAGCAGGTTCTGGCCCAGCCAGACGTTGGTGAACTTGTGCCAGGTGACCATCACCGCCTGGCGCCAGGCGGCGGTGATCTGGGCCACGCGGGCGCTCTCGCGCGCCTCGGCCCCGAAACTCTTGACCGTGGGGTTGGAGGTCACGGCGTCGGCCAGGGTCCCGCCGATCTTCGAATCCAGGGCGTTGGACCTCAGGTTGGCGGGGCGCACGTAGCGGGCGGTGACCACCAGGTTCATCACCAGGTAGCCGGCGACGACGACCAGGGCGACGGCCCCCGCCAGGGGTTGTCGCAGGAGGAGCATCACCGACAGGCCGACCAGCACGATCAGGCTGGGGGCCAGCCAGATGGTCACCGCGTCGGTGACGCTGTCATAGCCCCACATGGCGCGGGTCAGCTTGCGCACGGTGGCGCCGGCGAAACTGTCGGCGTGCCAGTCGGACGAGAAGGCCTGGACGCGGGCGTAACCCTCGTTGGTCATCTCCTCCATGTTGCGGGCGGCCAGCGGGATCCAGAACCGCATGGCCAGGTTGCGGATCAGCGAGAAGCCCAGATAGACGCCGACGAAGGCCGCCCAGGCCCCCCAGGCCGCGTCGATGGCCGAGGGACCCTTGGTCACCGTGTCGATCAGTCGGCCCGAGGCCCAGGGCAGGGCCAGGTCGAAGCAGATCGCCGCCAGGGTCAGGCCGACGCCGGCCAGGAACAGGCCCCTCCGGCGCAGCCAGAAGCGCGCGATGAAGCCCAGCACCCGGGCGTTGCTCAGGGCGCGGCGGCGTCCGCCGGTTTCATCCTCGTCGTCGATCGCGTCGGTCATGGTGGAGGACAGATAGGCGCTCGTTCCGCGCGAAGCGAGGCGCTGGTCAAGCCTTCCGGGAAGTGTTGCCCCGGCGCCGCGCTCCGCCGAACGGCCGCCAGCGCAGGTACCAGCGGATGGCCGGGCCGATGATCGGGGTGCGCAGCAGCGGCCGCACCGCGTGGGGGCGGGTCTTCAGGAAGCACATGACCGCCCCGATCCAGAACACCGTGGTCGGCATGCCCGGCACGAAGGCGCCCACGGCCCCCGTCGCGAACAGCGCCACGCCCAGGCCGTCCAGCGCCCAGTGGACGGGACGGGACAGGCCTTTGCGGGTCGGGCGCTCGCGGGGCGGACGGGGGGCGTCGGTCATGAAGCTGGAATGTGGGGGATGACGGCGCGGACGGGAAGGCTTTGTCGGCCTCAGGGTTACATCCGAGGCAAAACCAGGGATTCCCTGATGGCGCGCTCAACTTGACCGGTATCATTGTGCCGGCGTCCACCGTCCTGCCGGCGAGGAGCCGAGGCCCATGAGGATCGATCGTCCGGGAACGCCGAGGATCGCGGTCGCCGCCTATCTGGCGGCCTATGTCGTGGTCTGCCTGCTCGTCCTGGCCCTGGCCATGACCCTGCCGCTGACGGGCCCCAACGGGATCTAGGCGAAGCGCAGGTGACTGAGCCGGTCGCCGCGCAGGCCCGCGCGGACGCGGCCGCCGAACTTCGTGCCCGAGGTCAGCCGTCCCACCATCCCGACATCGCCGGCCCGCTCGAAGGCGCGGGCGGCGGCGGTCCACAGGGCGGTGGTGACCGGATGCGGCGCGACGATCCCGGCGGCCAGGCCAAGAGCCAGCAGGGTCCAGGCTTCCAGGCGGTCGATGATGTGGGTCATGGCGGAAACCTTTCGAAACTCTAGGAGGCGGGCCGCCGCGCTGGGGGGAAGGAAAACGGCGGCCCGCCTCGGGTTCGCGAACCGGTGGGGGGATCACCGTTTCGCTGGAGCCACTCTGGTCGTTTCCGCCCGATCAATCCAATTGATCGTTTTTCGGATCGAGATCGGAAGTCTCTATGGCTGCGGTTCGGCGCGGTTGCGCGAGGCGGGAGGCCGGGGCTAAGCCTGCGCCATGAGCTCTCCGGACACCGCCATCCTGCCCGACGCCGCCGCCGGCAACTGGGTCGATCGCCACGCGCCGCCGGCCCTGCGGCCCTGGCTGAAGCTGGGACGGTTCGACCGGCCGGCGGGCATCTGGCTGCTGATGCTGCCCGGCTGGCAGGGCATCGCCCTGGCGGCGGCCGGCAAGGGCGAGTGGCCCAATCCGTGGCTGCTGATCGCCTTCTTCGTCGGGGCGGCTCTGATGCGGGCGGCCGGCTGCGCCTTCAACGACATCGTCGACCGCGACTTCGACGCCCAGGTCAGCCGCACGGCCATGCGCCCGATCCCGGCCGGCCTGATCACCGTCAAGCAGGCCTGGGCCTTCGTGGTCGGCTGCTGCCTGGTCAGCTTCGGCATCCTGGTGTGCCTGGGCTGGCTGGCCATCGGCCTGGGCGTGGCCTCGCTGGCCCTGGTGGCTGGCTATCCGTTCATGAAGCGCATCACCTGGTGGCCGCAGGCCTGGCTGGGCCTGACCTTCAACTGGGGCGCGCTGCTGGGCTACGCGGCGGCCACGCACACCCTCTCCTGGGCGGCCGTCCTGCTCTACGCCTCGGGGATTTTCTGGACCCTGGGCTACGACACGATCTACGCCATCCAGGACCTCGAGGACGACGCCCTGGCCGGGGTGAAGTCGTCGACCCGCCGGCTGGGCGCGCACGTGCAGAAGGGCGTCCTGGCCTTCTACGCCGCCAGCTTCGTGCTGGTGATCGCCGCGGCCTGGGTCGGCGACCTGGGCCCGCTGTTCCTGCCCCTGGCGGCCCTGGTCGCCGTCCACCTGTCGCGCCAGGCGGCCCGGGTGCGGCTGGACGATCCGGTCGGGGCCCTGGCCCTATTCAAGTCAAACGCCCAGGTCGGCTTCGTGCTGGTCCTGGCCCTGGCGGCGGGGATGTGGAAACCGCCGGGGCTGTAGGGGAGGTCGGCCTTCGGTTCCTTGCCTGCGCTGATCCCAAGCGCCACAGTAACCGCATGTCACAAGCCGCTTCCCAAGCATGGGCCTTCTATCGCGATGTCGCGAAGCACGGCGTTGTCTGGACCGTTGCGGATGAGGGCGGTTATCCCGCGCCAAAAACGGCTTCGGGTCAGCGCGCCCAGCCCTTCTGGTCCACACGCGCTCGTGTGGAACGCATCATCAAGAACGTTCCCGCCTATGCCGGATTCAGGCCGGTCGAAATCAGTTGGCCGGAATTCGCGAGCCGTTGGGTTCCTGGCTTGGAAAAGGACGGCTTCCTTGTCGGCGTGAACTGGAGCGGTCCTCGCGCCGCAGGATTTGATCTCAGGCCAAGCCGAGTTCGGGACGCGGTGGTGGCGCTGATGCCCGAGAACGCTGATCCGTCCTAGCGTCCCAAACGCGGGAACGCCCTAGAACGGCCCCGCGTGGTAGATCCGCTCGGTCGTCTTCTCCAGCTCGCCCAGCCGCCGGTCGTAGAGGCGGATCAGGCATGAGCGGTTGGCCCCGCACCGCCGCCGTTCGGTCAGCCACTGGCGTTGCTGGTCCTGCAGGGCGTCGCGGCCGCCCATGGCCAGGGTGTGCTTGTTGATCTCGTAGAGCACCGACATGCGCACGTCCTTGTCGTTCAGCGGCAGATAGGCGCACACCGCCTTCTCGTCGGCGGACTTGGCCCGCTGGCAGTCGAAGCTGGCGGCCCGGGCGAGCGATGGCGCGGCGACCGGCGCGACGAAGGTCAGGGCGAGGGCGATCACAAGCGGGCGCATGGCGGTCTCCGGAAGGGCGTGACGTCGGGTCATTCTGTCAGCCTGACGCCGAATGTGGCATGATCGTTCCATGGCCGTCGCGTCCCGCATCAAGCCGCAGGAACTGTTCACGCCCGAGGAATGGGCGCCGCTGTCGGCGCGCTCGTCGTGGCGCGGCCTCCTGATGGTGGCCCACGCCTGGGCGGTGATCGTCGCGGCGGGCGCGGTCTTCGTGATCTGGCCCAACCCGCTGACCTACGTCCTGGCCGTGATGCTGATCGGCGCGCGCCAGCTGGGCCTGGCGATCCTGATGCACGAGGCCGCCCACGGCGGGCTGCACCCGAACCTCAAGGTCAACGACTGGGTCGGCGAATGGCTGTGCGCGGCCCCGACGGGCGCGTCCCTGGCCAAGTACCGGCCCTACCACCTGACCCACCACAAGTACGCCCAGCAGGCCGAGGACCCGGACCTGGTGCTGTCGGCGCCGTTTCCGACCACCCGCGCCTCCCTGCGCCGCAAGATCGTCCGCGACCTGACCGGCCAGACCTTCTTCAAGCAGCGGTTCGGACCCCTGCTGGGCAAGATGCAGGGCACCGGCGACCAGCCGAAGGGCGCGGTCTTCGCCGGCGAGGTCGCGCGCCAGCGGCCGTTCCTGCTGTGGAACCTGGGCCTGCTGGTCGTGCTCAGCGCCGCGGGCCTGTGGTGGGCGTGGCTGGCGCTGTGGATCGTGCCGATGGCCACCTGGTTCCCGCTGGTCACCCGCCTGCGCAACATCGCCGAGCACGCCCTGGTGGCCAAGGACGAGCCCGACCCGTTCCGCCACGCCCGCACCACCTCGGCCAACTGGATCGAGCGGGCCCTGATCGCGCCCTACCACGTCAACTTCCACGCCGAGCATCACCTGTTCATGCACATGCCCTGCTGGAACCTGCCCAAGGCGCACAGGCTGCTGGCCGCCAAGGGACGGACCGAAGGCATGCTGACGGCGCCGGGCTATCTGACGGTGCTGAAGGCCGCGTCCAGCCGGGCGGCGGCTTGAAGTTTCACCAGGTCGAGCCCGAGGTCGCCGGCGGATGGGGCGAGGGTACGGTCGCGCATCGGGAGTCCGGTCGCCCGCCGGTCGTCGAGCGCTTGCACCACGTCTTCGACGGATGGATGGGCGACGAGCTGCTCGAGACGACGCCGTGCTTCATCGTCACGGAGGGCCTGGCCGAGGCGATCCGCGCGGCCGGCCTTTCCGGGGTGACGTTCGGCGCGGTCGAGGTCGGCGTGTCGGAGACGTTCATGGAGCTTCAGCCCGCCACCGTCCTGCCCTCCTGGGTCTGGATGAAGGTCGAGGGCGTCGCCGGCCGCGACGACTTCGGCCTGTCGCCGGCCCTGATCCTGGTGGTTTCCGACCGGGCCCTGGCGGTGTTGGGCGATCGGATCGTCGAGGCCGTCGTTTCACCGTTCTGACGGCTATCGGCGTCGGTCCCAGGGTGCTCTAAGGCCTGCATGATCGAAGCCACCCTCGCCGGCCGTCGCGCCTTCATCCTGGAGAACACCCGGCTGCAGGCCCCGCCGCACACGCCGGAGCTCCGGCTGCACCTGGCCGACGAGATCACCCCGATCTGGAAACTGACCGAGGAGGCCCTGGCCGAGATCGGCCTGCCGCCGCCGTTCTGGGCCTTCGCCTGGGCGGGCGGCCAGGCCCTGGCGCGCTACATCCTCGACCACCCCGGGACCGTCGCCGGCAAGCGGGTGATCGACTTCGCCAGCGGCTCGGGGCTGGTCGCCATCGCCGCCATGAAGGCGGGCGCGGCCGAGGTGCTGGCGGCCGACATCGACGTGTTCTGCGAGGCGGCGATCGGCCTGAACGCGGCGGCCAACGGCGTCGAAGCCGCCTTCACCGAGGTGGACCTGCTGGGCGCCCCGCCGCCGGCCGCCGACGTGATCCTGGCCGGCGACATCTGCTACGAGCGGCCGATGGCCGAGGCGGTGATGGCCTGGCTGGCCCAGGGGCGGACCGCCGGCGCGACCGTGCTGATCGGCGACCCGGGCCGCACCTACTTCCCCAAGGACGGTCTCGAAAAGCTGGCCGAGTACCAGGTGCCCACCACGCGGGAGCTGGAGGACATGGCCGTCAAGCGCACCAGCGTCTGGACTCTGCCGTGACGGCGACCTAGAACAATACGGGAACATGCGAGGAGGCGCGGCATGCGCGAAGACGGCAAGATCGACTATATCGAATGGCCCGCCGGCGACCTGCCGGCCACCAAGGCCTTCTACGCCGCCGCCTTCGGCTGGAGCTTCGTCGACTATGGCCCCGACTACGCCGCCTTCGAGGGGCAGGGGACCGACGGCGGGTTCTGCACGCCGCAGGAGGGCTCGGCCGACAAGCCGCTGGTCGTGCTCTACGCCCACGACATCGAGGCCATGCTGGCCAAGGTGACGGCCGCCGGCGCGACGATCACCAAGCCGATCTTCAGCTTCCCCGGCGGCCGCCGCTTCCACTTCGCCGATCCGTCCGGCAACGAGCTGGCGGTGTGGAGCGAGGGCTAGGCGCGGCCGGGGACATGCCCTTGCGGCGTGTCCCCAAGTCCTGACTCCGAGCCTGCCGATGGGGACACGCCGCAAGGGCATGCCCCCGAGCGCGGGCCCGACAGAAAAACCGTCACGAAACCGCGATAAATCCGTCTCCGGACGATTTACGGGGCGAGCGACGGTGGACCAGGCCAGGACCTGCGGCGACTGCGGGATGTGCTGCAAGCTGATGGGCGTGGCCGCCATCGACAAGCCGGCCCACGCCTGGTGCGGCCACTACCGCAAGGGCGCGGGCTGCGCGATCTACGCCGACCGGCCCAAGGCCTGCGCCGACTACGCCTGCTACTGGCTGAACGCCCCCAACCTGGACGACCGCTGGCGCCCCGACCGGGCCCGCTTCGTCCTGCACCGCGAGGACGGCGGCCGCACCCTGGTGGTCGAGGTCGATCCCGCCGCGCCCGACGCCTGGCGCAAGGCCCCCTTCCACGACACCTTCAAGGCCTGGGCGGCGCGCGGCGCGGCCCAGGGCCTGACCCTCAACGTCCTGGTCGGGCGGCGAGGCTACACCATCCTGCCCGATCGCGACGTCGACCAGGGCCTGGTGCGCGAGATTCCGGCATGAGCGAAGCGACCACCTCCCCCGCCCCCTCCAAGTCGTGCGGCGACTGCGGCATGTGCTGCAAGGTCCTGCACATCGGCGAGCTCAGCAAGCCGGCCGGCCAGTGGTGCGGGGTGTTCCGCAAGGGCTCGGGCTGCGGCGACTACGAGGCCCGGCCCCAGGCCTGCCGGGGCTTCCACTGCCTGTGGCTGACCTCGGAAAAGCTGGACGCCGCCTGGCGGCCCGACAAGGCCGGCTTCCTGATGTACCCCGACCGCGACGGCAAGCGGCTGAACGTCGTGGTCGACCCGGGCAAGCCGACGTCGTGGACGCGCGAGCCCTACTATTCGCGGCTGAAGGCCATGTCGCAGCGGGCCTATGACGGCTACGAGCTGCTGATCTGCATCGGCGACCGCCGGGTGGTGATGTTCCCCACCGAGGATGTCGACCTGGGCGTGCTCAATCCCGACCACAAGCTGGTCAGCGGCTATGTCGAGCGCGACGGGGCGCAGGTGCCGTTCGCCATGGTGCTGAGCGACGCGTAGGGGAAACCCGTCGCTCCAATCTGTTGTCATCCCGGAAGCCTCGCAGAGGCTGTCCGGGACCCAGGAGACTGGGCGGGATGCGGTGCGGCTGTCCTGGGTCCCGGACAAGCGCTGCGCGCTTTCCGGGATGACAACTGTGGGAGAAGCGGCGTCTGGCCCGACCGTTCTCAGAACCTCGGCCGGAAGTCCCTCGGCTTCCATCCGAAGTCCGCCCGCGCCGGGGCGTCGTCGAAGGTCAGGTCCTGGGCCATGCGGTCGGCCATGGTCGCGGTGGCGCCGGGATAGAACGGCTTGGCCAGGGTCAGCAGCAGGCGGAACAGCCAGGCGGGCAGCGGCAGGATCAGAGGCCGGCGGCCCAGCCCCTCGTAGATGCGCTCGGCCATCGTCCGGTAGGTCAGGGTCTCGCCGCCGACCAGGTCGTAGGCCTTGTCCCGGGTCGCCGGGGTCTGGGCCGCGGCGATCGCGCCGCCGGCCAGGTCGTCGGCGTGGACCGGCTGGCGCAGGCCCTCGCCCTTGCCCGACAGCGGCAGCACCTTGAACCGGCGGATCAGGCCCGCCAGGCGGCTGACATTGGCGTCGCGCCCCTCCAGATAGATCAGGGTCGGGCGCAGGATCGTCCAGGCCACGCCGTGTTCGGCGCAGAACGCCTCGACCTTGGCCTCGGACTCCGCCAGGGCCCGGGCCACGGCCCGCTCCGAGGCCTCGGTCGAGTCCTGCTTGGTGAAGCGGCTGGTCGAGGAGAACGCCACCAGCCGGGTCATGCCCCGCGCCTTCAGGGCGGGCAGGGCCTGGGGCAGCACCCAGATCGGCGACAGCGAGAACACCGTGGCCACCGGCGGCAGCTCGTCGGCCAGGTTCGGGTCGGCCAGGTCGCCATCCACCCAGCAGACGTCGTCGCTGGGCGGACGCCGGCTCAGCGAGATCGGCGTGGTCCCCAGGGCGTTCAGCCGCGCCAGCAGGAACTGGCCGATCAGGCTGGTGGCGCCCAGCACCAGCACGGGCGAGGTCAGGCAGGCGGGCTCGGTGGAAGGGGTGTGTTCGGCGTCCATCCTTCCCCTATAGTCGCGCTGCAAGCGGCGACCCAGGATTTTGGTCATGACCTTCGAGGAAGTGCGCGCCTTCGCCTTCGGATTGCCCGGCGTGACCGACGGGACGGCCTACGGCCATCCCTGCCTGAAGGCGCACGGCAAGTTCCTGACCCGCGTCTGGGACGACGGCGACACCCTGGTCTGTCCGGGCGTCACGCTGGACGAGCGCGAGATGCTGATCGAGGCCGAACCCGAGACGTTCTTCGTCACCGACCACTACAGGAACTATCCCTACGTCCTGATCCGCCTGTCGCGGGTCGAGGCCGGCACGGTGGAGGGTTTCCTCGCGCGCCGGTGGCGGGCGACCGCGCCGAAGACGCTGCTCAAGCGTTACGATGCGGAGAAGGCCTGACGCGGACGGCGCCAGGGCCTATATCGGCCTGACCCTCACGCCCCAGCCGCCTTCGGGAGATCCCCATGCCCCATTCCATCCCCGACATCCGCGCGGGCGACGTGGCCATGCCAGTCATCGGCCTGGGCACCTGGCAGCTGGACGACGGCGCGGCCCAGCCGCTGGTCGAGAAGGCGCTGGAGCTGGGCTACCGCCACATCGACACCGCCCAGGCCTATCGCAACGAGCAGGACGTCGGGGCGGCCCTGGCGGCCACCGGCGTGCCGCGCGACGAGATCTTCCTGACCACCAAGGTCTGGGTCGACCAGTTCGCCCAGGGCGACCTGCAGCGGTCGGTCGAGGGCAGCCTCAAGCGCCTGAAGGCCCCGCAGGTCGACCTGCTGCTGCTGCACTGGCCCAAGCCCAAGCCGGCCCTGGCCGAGACCATGGCGGCGCTGAACGACGTCCACGCCCGCGGCCTGACCCGCGCCATCGGCCTGTCGAACTTCCCCTCGGCGCTGATGGCCAAGGCCCAGGCGGCCTCGGACGCGCCGATCGCCACCAACCAGGTCGAGTATCATCCGTACCTGTCGCAGAAGACCCTGATCGCCAAGGCCAAGGCGATGGGCTCGACGATCACCGCCTGGTCGCCCCTGGCTCAGGGCAAGGTGGCCGACGACGCCGTGCTGGTCGAGATCGGCGAGGCCCACGGCAAGACGGCCGGTCAGGTGACCCTGCGCTGGCAGGTCCAGCAGGGCGTGGCGACCATCCCCCGGACGCGCAACCCCGGCCGGCTGGCCGAGAACTTCGACATCTTCGACTTCGCCCTGTCGGAAGAGGAGATGGCGCGCATCTTCGCCCTGACGCGCCCGGACGGGCGGCTGGGGAACTGGCTGGACCCGGCGTTCGCGTGGGACGTGGATTAAAGACCCTCCCCCACGGGGGAGGATCTAGGCCTACTTCGCCAGCCGTCCATCCGTCAGCGCCGTCGGTTCGAACCGGAAGATCACCTCCGGGTCCGGCCGCTTGATCCCCTTGAGCAGGCCCTTGGGGGCCGAGATGTGCAGCATCCAACGCAGGATGTTCAGCCGGGCGGCCTTCTTGTGGTTGGCGCGCACGCACACCCAGGGCGCCGGGGTGGAGTGGGTGCGCATCAGCATCTCGTCGCGGGCGGCCGAATAGTCTTCCCACTTGGCCTGGGCCACGGCGTCCAGGTCGCTGACCTTGAAGGCCTTCAGCGGTTCCTCGCGGCGGGCCTTCAGGCGTTCGGCCTGGGTCTCCTGGTCAATGTCGAGCCAGAACTTGGTCATCTTGACCCCGTTCTCCACCAGCATCAGCTCGAAGGCCGGCACGTCGCGCAGGAACTGCTCCTGCTCGTGCGGGGTGGAGAAGCCCATGACCCGCTCGACCCCGGCGCGGTTGTACCAGGAGCGGTTGAAGACCACGGCCTCGCCTGACGCCGGGAGGTGCCGGACATAGCGCTGGAAGTACCACTCGCTGCGCTCGCGATCGCTGGGCGCCGGGAGGGAGATGATCCGGGTGGCGCGGCGGTGGGCGTGCTCGGTCAGGCGGGCGATGGCCCCGTCCTTGCCGGCCGCGTCGCGTCCCTCGAAGATGGTGACGGTCTTCCAGCCTTCCTTGATGGCCAGCTTCTGCAGGCCGATCATCGCCAGCTGCAGGTCGCGGAGTTCGGCTTCGTAGTCTTCGAGCTTGCTCATGCGGCGACCCTACCCCCGTCCTGTTCAGTTGCGCTAGAAGGACGCCATGATCCGTCTTTTCGTTCCCCATCCGCTCAAGGCCGGCGCCGGCGTCGCGCCCACCGTCGACCAGTCGCGCTACCTGACCGCCGTGATGCGGCTGAATGTCGGCGACGAGATCCTGGTCTTCAACGGCCAGGACGGCGAGTGGCGCTGCAGCCTGGCCGAGGCGGGCAAGCGCGGCTGCCTGCTGAAGGCCGAGGAACAGACCCGGCCCCAGGCCTATGGCCCCGACCTCGACCTGGTGATCGCCATGGTCAAGCGCGGCCGGGTCGAGACCATCGTCGAGAAGGCCGCCGAACTGGGCGCGCGCCGGGTGCGCCTGACCCAGACCCGGCGGACCAATGTCGACTTCCTCAAGCTGGGGCGGCTGGACGCCATCGCCATCGAGGCCGCCGAACAGACCGGCCGGCTGGACGTGCCGGCCGTCGACGATCCGCAGAAGCTGGACAAGATCCTGGACGCCTGGGACCCGGCGCGGACGCTGATCTTCTGCGACGAGGGCGGCGACGCGCGGCCGCTGATCGAGGCGGCCGCCCCCCGGGAAAGGGGCGACGCCCCGGGCCCCGCCGCCATCCTGATCGGCCCCGAGGGCGGCTTCGCGCCCGAGGAGCGCGAGAGGCTACGGTCGCTGCCGTTCGTCATCCCGGTGACGCTGGGCCCGCGCATCCTGCGCGCCGACACCGCGGCCATCGCGGCCATGACCCTGTGGCAGGCCGTCGCCGGCGACTGGCGCTAGATCGCCGCGAGAGCGGGCCGCGCGACCGGGGTCTTGACCAGCTGGGCCACGGCGACCCCGGCCAGGACGATCCCACCGCCGATCAGGTGATAGGCCCGGACCGGCTCGCCCAGCATGACGATGGCCCCGGCCGCCGTGAAGATCGGCAGCAGGTACATGAAGATCGCGCAGCGGTTGGGACCCAGCCGCGCGACGCCGCGCACCCAGAAGAACGGCAGCACGACCGAGGCCATGATTCCGGCATAGAGGATCAGCGGCATGCTCTGCGCCGTCAGTCGGCGCAGCGCCGGCGGGGTGGCCAGGAAGGCGGGGAACATCACCGCCAGGGCGCACAGGGCCTGCATGTAAGTCGATTGCCAGCCGCCGACCGGCAGGTTCCAGCGCTTCAGCAGCACGCCGTAGAGGGCGTAGATTAGGGCGGCGACGAGCATCAGGGCGTCGCCCGGATGCAGGCCGCCGCGCAGGACCGCCGCCGGATGGCCGCCGGTGACCAGGAAGGTCAGGCCCGCGAAGGCCAGCACCCCGCCGACCACCAGGCCCCAGGTCGGGGTGTCCTTCAGCAGCAGGATGCTGAACGCCACGGTCAGCATCGGGGTCAGGGCGGTGAACAGCGCCATGTTGGTCGCCGTGCTGGTCTGGGCGGCCAGGTAGGACAGGCTCTGGAACAGGCACATGGCCAGGAAGCCTAGGATGAAGAACTGTCCCAGGTGCGGCCAGATCACCGCGCGGTCGCGCCAGGCGGGCCGCGCCACGAACAGGCTCATCACCGCCACCGCCAGCAGCAAGCGGTAGAAGGTGATCGCCTGCGGGCCGATCACGTGGGCCGACAGGCGCGAGGCGATAACGTTGCCGGCCCACAGCAGGATGGCCAGCAAGGGGAACAGGAAAGGCAGGTGTCTGCGGATCACGGCGACCTCCGGAAAACGGGAAGCCGGCGGTCTACGGTCTCGATCTCCTGTTCGTCTCTCGCTATCCTGAACTCTATTAGCGAGTTTGGGACATGGCGGGCGATTTTCCGGACTACCTCGACTACCACCAGACGGGCCGCCCGGCGGCCGCGATGGAGATCGATTATCCGGACGGCTTCTCCACCGGCCCGCACAGCCATCCCCGCGCCCAGCTGCTGTTCGCCATCCAGGGGGTGATGCAGGTCCGTTCGGAGGCCGGGGCCTGGGTGGTCCCGCCGAACCGCGCGGTCTGGCTGACGGCGGGCGTCGAGCACGAGGTCAGCATGTGCGGCGCGGTGAAGATGCGCACCCTGTTCGTCGATCCCGAGGCCAATCCCAACCTGCCGCGCACCAACTGCGTGATCGCGGTCTCGCCGCTGCTGCGGGAGCTGCTGGTCGCCGCCGTGATGATCCCGGTCAACTACGATCCGTCCAGCCGCGACGGCAGGCTGATGGACCTGCTGCTGGACGAGCTGCGGGCGATGGACGTGCTGGCGCTGCACCTGCCGGCCCCGGCAGATCCCCGCCTGCGCCGGGTCTGCGACGCCCTTTCCGCGCGGCCGGACGACGCCTCGACCGCCGAGCACTGGGCGGGGCGGCTGGGCGTCACGCCCAAGACCCTGCATCGGCTGTTCCGCCAGCATACCGGCATGAGCTTCGGCCAATGGCGCCAACAGGCGCGGCTGCTTTCGGCCCTGGAGCGCCTGGCGCGGGGCGAGCGGGTGATCGACGTGGCGGCCGAGAGCGGCTATGCCAGCCAGAGCGCGTTCACGGCCATGTTCCGCCGCCAATTCGGCCTGCCGCCCAGCGTGTTCTACCGTCGCTGAACCCCCGTCTTTTCGCGGGACGGGCGGGCGGCGCGCCCAAACGGCAACATCGCCTGTCGCGAAAGGCTGTCCCGCCCCCTTGAGGTTCGCTAAGAAAACGCCCAACTGCGCAGCACGACAGTTCGCGGGCGGGTCGGAGGAGCGTTCCTCCCTCTGGATGCGTGTTTTGGGAGGGTGGCCGATGGCCGAAGCCGTGAGCCAGGAGCGTCCGCTGACGCTGGACGATCTGACCGCCTATTTCGCCAAGGGCAGCAAGCCCAAGGACCAGTTCCGCGTGGGCGCCGAGCACGAGAAGTTCGGCTTCTACCTGAAGGACCACGCGCCGGTTCCCTACGAGGGCGACAAGGGCGTGCACGCCCTGCTGACCGGCCTGCAGCGGTTCGGCTGGAAGCCGGTGATGGAAGGCCCGACGATCATCGGGCTGGAGCGGGACGGCGCCAATGTCAGCCTGGAGCCAGGCGGCCAGTTCGAGCTCAGCGGCGCGCCGCTGCTGACCATGCACGACATCTGCGACGAGACCGGCCGTCACCTGGACGAGGTCAAGACCGTCGCCGACGAGCTGGGCCTGGGCTTCCTGGGCCTGGGCTTCTCGCCGCTGTGGAAGCGGCAGGACGTGCCGGTCATGCCCAAGGGCCGCTACGTGATCATGCGCAACTACATGCCCAAGGTCGGAAACCTCGGCCTGGACATGATGCTGCGCACCTGCACGGTGCAGGCCAATCTCGACTTCTCCAGCGAAGCCGACATGGTCGCCAAGTTCCGCATGAGCCTGGCCCTGCAGCCGATCGCCACGGCCCTGTTCGCCAATTCGCCGTTCACGGAAGGCAAGCCCAACGGCTTCCTGTCGGCCCGCGCCAACGTCTGGACCGACACCGACGCCGACCGCACGGGCCTGCTGGACTTCGTGTTCGAGGACGGCTTCGACTTCGAGCGCTACGCCCGCTACGCCCTGGACGTGCCGATGTACTTCGCCAAGCGCGGCGACAGGTACATCGACCTGGCCGGCCGCAGCTTCCGCGACTTCATCGACGGCAAGATCCCGGAACTGCCGGGCGAGCACGCCTCGATGAAGGACTGGGCCGACCACACCACCACCCTGTTCCCGGAAGTGCGGCTGAAGACCTATCTGGAGATGCGCGGCGCCGACGCCGGGCCCTGGAGCCGCCTGTGCGCCCTGCCGGCCCTGTGGACCGGCGTGTTCTACGACGACGCGGCCCTGGCCGCGGCCTGGGACCTTTGCAAGCATTGGACTGCAGAGGATCGCGCCGGCCTGCGCCGCGACGTGCCGAAGCTGGGCCTGAAGGCCAAGGTGGCCGGCCGCACGGCCCAGGACGTGGCCAAGGACTTCGTGGCTATCGCCAAGTCGGGCCTGAAGAACCGCGCCCAGCTGAACGGCGGCTTCCTGGACGAGACGATCTATCTGGGCGACCTGGAAGAGATCGCCGCGACCGGGATCACCCCGGCCGAACGGCTGCTGGCGCTCTACGACGGCGCGTGGAAGGGCGACATCAACCGGGTGTTCGAGGACTTCGCCTACTGAGGCCGACGTCGCGCGATGATCACGGACCAGATCACGGACGTCGAGATCGATACCGAAGGACGCCTGCGAATTCGGCCCGCCAAGCAGGACCTGTCGCAGATCTGGCGCGCGGCGGCCGAGGTCGGCTGGGATCCGGAGACGCGGACGCTCTACGGCCCGAAACCTCGCGAATGGTCCTACGCCACGTGGTTCCATCACCTCGTGGCGGCGGCGCATGACGAATACGGCGTGACGCTGCGCCTGTCGCCGGAGACGCGATGGCTGAACGTGCCGCCCGACACCCGAAGCGCGATCGAACGCCTGTCAGGTTGAGGGGATTCCCGGGGCCTCTGGTCAGAAGATCGCGCGGGCCGCGGCGATGATCCCGATCCAGGCCATCAGGCTGGCCGCCACCGCCGCCAGCCGGCCCCAGGCCAGCTTGACGCGGGCGGGCCGCGATCGCGCGGCGCCGGACGGCGGACGCAGACGGGAATCATAACCGACGTAAGCCACGACGTTTCTCCCTGGTCGCCTCTCTGGAGGAGGCTTTCACGCAAAGCGCTGCGGTTATTGCAGCGCTTTAAAGGTTAACGAACGCTTTACATTTGTAGTCGGTGGAACGTGGCTCAGATTGATCCGGTTCCCTCATAGGGCTTGGAGACGTGCGGCGGGCCGTCTTCACGGATATCGTCGCCTTCCCAGGCCGCGTCGTCGGGCATCGAGACGTTGGCGTCCCAGTGCTCGGCCTGGCTGGAGCCCGAGCCGCTGTCGGTGTGGCGCACCACCTCGTTCACGTCGACGGCGCGGGTCTCGGCCGCGGTCAGGCCGGCGCGCTTGAAGTCGACGTGTTCGGGATAGAAGGCTAGGCGGCCGGCGATCTGGCTGACGCCGGGCAGAGGGGTCTCGTACGACCAGACGGCGTTCTCGATGATCTTGGCGTCGCGGCTGATCGTGTAGTAGCTGGCCTGGCCCTTGTAGGGGCAGTGGGTGACCTTGTCGGTCTTGTGCAGGAACCCCATCGCCACGTCCGAGCGCGGGAAGTAGCGCACCGGCGCGTAGTCGGCCTCGTGCAGCACCAGGACATCGCCGCTGTCGGCGATCTCGTGGCCTTCGAAGAGCACCTCCACCCGTCCGTCTTCGCGCGAACAGGTGATGGGATGGTCTGGGTTGGAGCTGGTCATGGCAAATTCTCCCGTCTGGCAGGGCGTCGCTTAAGAAACGCGCGGGACGGGCGGCGGGCTCCGAGGCGGCAAGCCATTGCTTGTGAAACGCAAAGCGCCGTGATCTTCTCCCCGCCGATTGGGGAGGGGAGGGCGAAACCACCTGTTGGGCGCCCCGCCGCTTGTACGTTTCAAGGTTCGTGAATGAATATCGTCGTCGCCGTCGGCATCCTGGTCACCCTCGTGACCGGCGTGCCCGTGCTTATCCAGCTGCTGCGGGGCCATCCGCGCGGCCTGATCATCTGCTTCCTTGCCGAGATGTGGGAGCGCTTCTCCTACTACGGCATGCGCGGGCTGCTGATCTTCTACCTGACGCAGCACTTCCTGTTCGATTCCAAGACGGCGGGCGGCCACTACGGCTCCTACACCTCGCTGGTCTACATCGTGCCCCTGCTGGGCGGCTTCCTGGCCGACCGCTATCTGGGCACCCGCAAGGCCGTGGCCTTCGGCGCCATCCTGCTGGTGGCGGGCCACCTGACCATGGCGGTCGAGGGCCGTCCGGCCACCCAGACCCTGGACTACGCCGGCCACACCTACGAGTTCCAGGTCGAGGGCCGCGGCGAGGAGCGGGTGGCCAAGATCGTCGTCGGCGACAAGCCCTATGAGGTGGCGGCCAACGACAAGGGCGACTTCGAGATCAAGAACCTGCCGGCCCAGTCGGTCCTGCCCTCGGTGCTGCCCAAGGGCCAGTACAAGCTGGGCGTCAAGGACCGCGACCCGCTGTACCTCAACATCTTCTGGCTGGCCCTGGCGCTGATCATCGTCGGCGTGGGCTTCATGAAGGCCAATGTCGCCACCCTGGTGGGGCAGCTCTATCCGCAGGGCGACCCGCGCCGCGACCCGGGCTTCACCCTCTACTACTACGGCATCAACCTGGGCTCGTTCTGGGCGGCCATCCTCTGCGGCCTGCTGGGCGTCAACCTGGGCTGGAACGCCGGCTTCGGCATGGCCGGCATCGGCATGCTGGCCGGCTTCGTGATCTTCGTGCTGGGCAAGCCCTGGCTGCTGGGCAAGGGCGAACCGCCCGAGTTCGCCAAGCTGAAGGCCCCGGTGCTGGGCCCGCTCAACCGCGAGGGCGTGATCTACGCCGCCTCGCTGGGCGTGGTCGGGCTGGTCTTCTTCCTGGTGCAGTACACGCCTGTCGTCAGCGCCACCCTGATCGCCGGCAGCGTCCTGTCGGTGGCCTACATCCTGTGGTTCGCCTTCGTTAAGTGCCAGAAGGTCGAGCGCGAGCGGCTGCTGCTGGCCACGGTGCTGGTGCTGGGCGCGGTGGTGTTCTGGGCCCTGTTCGAGCAGGCCGGTTCGTCGCTGAACCTGTTCGCGGCCACCAACGTCAACCTGACCCTGTTGTCGCACCCGGTGCAATGGCTGGGCGGGGCGGTGGTGCTGGGCGCGCCCGAACAGCTGGCCGCGGCGGGGATCGATCCGGCCGGCAAGCTGTGGGTCAACACCGCGTTCAACGCCGCCCAGACCCAGGCGATCAACGCCGGCTGGATCCTGATCTTCGCCCCGGTCTTCGCGGCGCTCTGGACCTTCCTGGGCGCCCGGGGCCGGAACCCCGGCCCGATGGTCAAGTTCGGCCTGTCGCTGATCCAGGTGGGCGCGGGCTTCCTGATCCTGCTGGTCGGCGCCCACTTCGCCGACGGCGCGTTCCGCATGCCGCTGATCTTCCTGATCGTCATGTACATGCTGCACACCTCGGGCGAGATGTTCATGTCGCCGGTCGGCCTGTCGCAGATGACCAAGCTGTCGCCGCTGTCGATCGTCTCGTTCGTGATGGCGGTCTGGTACATGGCGCTGTCCATGGGCAACCTGGTCGCGGGCTTCATCGCGGGCATCGCCTCGACCGAGACCATCGGCGGCCAGGCCCTGGACCCGGCCGCGGCCATGGTCCAGTCGCTGCTGGTGTTCAAGATCGTCGGCCTGATCTCGATCGGCATCGGCGTGGTGTTCCTGGCCCTGTCGCCGATCCTGAAGAAGTGGTCGCACGGTTCGGACGACACCAACCCCGAGCCGGGCGAGCCGGCCTCGATCGCCCCCTAGACGGAAGAGGCCCCGGAGCGATCCGGGGCCTTTTTCTTGGCCGCCCTCCGGTTGACGCGAATATTTCGCCAGCGCACGCTATGGTCGATTCATCCTTGATCGATCAGGGCGGCGCGAAGCCGCGTCTCGGGAGGGCGGCATGGGAACGGCCTACACCATCTTCGGCGCGGGGCCGGCGGGCCTCTACACGGCCTGGCGGCTGGTCACCGGCGGCAAGGCCGTGGCGGGCGACAGCATCGAGCTGATCGAGTGGGGCGACTACGCCTTCGACGGTCCCGGCTCGGGCACCCGCCTGCCGGCCGGTCGGATCGTGACCCACTTCTGCGACGACGACCCGACCCAGTCCTACATCGAGGCCGGCGGCATGCGGTTCATCGAATGGGACGGGACCCAGGGCCACCAGCTGGTCACCCTGACCATCAACCTGCTGGGCCTGGGCGGATCGGTGGTGCCGTTCAATACCACGACCGACCCGCTGCTGTATCTGCGCGGCGAGCACATCTACCAGAAGAACCTAGCCACCCAGAACGCGCCCTACAACACGCCGGGCAACAACGCCGCCCCGGCCGCGACGCTGTTCGCCAACATCTCCAACCTGATCACCGGCGTGCCCGCGCCCTCGACCCGCACGGCCCAGTGCCAGTTCTACGGCGACGGGACCCTGCCCTCGACCTTCAACTCGTTCGTCTACGCCCCGGGCTCGACGGCGGGGAACATCGGCTACTGGAACATCTTCTACGACCAGGCCGGCAACGAGGGCTACGAGTACGCCTCCGACGCCGGCGGCTACACGTCCAACGTCATCAACTGGAACGCCGCCAACGCCGCCGTCTACAACAGCGAGTTCGCGCCGGGCGGCCAGTTCAAGACGGTGCAGGGCGGCTATTCCCAGGTCTTCGTCCAGCTGTTCCAGCAGACCCGCGCGGCGGCGCAGGCGGCCGGGGTGGACTTCTCGCTGCAGGCCAACACCCGGCTGCACTCGGTCTGGCTGGCGGACGGGGTGATCAACTATCGGCTGGCCAGCGCCGCCGACCCGTTCAAGGGCGGGCCGACCCTGACCACGCCCAACGCCTTCCTGGCCATGCCGCCGGCCTCGCTGGACCTGGTGGCCGAGGCCACGCGCTACGCCGACCTGCCGGACGGGACGCTGGACATCATGAACCAGCGGCCGGTGCAGCTGTACATGGACGGGGTGATCCGCCAGCCGTCGATGCGGGTGATGCTGTTCTTCGACAGCCCCTGGTGGGAGACCTGCCCCTATCCGCCGGACCTGACCAGCGACGGCCTGCCCAACACCTTCGGCCCGACCATCACCGACCTGCCGCTGCGCCAAGTCTACTATTTCGGGAACAACAGCGACGGCAATCCCAACCCCGTCTACGGCGTGCTCGCCTCGTACGACGACATGCAATACGTCCAGTTCTGGCAGGAGCTGGAGCTGCACGTCGACGAGCGCCGGACCATCCCGCTGGAGGAGGACTACCAGGTCCTGCACAAGCCCGCGACGGCCAACGAGACCATGATCAGGATGGTGCTGCTGGAGCTGGCCAAGGTCCACTACGGCGACCCGAACGACGCCTACAAGATCCCGTACCCGGTCTCGGCGGTGTACAACGACTTCTCGTTCAACCCGTTCGGGGCCGGCTACCACGCCTGGGCGGCGCACTACGACATCTGCGACGTGATGCAGAGGATCCGCCAGCCCACGGGCCTGGTGGACGGCGCGCCGGCGGCCAACCTGTTCATCATCGGCGAGGCCTATTCCAACGACCAGGCCTGGGTGGAGGGCGCGTTCTGCACGGCGGAGTCGGTGCTGGTCGACTACTACGGCATGATCACCATCGCCGACACGACCAACTATCCGCTGATCTGCGCCTGCGCGTGAGCCGCTAGGGCCGTCGCGGGGTCTGGGAGTGGGGCCGCCAGTCCTTGGGGGCCAGCTCGAAGCCGTCGAACTCGAAGCCGGGGGCGACGGTGCAGCCGACCAGGGTCCAGGCGCCCTGGCTGACGGCGGTCTGCCACCAGCCGGTCGGCACCACCGCCTGCGGTCGCTGGCCGGCCTTCAGGTCGGGACCCAGGACGTGGGCGGTCGCGCCCTGGCCGTCGGGGGTGGACAGGGTCAGGGTCAGGGGCGCGCCGGCGTAGTAGTGCCAGACCTCGACCGCGTCGATCTTGTGCCACGCCGACTGTTCGTCGGCCTGCAGCAGGAAATAGATCGCCGTGGAGGCGGGGCGGCCGTCCTCGATGGGGGTGTCTCGGAAGCTCTGGCGATACCAGCCGCCCTCGGGATGGGGCTGCAGGTCCAGCAAGCGGATGATCTCGTTACCGCTCAGATCGCTCGATACATCCAACGACATGCTCACCCCTTGAAGCCGTCCTTGGCGGCTCGAATCTCACCGAAGGCCTCGGCCGGCGCCAGATGGGGCCGCAGCAGGGGCGCGCGCAAGAACGGATTCGTCGCTTTTTCGATCCCGATGGTGGTGGGAACGGTGGGCTCGCCGCGCTCGCGGGCGGCGAACACCGCCTCCGCCCGATCCTTGAGCGCGGGGGCGTCGTCGACCGACAGGGCGAAGCGGGCGTTGGAGGCGGTGTATTCGTGGGCGCAATAGACGGTGGTGTCGTCTGGCAGGGCGGTCAGCTTGGACAGCGAACCCCACATCTGCTCGGCCGTGCCCTCGAACAGCCGGCCGCAGCCCAGGGCGAACAGGGTGTCGCCGACGAAGGCGATCCCGTCGGTGGCGTCGTGATAGGCGATGTGGCCCAGGGTGTGGCCGCCGGTGTCGATGACGGTCAGGGCCGTGTCGCCCAGCATCACCGTGTCGCCCTCGACCACGGGCCGATCGAGCGGGGCGATGCGGGTCACCTCCTGCGGGCCGACGATCGTCGCGCCGGTCGCCGCCTGGATCGCCGCGTTGCCGCCGGCGTGGTCCGGATGCCAGTGGGTGTTGAGGATCAGGTCCAGCGTCCAGCCCAGCCTGTCCAGCTGGGCCAGGATGGCGTCGGCGTCGGGCGTGTCGATGGTCGCGGTGGTCCCGGTGGCGTCGTCGCGCACGAGAAAGCCGTAATTGTCCGACAGGCAGGGGAACTGGTGAACGGTCAGCGGCATGCTCTCGACTCCGGACTGGGGCCAAATCCCCTGGGCGAGACGTGACGCGACGGGCCCGCCCGCCTACATAGATGAAGCCATCGATCGGGAGACTCAATGCGCCGCGACGTGCTCGATCTCAGAGCCTTCTACGCCAGCCCGCTCGGACGCGCGGCCCGCGAGATGCTGGGTCGCAAGGTCGAGGAGGCGTGGGGCGACGCGCGGGGCCTGGACGTGCTGGGCCTGGGCTACGCCACGCCCTTCCTCGACAAGGCCCGGCCCCAGGCCCGGCGGGTGGTGGCGGCCATGCCGGCCGCCCAAGGCGTCGAGGTCTGGCCCAACGGCGGCGCCAACGCCGCCACCCTGGTCGAGGAGACGGGCCTGCCGTTCGCCAACGCCATGTTCGACCGCATCCTGGCCGTCCACGCCCTGGAGGAGGCCGACGACCCGGCCGCCGTCCTGCGCGAGCTGTGGCGCGTGATGGCGCCCGCGGGCAGGCTGATCGTCGCCGTGGCCTCGCGCGACGGCCTGTGGGCCGGGGCCGAGAGCACGCCCTTCGGCCATGGCCGTCCGTTCAGCCGCCACCAGCTGGAGGCCCTGCTGCGCGAGGCCGACCTGGAGCCCGCCGGCTGGACCCGGGCCCTCTACACCCCGCCCCTGCCCATCGCGGCGCGCTGGGCCGAGGGCTTCGAGCAGGTGGGGGCCCGCCTGTGGCCGCGTTTCGCCGGCCTGATCCTGATGGAGGCGGTCAAACAGACCTTCGCGGTCAAGCCGCGCGGCAGCCGCGCGCGGGTGCGGGTGTTCGCGCCGGGGGTGCTCGCCCCCTCGCCCGGCGGCCCCGCTCCGGTCAGGACGGCGCCTGTTCGAAAGGCGCCGCGTAATCTAAATGCCGCAAAGCCCTTGGAGCCATCGATTCCCGGGCCTAGCCTGAAGTCGTAGACCAAGCCCTCTTTGCGGGAGCCGCGCCATGAAGATGATCGTCGCCGTAATCAAGCCCAGCCGCCTGGACGCCGTGCTTGAAGCGGTCACCGAGGCGGGCGCGTCGGGCCTGACGGTCACGGAGGTGCGCGGCTACGGCCGGCAGAAGGGCAAGACCGAGGTCTATCGCGGCGCCGAGTACGAGGTGAAGCTGCTGCCGAAGGTCAAGCTGGAGATCGCCGTGGCCAACGACGTGGTCGAGCCGGTGGTCGAGGCCCTGCAGCGCAGCGCCAACACCGGCAAGATCGGCGACGGCAAGGTGTTCGTCATGGACCTGGAGCAGGCCCTGCGCATCCGCACCGGCGAACGCGACGCCGCGGCGATCGCGGGCTAGGCCTTCGCGGGCCTAGCCTTCCAGCTCCCGCAGGTCGCGTCCGCGCGTCTCGGTCCCGAACCAGGCGACCAGGACCAGCGCCAGGGCCAGGGGCGCCATGATCATCAGGGCGGCCACCTTCAGCGGCGGCACGGCGGCCAGGATCCCCAGGAGCTGGGCGATCAGCCCGCCCGACTTGCTGCACGCCGCCACCCAGCCCGTGGCCCGGCCGCGCACCCGCAACGGGAAGCTCTCGGCCGTATAAGGCAGCAGGATGGCCAGCAGGCCGTTGGTGCCGATGATCATCAGGGCCACCGGCAGGACCGGGCTGACGCCGGGGCCCAGGGTCAGGACGCCCGCCACGCCCAGGCCGCTGATCGCGATCGTCGCCGCCAGCGACCACTTGGTGCTCCAGCGGCTGTAGAGGAAGGCGCAGACGAAGACGGTCGGGAAGGCGATCAGCGCCGACTTGGCCAGCAGCTGGCTGGAGACGCCCACGCTGTGGCCCTCGGCCACCAGCTCGGCCGGCAGCCACAGCAGCAGGCCGAAATTGACCAGGCCCCAGGCCACCGCCGCGATGCTGAGGGCGGCCGTCTTGCCGATGAAGCGCCGCTCGACCGGCGGCGGGGTCAGGACGTGGTGATGCTCCTCGGGCGTGTCGGCCTTCTCGCGCACCACCGAGCCGAACCGCTTCATCACCGAATGGGCGGCGTCCAGCCGGCCGATGCTCATCAGGAACTTGGCGGATTCCGGGATCGCGCCGGACAGGGCCACCAGGATCAGGCCGGTCGGCAGGTTGAGGAACCACATGATCCGCCAGCCGAACTCCGGCTGCAGCCAGGCCGAGCAGCCGGACGAGGCCAGGTAGCCGCCCACGGCCCCGAGGCCGCCCACCAGCACCAGGGCCCAGCCCCGGTGCTTGGACGGCATGGTCTCGGCCAGCAGGGCGTAGACCACCGGCAGCAGGCCCCCGGCGGCCGCGCCCATCAGGAAGCACATGCCGACGTTCCACCAGAAGTCGGGCATGGCCCCGCAGATCGAGGTGCCGACGAACATCACCGACGACAGCAGGATCGAGGCCCGGCGCCCGAAGACGTCGGCCAGGGCGCCCCAGACGATCGATCCGGCCACGGTGCCGGTCAGGGCGGCGAACGGCAGCCAGGCGACCGTGGCCTTGCCGACCCCGTATTCCTTGATCATGCCGGGCACCACGAAGCCCAGGCTGGCCGGCTTCATGATGTCGATGATCAGGGCGATCACCAGCACCAGCATCAGCCACCAGTGGGCCATGGACAGCGGCGCGTCCTCGGGCGGCGTCACCTCGACCGTGTGGTCCAGGTGGTGGTCGCCGCGACGGGGCAGCAGGCCCCAGCCGGCCAGGACGCAGCCGGGCGGGATGATCAGCATCCCGATCGTCATGCCCAGGTCCATCTTCATCCCGGCCAGCTGGTAGCCGATGTCGGCGCCCATCAGGTACATCGGCACATGCAGGACGACGCCGGCGGTCACCACCAGGCAGCCCAGCCAGAAGGCCCAAAGGCGCTTGCGGTCGGCGAGGACGTGATGGTCGGGCGTTTCGGCTGTCATGGGCGTCCAACAAACATGCGGGAGACTTCTGTCAAAGCGCAGCCATAACATGGGCCCGTGCGTTGACGAATTTCCGTGGCACAAGAGGCGACATGGCCGACGACGCATCCTCGCTGACCTCCGCTTCGCTGATGAGGCCGGGCTCCACCTGCTGGCGCGTGGAGCAGGCCGACCGGCTGGCGCTGTTCATCGACAACGACGAGGCCTTCGACGCCCTGAAGTCCATCCTACTGTCGGCCAGGAAGTCGATCTGGATCCTGGCCTGGGTGTTCGATCCCCTGACGCGGCTGGACCCCGACCGGGTCCGCAAGAGCCGCGACCCCGCCCATGTCGACCGCATCGGCCTCCTGCTGCGCCGGCAGGCGGCGCTGAACCCCGGCCTGGACGTGCGCATCCTGGTCTGGGACATGCCGTTCCCGATCGCCGCCTCGCAGCTGTTCGGCCCGCACCGCGGCCAGGTGTTCTTCACCGGCTCGCGGGTCAAGTACCACCTGGACAACACCCTGCCGGCCAGCGCCTGCCATCACCAGAAGGTGGTCGTGGTCGACGGCTCGGTGGCCCTGGTCAGCGGCGGCGACATCGGCGTCGACCGCTGGGACACCACCCAGCACCTGGACAACGACCCCCGCCGCCGCCTGCCCACCGGCCACCACTATCCGGCCCGTCACGAGGTGGCGTCCCTGGTCGACGGCAAGGCGGCCGAGGCCCTGGGCGACCTGTTCATCGCCCGCTGGCAGCGGTCGACGGGCGAGGCGCTGGAGCGGTCGGAAAAGGCCGAGGAGGCGCCCTGGCCGGACTATCTGATCCCCGACCTGCGCAATGTCCCCGTCGGCGTCTGCCGCACCCAGCCGGCGTGGAAGGGCGAGCCCGAGGTCAACGAGTCGATGCTGATGCACCTGGCCAGCATCAGGTCCGCCCGGCGGCTGGTCTATCTGGAGAACCAGTACCTGACCTCGCCGATCATCGTCGAAGCCCTGGCCGAGCGCCTGGCCGAGCCGGATGGTCCCGAGGTGGTCACCGTCGGCCCCGCCCACAGCCCCAGCTATTTCGACCAGATGACCATGGACAGCGCCCGGACCTCGGCGATCAACCGCCTGCGCGAGATCGACGTCCACGGCCGCTTCTCGGCCTTCAGCGCCCGCACGCCCAAGGGCGCGACGATCATCGTCCACTCCAAGGTGGCGATCATGGACGACCGCGTGCTGCGGCTGGGCTCGGCCAATCTGAACAACCGCTCGATCGGTCTCGACACCGAATGCGACATCGCCTTCGAGGGGACCGACGAGGCCAGCCGCGCCGCCGTGCGCGCCTTCCTGGGCCGGCTGATCGGCCACTTCCTCGACCACGAGACCGGGCACGTGCTCGAGACCTACGACCGGCTGGGCGGCCTGGCGGCGACGATCAACGAACTGGACCGCAAGGGCGGGGCGCCGCGCCGCCTGGCGCCGGTGCCGATCAAGCCGCTGACCGGGGTGCAGCAGTTCATCGCCGACTGGAACCTGGGCGACGCCCTGTCGCCCACCGACGCCTGGCGCCCCTGGGGACGCCGCCGGCGGCTCAAGAAGGAGCTGCACCGCCTGATGGCCGATCCCCGGCCGGAACTGCCGGATCACCTGCAGGACTGATCTTCAGAATGACCGGGGACATGCCCTCGCGGCGTGTCCCCAAGTCCTGGCTCCGTGGATGCTGATGGGGACACGCCGCGAGGGCATGTCCCCACCCCGTCAGGCGCCCGTGATCTCCAGGTCGATCACCAGGGGCAGATGGTCCGAGGCCGTCCGCGCCAGGGGACCGTAGGGCGAGCGCACGCCGACCGTCTCCAGGCCCTTGGTCAGGAAGACGTGGTCGATGCGCATGAACGGGAAGTTGGACGGGAAGGTCGCGGTCGGGGGGCGTCGCCAGGTCGGGCTCTGGGTCTGGGCGTCGCGCAGCGCGGCCTTCAGCAGGCGATAGGTGGCCGAATAGGGCGTGGCGTTGAAGTCGCCCAGCAGGATGCCCGGCGCCTTCCAGTCCTCGTGGGTGATCCAGCCCTCGCCCAGCAGGGCGGCGGCCTGGCGCTTCTGCTCCTGGGGCACCAGGCCGAGGTGCGTGTTGATGATCTGAACGGGCGTGCCGCCGACATCGACGCTGATCCAGATCGCCCCGCGCGGCTCCAGGCCCGGGATCAGCGGATACAGCGGCAGGCCGTCGGCCTTGACCTTCTTCTCGGGCAGGGCGGTCAGGATGGCGTCGCCGTAGAGCTCCTCCTCCACGGCCATGGCCGGATGGAAGTGCGAGCGCATCTTCAGCAGCTCGGCCAGACGGTGGGCCTGGTCCACGCCCTTGGTCCGGGCCCGGCGGACGTCCAGTTCCTGAAGCGCCACCACGTCGGCGTTTTCCGCAGCGATGACCTCGGCCACACGCTCGACGTCGAGCCTGCGATCCGTGCCCACGCAACGGTGGACGTTGTAGGTCATGAGACGAAGCTTCATCCGTCGAAGAGATCGCCTGAGGGAGCTGGAGGTTCCGTCGGGGAGCCGGCGGGCGCGGGATTGCGGCTGAGCATGAACAGGCAGGTCTCGGCCCGCCAGTTCTCGATGGCCTTGGTCGGGTCGATCTGGCGGGCAGGGCCGGCACCGGCGAAGGCGGCGCAGGAGTCGATGCGCACGTCCAGGTCCTCGGTCAGGGCCAGGAAGTCGGCCAGGGTGCACAGGTGGATGTTGGGCGTGGCCCACCAGGGCAGGGGCAGGGCCTCGGTCTCGGGCATCCGCCCGCGATGCAGCAGCGACCAGCGCACGCGCCAGTGGCCGAAGTTCGGGAACGACACCACGGCCCGGTCGGCGATGCGCAGCAGTTCGTCCAGCACGTGGCGCGGCTGGCGCGTGGCCTGCAGGGTCTGGGACAGGATCGCGTAGTCGAAGGTGCGGTCGGGGAAGTGGTCCAGGTCCTGGTCGGCGTCGCCCTGCACCACCGACAGGCCGCGCGACATGCAGGCCGCCACGCCTTCGGCGCTGATCTCCAGCCCCCGGCCGTCGACCTGCTTCTCGTGGGTCAGCAGGTCCAGCAGCACACCCTCGCCGCAGCCGACGTCCAGCACGCGCGAACCCGGACGGACCAGGCGCAAGATTTCCCTGAAGTCCTGGCGGATCATTTCGCCAACCCCCGCTCGCGTTCCACCGAACTCAGGAAACCCTGCAGCGCCGAGTCCATCACCGGCTCGTCGAGCAGGAAGGCGTCGTGGCCCTTGTCGCTCTCGATCTCGACGAAGGCCGCGCGGCAGCCGGCGGCGGTCAGGGCGCGCACGATGTGGCGGTTCTCGGCGGTCGGGTACAGCCAGTCGCTGGTGAAGCTGAGCACGCAGAAGCGCACGTGGCGCGCCCCGGCGAAGGCCTGGGCCAGCACCCCGCCATGGCCGGCGGCCAGGTCGAAATAGTCCATGGCCCGGGTGATGTAGAGGTAGGAGTTGGCGTCGAAGCGGTCGACGAAGCTGGCGCCCTGGTGGCGCAGATAGCTCTCCACCTGGAAGTCGGCGTCGAAGCCCCACGACAGGCCGTCGCGCTGCAGCTCGCGGCCGAACTTCCGCTGCAGGGCGGGCTCGGACAGGTAGGTGATGTGGGCGGCCATGCGGGCGACGGCCAGGCCCTTTTCCGGGCGCGACTTGCCCTGGGCGTAGGCGCCGTTCTTCCAATCGGGGTCGGCCATGATCGCCTGGCGGCCCACCTCGTGGAAGGCGATGTTCTGGGCCGAGTGGCGCGAGGCCGAGGCCACGATCACGGCGCTGAACATCTTGTCGGGATAGTCGGCCGCCCATTGCTGGACCTGCATGCCGCCCATCGAGCCGCCGATCACCGCCAGCAGGGTCTCCACGCCCAGGGCCTCGATCAGCATGGCCTGGGCCCGGACCATGTCGGCGATGGTGATCACCGGGAAGCTGAGGCCGTAGGGCTGGCCGGTGGCCGGATTGATCGAGGCCGGGCCGGTCGAGCCCCCGCAGCCGCCGATCACGTTGGAGCAGATGACGAAGTGCCGGGCCGGGTCCACCGGCTTGCCGGGGCCGACCAGCCGGGTCCACCAGCCGGGCTTGCCGCTGGTCGGATGGACGCCGGCCACGTGCTGGTCCAGGCTCAGGGCGTGGCAGATGAGGACGGCGTTGGTCCCGTCCTCGTTCAGCGTGCCCCACGTGCGGTAGGCGATTTCCAGGTTTTCCAGCTTGCCGCCGGAGTCCAGCAGCAGGGGGCTATGGGCCGGGAACCGCCAGGTTCCGCCCTCCGACAGCACCTGTCCCGCGAAGTCGAGTTCAGCCATGTCGCCTTAGGACCGCTTGGCGCCCCCCCTGTCAACCGTGGGCTTCGTCAACCATGGCCTTCGTCAAGCGCGGCCTTCGCCAACCGCGCGCTTCCGGAGCGCCCCGGCGAAGGCTATGGAGGATCATGGACCGACTGATCCTCATGCGCCACGGCAAGGCCGAACCGCACGCCGCCTCGGGCGGTGACTTCGAACGCGCCCTGGCGCCGCGCGGCCAGAACGACTCGGCCCTGATGGGTAAGGTCCTGGTCAAGGCCGGCCTGACGCCGGACCTGGCCCTGGTCTCCTCGGCCCGCCGCACGCGCGAGACCTGGGAGGCGGCCGCCCCGGCCTTCCCCGACGCCCGATCCGAGTTGCGCCGCGACCTCTACCACGCCGAGGCCCAGGACGTGCTGGCGGCGATTCGCGAGGAGGCGCCCGACGGCGGGACGGTGATGGTGGTCGGCCACAATCCCGGCCTGCACGAGCTGGCTCTGCGCCTGGCCATGGGCGGCCCGGCCGACCCCGCCAAGCTGGCCCAGCTGCGCGGCAAGTTCCCGACCGCCACCGTCGCGGTCTTTTCGATCGCCCCTGATGGAGCCCCGACCTTGAGCCACCTGTTCTATGCTTCGGAAAACGGCGGACACGGCGGCGAATGAGTAAGATCTACAAGATCCTCCCGAAGGCCGAATGGGACGCGGCCCGCGCCTCGGGGACCTTCGGCGGCTCGGCGGTCGACCTGGCCGATGGTTTCATCCACTTCTCCGGCCACGACACCGCCCAGAAGACGGCCGAGCTCTATTTCAAGGGCCAGGACGGCCTGATGCTGCTGACCGTCGAGGCCGACGACCTGGGCGAGGCCCTGAAATGGGAGGCCTCGCGCGGCGGGGCCCTGTTCCCGCACCTGTTCCGCGACCTGAAGGCGGACGAGGTGATCGCGGAGCGGGCGCTGGCGCTGGACGCCGACGGCGTGCCGATCCTGGGCGAGCTGCCCGCATGAGCCTGCACGACATCGCCGCCCGCGCCCTGCACGCGCTGGACCCCGAGGACGCCCACGGCTGGGCGATCAAGGGGCTGAAGATGGGCCTGGGCCCGCGCCAGCACGACGTCGACGACCCGATCCTGGCCTGCACGATCGCGCACCTGCCGCTGTCCAACTGCGTGGGCCTGGCCGCCGGCTTCGACAAGAACGCCGAGGTCCCCGCCGCCATGTCCCGGGCCGGCTTCGGCTTCGTGGAGTGCGGCACGGTCACGCCCCTGGCCCAGGCCGGCAACCCGCGCCCGCGCCTGTTCCGGCTGACGCAGGACCAGGCGGTGATCAACCGCATGGGCTTCAACAACGAGGGGCTGGAGCCGTTCGCCGAACGCCTGTCGGCCCTCAAGGCCCGGGGCGCCGCCGGAGGCCGCCCGCCCGTCGTCGGCGCCAATATCGGGGCCAACAAGGACGCGACCGACCGCATCGCCGACTATGTGACCGGCCTGACGCGGCTGTGGGGCCTGTCGGACTATTTCACCGTCAACATCTCCTCGCCCAACACGCCCGGCCTGCGCGCGCTGCAGACCAAGGCGGCGCTGGAGGAGCTTCTGGGCCGCATCGCCGAGGCGCGGGGCCTGCTGAAGGCGGCCGGCACGGTCGACTATCCGATCTTCCTGAAGGTCGCGCCCGACCTGGCCGACGACGAGGTCGAGGCCATCGTCGAGACCGCCACGGCGAACGGCCTGAACGGGATCATCGTCAGCAACACCACCATCGCCCGGCCCGACCATCTGGCCTCGCCCGAGAAAGGCGAGAGCGGCGGCCTGTCCGGAAAGCCGCTGCTGACCGCCTCGACCGCCGTGCTGTCCTGCTTCCACGCGGTCAACACCGGCCATCTGGCGCTGATCGGCGCGGGCGGGATCGCCAGCGGCGCCGACGCCCTGGCCAAGATCAAGGCGGGCGCCTGCGCCGTGCAGCTCTATTCGGCCCTGGTCTACGGCGGTCCGGGCCTGGTGCAGCGGATCAAGGCCGACCTGGCCGCCCGCCTGCGCGCCGAGGGCTTCGCCTCGGTGGCCGACGCGGTCGGCGCCGGATGACGCCCGACGCCACCCTGGCCTGGCTGCGCCGGTTCGGGCCCCTGGGCGCCCTTCTGATCCTGCTGGTCGTCGCCCTGGCCAGCGGCCTGGCAGGCAAGCTGGACCTGGCCACCCTGCAGGCCCACGGCCAGGCCCTGCAGACCTACGCCGCGGCCAACCCGCTGAAGGCGGCGGCGATCTATGTCGTGATCTACGTGGCCACGGTCTCCGTTTCGCTGCCGGGCGCCCTGATCCTGTCGCTGACCGGCGGCTTCCTGTTCGGCCCTATCGGCGGCGGCTTCGCGGCGGTGACCGGCGCGACCGGCGGCTCGACCGTGGTCTATCTGGTCTGCCGCACGGCCTTCGGCGACTTCCTGCGCCGCAAGCCCGGCGCCCTGCTTGTCCGGATCGAGGAGGGCTTCAAGGCCGACGCCTTCTCGTACCTGCTGACCCTGCGCCTGATCCCGGCCTTCCCGCTGCTGCTGGTCAATGTCGCCTCGGGCCTGATGAACATCCCGGTGCGGACCTATCTGCTGGCCTCGTTCCTGGGGATGGTGCCCAGCTCGTTCGTCTATGCCGGCATCGGCGCGGGCCTGGGCCACATCTTCGCCAGCGGCGAGCCGGTGACGATGCACACCCTGTTCTCGCCGCGCATCTATCTGCCGATCATGGCGATGGGCGCCCTGGCCCTCCTGCCGCCGCTATGGCGCTATTGGCGACGCCGACGCGTTGCCGAAGCCCCAGACCTGAAGTAACCCAGACAGATGACCGAGCCGGTCACGCCGTCCGTTCCGGAAAAAGCCAAGCCAGGGCGTCGCTTCCCGTGGCCCGGCGGCCTGTCGGCGCGCCTGCTGCTGCTGACCGCCCTGTTCGTGGCGATCGCCGGCGCGGTCATCCTGCCCCCGGCCATGGCCTATCTGGAAGAGCAGTGGCTGCTGGACCGCGTGCGAGCCGCCGAACTGGCCTCGACCATCGCCGACGCCGACCCCGAGCGGCGGGTGACCGACCGGGTGTCGCAACAGCTGCTCGACCAGGCCGGGGTTGTGATCGTGGCGCTCGAGGTCGACGGCGCCCGCCGCCTGGTCCTGCCCACCGAGCCACGCGGCCTGAAGATCACCACGCCCTATCTGGTCGACCTGCGCCGCCAGAACCCGGGCTCGTGGCTGGCCGCGCCGTTCTTCACCCTGAAGAGCAAGCCCGGCAGCATGGTGCGGGTCATGGCCGAGCCCCGCTTCCGCCAGGAGGCCGAGTTCGTCGAGATCGTCCTGCCCGACGCCCAGCTGAAGGCCGAGCTGATCGCCAATCTGGGCCGGCTGGCCGGGGTGACGGTCTTCGTCGCCGCCCTTGCCGGCGGGCTGATCTACCTGTCGCTGAACTTCCTGCTGGTGCGGCCGATGCAGCGTATCACCCAGGCCATGGAGCGGTTCCGCGCCGATCCCGAGGACCCCGCCGCCCGGGTGGTGGTCTCGCGCCGCCGCGACGAGATCGGCCGCGCCGAGCGCGAGCTGGACATGATGCAGACCGACCTCCTGACCGCCCTGCAGGCCAAGGCCCGCCTGGCGGCCCTGGGCGAGGCGGTGGCCAAGATCAACCACGACCTGCGCAACATGCTGACCAGCGCCCAGATGGCCTCGGACCGCCTGGCCGCCCTGGGCGATCCCAAGGTGGCCCAGGCCCTGCCGCGCCTGGAGCGGGCCCTGGACCGCGCCATCACCCTGGCCAGCGACGTCATGGCCTACGGCAAGTCCAAGGAGCCGGCCCCGGCCCTGCGCACCACGCCCCTGCGCGCCGCCCTCGACATGGCCGCCGAGGATTCCGGCCTGCAGCCCTCGGGCGTGGCCCTGGAGACGGTGATCGACAGCCGCGAGCAGGTGATCGCCGACCCCGACCAGCTGCACCGCATCCTCACCAACCTGCTGCGCAACGCCCGCGAGGCCATCGAGGGCGCGCCCGATCGCGGCGGCAAGGGCCGGGTGTTCGTCGAGCTGCGCCGGGCCGAGGGCATGAGCGTCCTGCGGCTGTCCGACGACGGTCCGGGCGTGCCGGAGAAGGCGCGCAACAACCTCTTCCAGCCGTTCGTGGGCTCGGTGCGCCGCGGCGGCACGGGCCTGGGCCTGGCCATCGCCCGCGAGCTGGCCCAGGGCCACGGCGGCGACCTGGCCCTGGTCGAGACCGGCCCGGGCGGCTCGGTGTTCGACCTGACCCTGGCGGGCACGCCCGACCCCCTGCCGGAAGCGCCGGCGGAAGAGGCCAAGCCGAAAGCGAAGTCGAAGCCTTGAAACCCTCTCCCAAAGGGAGAGGGAGGGACCCATGCGCAGCATGGGAGGGTGAGGGGTTAAGCGTCAGACGGCGTGCCGGCAGGGCGTTCGCGAGAAGACGGCGAGGGTGTAACCCCTCACCCTCCCACCGCTGCGCGGCGGGCTCCGCCCTCTCCCTCCGGGAGAGGGTTTCTTACAGCCCCTTCGCCACCCCTTCGCGTCGGGGATCGGCGCCGCCTTCCAGCACGCCGCCCGGCCGCACGATCACGCCGTGCAGGCCCGAGCCCTCGACCTGGCCCGTGCGGATCGCCACGCCGCGCGCCTGCAGGGCCGAGGTCATCTGCGGGCCGAACCGCTCGACGTCGGCCGAGAACATATCGCCGCGCGCCACCAGGTTGGGCAGGTTGATGGCCTGCTGCATGGTCAGGCCCCAGTCGAACACCCCGACCATGGCCTTGAGGTTATAGGACAGGATCGCCGAACCGCCGGGCGAGCCCAGGGCGGCCAGGAACTTGCCGTCCTTGTCCAGCACCACGATGGGGACCATCGACGAGCGCGGGCGCTTGCCGCCGGCCACGGCGTTGGCCCCGGGGGCGCCGTCGCCGTCATGCGGGTCGAAGTTGAAGTCGGTCAGCTGGTTGTTGAGGAAGAAGCCGCCGACCATCCGGCCCGAGCCGAACACGCTCTCGACCGTGGTGGTCATCGACACCACGTTCCCCTGCGGATCGACGATGACCATGTGGGTGGTGCCGGCCGGCTCACGGGTGCTGTCGGGTCCGACGACGGGCGCGCCCTTGGGCAGGCCGAAGCTGGGCGCGGGGCCGGCGGTGTCGGTGATCAGCTTGGCGCGCTCGGCCACATAGGCCGGGTCCAGCAGGCCGTCGATCGGCACCTTCACGAACGACGGGTCGCCGACGTAGCGGTCGCGGTCGGCGTACATCACCCGCTCGGCCTGGGCCAGCAGGGTCCAGGCCACGGGATCGGTCGGGCCGCGCCGGGCGATGTCGGTGTGGTCCAGCATCATCAGGGCCTGGATCACCGACACGCCGCTGGACGACGGGTTGGGCACGCAGACGGTGTAGACCTTCCACGGCCGGCACAGGGCGTCGGCCGAGCGCGGCTTGTAGGCCTTCAGGTCCGCCAGGGTCATGCTGGAGGCCAGGTCGCCCTGGTGCAGCCGGTCGACGATCTTCTGGGCCAGCGGGCCCTCGTAGAGGGCGCTGGGGCCCTTGGCGGCCAGGTCGCGCAGGGTGGCGGCGTAGGCCGGGTTCTTCAGGGTGTCGCCGGCCTGGTAGAGCTGGCCGTTCGGCTTGGTGAAATAGGCGATCACGTCCGGCGCGGTGTTCTGCGGCACGCGCTTGCTGTTGATCATGCCGGCCAGGCGCGGGCTGACGGTGAAGCCGCCGTCGGCCAGGCGTTCGGCGTCCTTGAACAGGCTGTTCCAGGCGGCCTTGCCGTGCTCCTTCTGGGCCTGGGCCAGCATGCCCACCGCGCCGGGCACGCCGGTCGAGCGGCCCGACAGCACCGCGGTCACGAAGTCCAGCGGCTTGCCGTCCGGGCCCATGAACAGCTGCGGCGTCGCCCCCTGGGGCGCCTTCTCGCGGCCGTCATAGGCGGTCACCTTGCCGGTCTTGGCGTCGTAGAAGACCATGAACGAACCGCCGCCCAGGCCCGAGCTCTGCGGCTCGACCAGGCCCAGCACCGCCTGCACCGCCACGGCCGCGTCCACCGCCGTGCCGCCGTCGCGCAGCACCCGCAGGCCCGCCTCCACCGCCAGGGGATTGGCCGCCGCCACCATGCCGCTGGGCTTGTAGGCCGGGGCTTTCCCCGTTTCCGGGGCGGCGACCGCGCCTTCCGCGGGCGGTCGGGCCTCCGCCGAGAGGGGCGCGCAGCCGGCGATCAGGGCGAGGAGCAGCGGGGCGATCAGGCGCATGGCGAACTTTCGTCGAAGGACTCGGGGCACATGGCCCTGGTCATGGAACGGGGAGGGCGTGATCGCGATCCCCGCACGGCCAAGGTCGTTCCTCTCAAGAAGGGAGCGGAGCCTTGCGGGTCAAGGCCTGGAAGCCCTTCTCCACAAACTTCGCGCATTCTGCATCAAAAGGCGCTTGCGTCCCCGGATCGTCCGGGCTATCTCCCCCGCCTCGCCGAAAGGCAGTGCGCGCCCGTAGCTCAGCTGGATAGAGCATCAGACTACGAATCTGAGGGTCGGACGTTCGAATCGTTCCGGGCGCGCCATTTTCTCCCAAGTTTCTAGCTGGTTTCCACCCCGCCGATTTCGCGGGCGTCGGCTCGTGCGGTCTCCCGCGCCTCGCCGTGCATCCAGCCCTTCCTCGCCAGCCAGGCCGCGAAGACCGGCAGGGCCAGAAGGGTCAGCGACGTCGAGGTCAGCAGGCCGCCGATGACGACGGTGGCCAGCGGCTTCTGCACTTCCGCGCCTGGGCCGACGGCGACCGCCATGGGCAGGAAGCCGAGCATGGCGACGAGGGCCGTGGTCAGCACCGCCCGGAGGCGGCTCACCGTGCCCGACACCACCGCCTCGACCGGTTCGAGCCCGTCGGCGAGTTGCCGCCTTATGCTCTGCATCAGCACCAGGCCATTCAAGGTCGCCACGCCCGAGACGGCGATGAAGCCGACGGCCGCCGAGATCGAGAACGGCGCGCCGCGCAGGGCCAGGGCCGCCGCGCCGCCGACCAGGGCCAGGGGCACGCAGGCGAAGACCAGGGCCGCCTCCGCCGCCGAGCCCAGGGCGAAGTAGAGCAGGATCGCGATCACCAGGAAGACGACCGGCACGATGACCGCCAGGCGCGCCGAGGCCCGCTCCAGGTTCTCGAACTGGCCGCCCCAGTCCAGCCACGAGCCGGCGGGGAGGGGAACCTCGTCGCGCACGGCGGCCTTGGCGTCGGCGACGAAGCCGCCCAGGTCGCGGCCCCGCACATTGGCCTGGACGATGATCCGGCGCTTGCCGTTCTCGCGGCTGATCTGGTTGGGGCCCTCGCTGGCGTCGAAGCGGGCCAGGGTCGAGAGCGGGATCGCCGCCGTGCCGGGCGGCGCGCCTTCCGGCATGACCGGAAGCTGGCCCATGACAGCCGGGTCGTTGCGCCGCTGCTCGTCCAATCGGACCACGACGTCGAACCGCCGGTCGCCCTCCAGGATATGCCCGGCCTCGCGCCCGCCCAGGCCGATGGCCAGGGCGTCGGCGGCGTCGCTGGCGTGGACGCCCAGCGCGGCGGCGGCCGTGCGGTCCACCGTGGCGGTGACGGTGGGCTGGCCCGAGACCTGCTCGACCTTGACGTCGGCCGCGCCCCGCACCCCGCGCAGCGCCTTGGCGATCTTCCGGGCGGTCTGGTCCATGACCGCGAAGTCGTCGCCGTAGACGCTGACGGCGACGTCGGAGCGGACCCCCGCGATCAGCTCGTTGAACCGCATCTGGATCGGCTGGGTGAACTCGTAGACGTTGCCCAGGTGCTTGCCCAGGGCGCTTTCCATGCGCTCGACCAGCGCCGCCTTCGGCAGGCGCGGATCGGGCCAGTCCTTGCGCGGCTTGAGGATGACGAAGGTGTCCGAGGCGCTGGGCGGCATCGGGTCCGAGGCGATCTCGGCGGTGCCGGTGCGGGTGAACACCAGGGCGACCTCGGGCATGGCCGCCAGGGTCTTCTCGACCCGGAACTGCATGGCCTGGCTCTGCTCCAGCGAGATCGACGGCACGCGCGCGGCCTGGACCAGCAGGTCGCCCTCATCGAGGGTCGGGATGAACTCGCGGCCCAGGCTCAGGAAGGCGACGAGGCCGATCAGCAGGGCCGCGCCGGCTCCGGTCGCCACCGCGATCGGACGGGCGACCAGGCGGCGCAGGGTCGGCTCGAACCGCGTCCGGACGGCGGTCATGACCCGGGTCTCGCCGTGCGCCCTGGGTTCGCCGATCAGCAGGGCGGCCATGGCCGGCACGAAGGTCAGGGACAGCAGGAACGCCCCGGCCAGGGCGAACATCACCGTCGCCGCCATGGGACCGAACATCTTGCCCTCGACGCCCTCGAAGGCCAGCAGCGGCGCATAGACCATCAGGATGATGGCCTGGCCGAAGGCGGCGGGCCGGGCCATTTCCCGGGCCGAGGCGGCCGCGATCCCGATCCGCTCGCGGGCGTCCAGGGGCCGTCCCAGGTCCGTCCGGCGCGAGGCCAGCCGGCCCAGGGTGTTCTCGATCACCACCACCGCGCCGTCGACGATCAGGCCGAAGTCAAGCGCGCCCAGGCTCATCAGGTTGCCGCTGATCCCGAACCGCCGCATGGCGATGGCGGCGAACAGGAACGACAGCGGGATGACCAGGGCGGTGATGATCGCCGCCCGGATGTTGCCCAGGGCCACGAACAGCACCGCGATGACCAGCAGGGCGCCGAAGGCCAGGTTGTGCTCGACGGTGCGGATGGTGGCGTCCACCAGGTCGGTGCGGTCCAGCACCGGCCTGACCACCACGCCGGCCGGGAGGCTGGCCTGGATGTCCTTCAGCCGCTCGCCCACGCGCGCGGCGACGGTGCGGCTGTTCTCGCCGGCCAGCATCAGGGCGGTGCCGATGACGACCTCTCGTCCCGCCTCGCTGGCCGAGCCCAGGCGCGGGGCCTGGCCGACGACGACGGTGGCCACGTCGGAGACGCGGATCACCGCCGAGCCGCGACGGCCCACCGGGGTCTCGGCCAGTTCGGCCAGGGTCTTCACCCTCGCGTCGGCGCGGACGATATAGGCCTCGCCGCCGCGCTGGACGTAGCCGGCGCCCTCGACGCGGTTGGCGTGCTCCAGGGCGTCGATCAGCTGCGGCAGGCTGATGCCGAAGGCCGACAGCTTGGCCGGGTCGGGCTGGACGACATACTGCTTCACATAGCCGCCCAGCACATCGACCCCGGCCACGCCCTTCAGCGTCTTCAGCTGGGGGGCGACGATCCAGTCCTGGACCGTGCGCAGATAGGTGGCCTTCTCGATGTCGGTGGTCAGCCGGTCGCCCTCGGGGGTGACATAGGGCGCGCCGGGGCGCGCCGCGGGGCCCGACAGCTCGACCGTCCAGATATAGACCTCGCCCAAGCCGGTGACCGGCGGCCCCATGCGGGGCTCCAGCCCGTCGGGCAGGGTGGCGCGGGCGGCCTGGAGGCGCTCGTTGATCAGACTTCGGGCGACATAGAGGTCGGTGGCGTCGGTGAAGACGGCGGTGATCTGCGAGAAGCCGTGGCGCGACAGCGAACGGGTCTCGACCAGGCCGGGGATGCCGGCCAGGGCCGTCTCGACCGGGAAGGTGACCTGGCGCTCGACCTCCTCGGGGCCGAGGGCCGGGGCGATGGTGTTGATCTGCACCTGGCGGTTGGTGATGTCGGGGACCGCGTCGATGGGCAGGCCGGCGAGCTGGGCGCCGCCATAGGCCAGCAAGGCCGCGGCCAGCAGGGCGACGATCCAGCGGAAGCGGACGGAGAGGTCGATCAGGCGGTTCAGCATGGTCAGTCCTCGTGCCCCGCTTCGCCCTTGCCGAGCTCGGCCTTGAGCAGGAAGGCGCCCTTGCCGGCGATGCGTTCGGACCCGGTCAGGCCGCGCAGGATCTCGGTCGAGCCGGCGGCGACCCGCCCCGGCGTCACCGGCCTGGCGCGGAACCCCTCGGCCTCGACCACGAAGACCACGGGGCGGCCCTCGACGGTCTGGACGGCTTCGCTGGGCACGATGATCACGCCGCTGCCGACCGCTCCCGTCATGACCCGCGCGGAGACGACGGACCCGACCGGTGCGGTCCTGCCCGAGGGCGTCGCCCGGACCGTGGCGGTGTTGCTCCCGGACGCGCCGGGCGCCACGGCGGTGATGGTGGCCGGCGCCTGCTGGCCGTCCGGCGTCTGCACCTGGATCACCTGGCCGAGCCGGATGGCGCCGGCGGCGACGGCGGGGGCGTCGAAGACGTATTCGGCGCGGCTCTGGTCGGCGACCTCGGCGACGAGCGCGCCCTGGGTCAGGAAGCCGCCGACCTGGGTCTCGATCCGGGTGACGACCCCGTCGATCGGGCTGCGTAGGACCGTGACGCCGTTGGCGCCCGGCCCGCCCATGGCGCGGACCTGGGCCTGGGCGGCGCGATAGTCGGCCTGGGCCTTCTCGGCGGCGGCCTGGCTGGCTTCCCAGTCCTGGCGGGCGATGACGCCGGCCTCGAACAGGCGGCGGTCGCGGCCGGCGGCGGCCAGGGCGGCCTGCGCCCCGGCCCCGGCGGCGTCGAGGCTGGCGCGGCCCGAGGCGGCGTCGGCGCTGCGCAGGATGGCGATGGGCGATCCGGCGGCGACGCGGACGCCGGCCGAGACGTGGACGCGCTCCACCGCGCCCGACACCGGCGCGCCGAGCGCGGCCAGGGCGTTGGCGGCCAGGGTCACGCGTCCGGGCAGCAGGATGTCCGCGCCGCCGCCGCGTCCCGGCGTGACGACCGAAACCCCGGCCGCCGCGGCGTCGGCGAGTTTCAGGGGCACGAGGTCGGTCGCGCCGTGCTCCCCGGGCTCGCCGCCTTCTTCTTCATGGGCCGGCGGGGCCGGGCGATGTGCGGTGAATTGGGCGGCGCCGTAGCCGAGACCGGCGGCGGCGACGAGGGCGGCCGCCGAGGCAATGAGGGAGCGACGAGCGATCACGGCTGATCTCCGAAGGGAATGCGGCCCTGGGCGCGGGCGAGGTCGGCGAACGCCTTGACGCGCGCCAGCTTGGTTTCGACGGCCCTTCCCCGCGCGGCGACGAGGTCGCGGCGAGCGGCCAGCAGTTCGGACAGCGGCAGGCGGCCGGCGTCGTAGCCGACCCGGGCCAGGCGATAGGCCTCGGACGCGGCGCCTTCCGCCTGGCGGGAGGCCTCCAGGGTCTGGCCGGCGGCGGCGACCTGGGCGGACGCGGCGCGGCGGTCGCCGTCCTGTTCGGCCTGGGCCATGGCCAGCCGGGCCTGGGCGACCTGGGCGTTGGCCGTGGCGGCGACGACCGCGCCTCGGTTGCGATCGAACAGCGGCAGGGGAACCGAGACGCCGAACACCGCCGCCGTGGAATCGTCGCTCTGGAACTGGCGGACCCCGAGGCTGACGGCGAGGTCGGGCGTGCGCCGCGCGCGCTCCACGGCGATCCGGCGCTCGGCGGCGTCCCGCTCGGCGCGGGCGGTCGCGACGGCGGGACTGAAAGCCGGCTCGGTCGGCGGCGCGGCGGGGACGGCGTCGAGGATACCCCCGGCGACGGCGGTGTAGGTCTCGGGCGAACCGGTCAGGGCGCTGAGCCGGGCTAGGGCGGTCTCGGCCTCGGCCTGGGCGGCGACCAGGTCCGCGCGGGCCGTGGCCAAGCCGGCCTCGGCCTGGATGGCCCGCACCTGGGCCTCCTTGCCGTTGTCCACCAGCAGGCGGGCGGCCCTGGCGTCGGCCTGAGCCAGATCGGCGCCGTCCCGGGCGATGGCGAGGCGCTGCTGGGCCGCTTCGGCGTCAGCGTAGGCCAGCGCCAGGTCGCGGGCGAAGTCGACCTGACCCAGGGCGGCGCGCGCCTGGGCGGCGGCGAGGTCGGCCTGGGCCGCGGCGGTCCGTGCGGCGCGCTTGCCGCCCAGCTCCAGCGGCTGCTCGATCGACAGGGTCGTCTCGGCGCCGTCGAAGTCCTTGTAGGGACCGGAGCCGGCGGCGTTCTCGACCATCAGGCCCAGGATCGGGTTAGGACGGGCGGCGGCCTGCGTCGCCTGCCCCTCGGCCGCGCGGGTCTCGGCGGCGCCCAGCGCCAGGCGCGGCGCGGAGGCCCGGGCCTGCGTCAGCAGGGTCTGGAAGGTCGGGGCGGTCTGGGCCGCTACCGGCGTGCAGAGCACCCCGGAAGCGACGCAGGCCAAGGCCGCGCGCAGCGGCCATCGGTTCGATGACATGAAGGTTCCTCGCGAAGGATGAGCGACGGCGCGCGAGAGGCGCGCGGATCGGTCAGCCGCGAGGCGGTCGGTCGAGGCCGGAGAGGATGCGCGAGGCCAGGACCTGGACGGCCGCCGTCGCGTGCCCGGAAGCGGCGGCGGGGGTCAGGGCGGCGACGTCCGCGACGGCCGCATCCAGCATGGCGCCGCCGTGATGGCAGTGGCCGCCGACGCAGCACGCGGCCTCGCAGGGCGCGTTGTGGTCCCGCTGATCGCCCTGGACGGCCTGGACGACGGCGGTCTCGACGCCGACGACGGGCGCGCCGTCCTCGCAGACGCAGGCCGCCATGCCGACCGTGGGCGCGACGACGAGCAGCGCCAGGACGCAGGCGGCCATCAGGCCGCTCAGGTTCCGCCACCATGTCATCGTTCGACGCATGGTCGTCCTATAGCTTCGGGGGGCGAGCTTGAGAACGTGTTACATGATCACGCCAAGGCCCCCGGCCGCCGACGTCGCGCCGATGACCCCGAGCGGTCGTCGACCGTCGTTCTCCCGAAATCACGCGTGGTTCCGTCTCCACCGACGATATGCCGCTTGCAATCAAGCGCCTATTCCGCGAGTTAAATCTCCAGGTTGCGGGGGCGACGCGTGAGTGAGTATCGAGCCGAGGCTGACGATGGCCTCGCCTGTCTGGTTTTGTTGCTCGGCTTCCATCAGATCGGAGCCGATCCGCAGCAATTACGCCATGCCCTGGGGCAGGCGGGCAAGGCGGACGCGGGCGATCTGGTGCGCCTGGCCCGCAGGCTCGGCGCCAAGGCCAAGCTCGCGAACCTGCCGATATCCCGCCTCCAGGACGCGCCCCTGCCGGTGATCGCCCGGGGGCGCGGCGGCGACTTCTTCATCCTGGCCAAGGTCGCCGACGGCGAGGTCCTGGCGCAATGGCCGGGCCAGGCGCCCAGGACGCTGTCCCTGACCGAGCTCTCGGCCGCCTGGGCCGGCGAGGCGGTGCTCGTGACCACGCGCTCGGAGATCCCTGGCGGCGCCAAGTTCGACGTCACCTGGTTCATCCCCGCCCTGGTCAAGTACCGCGGCCTGCTGGGCGAGGTCCTGGCCGCCTCGTTGACCCTGCAGCTGTTCGCCCTGGCGACGCCCCTGATCTTCCAGGTGGTGATCGACAAGGTCCTGGTGCATCGCGGCCTGACCACCCTGGACGTGCTGGCGATCGGCCTCGCGGCCGTGATCCTGATGGAGACCCTTCTGGGCGGGCTGCGGGCGGCGCTGTTCACCCACACCACCAGCCGGGTCGACGTCGAGCTGGGCGCGCGGCTCTATCGCCACCTGCTGGCGCTGCCCATGGCCTATTTCGAGAGCCGCCGGGTGGGCGACACCATCGCCCGGGTGCGCGAGCTGGACACCATCCGCGAGTTCCTGACCTCCTCGTCGGTCACCCTGATCATCGACCTGCTGTTCACGGTCATCTTCCTGGTGGTGATGTGGTTCTATTCGCCGTGGCTGATGCTGATCGTGCTGATCGCCATCGCCCTCTACGCCCTGGTCGCAGGCCTGCTGACCGGACCCCTGCGCCGGCGCATCGAGGAGCGCTTCCAGCGCGGCGCCGAAAGCCAGGCCTTCCTGGTCGAGAGCGTGGCCGGCATGCAGACGCTCAAGGCCTCGGCCGTCGAGCCTCAGATGCAGAGCCGCTGGGAGCGACTGCTGGCCGCCTATGTGGGGGCGGGTTTCCGCGCCGCGCGGCTCAACATCTGGGGCGGCCAGGCCATCCAGCTGATCAACAAGGCCTCGACCGTCCTGATCCTCTATATCGGCGCGCGCCTGGCCCTGGGCGGCAAGATGACCGTCGGCGAGCTGGTGGCCTTCAACATGCTGGCCGGGCGGGTGGCCGAACCGGTCCTGCGGCTGGCGGGCCTGTGGCAGCAGTTCCAGGAGGCGCGGGTCGGCGTCGCGCGCCTGGGCGACGTGCTCAACACCCCTACCGAGGCCCAGTTCTCGCCGTCGCGGGCGGCCCTGCCGCGCATCGAGGGGCGGGTCGCCTTCGACGACGTCACCTTCCGCTACAAGCCGGGCGGGCGCGAGGCGTTGCGCCGCGTCAGCCTGTCGGTCGAGCCCGGCGAGGTGCTGGGCATCGTCGGCCCCTCGGGGTCGGGCAAGTCGACCCTGACCAAGCTGGTCCAGCGCCTGTACGTGCCCGAGAGCGGTCGCGTGCTGGTCGACGGCGTGGACCTGGCCCAGGTGGACCCGGCGTGGCTGCGCCGGCAGGTCGGCGTGGTGCTGCAGGAGAACCTGCTGTTCAACCGCTCGGTGCGCGACAACATCGCCCTGGCCGACCCGGCCTTGCCGATGGAGGCGGTGATGGCCGCCGCCACCATGGCCGGCGCCCATGAGTTCATCCTCGAACTGCCCGAGGGCTACGACACGGTGCTGGAGGAGCGCGGCGCCAACCTGTCGGGCGGCCAGCGCCAGCGGATCGCCATCGCCCGGGCCCTGATCACCAATCCGCGCCTGCTGATCCTGGACGAGGCGACCAGCGCCCTGGACGCCGAGAGCGAGGCGATCCTGCAGAAGAACATGCGCCAGATCGTGCGCGGCCGGACGGTGATGATCATCGCCCACCGGCTGTCGGCGATCCGCATCGCCGACCGCATCGTGACCATGGAGAACGGGGCGATCGTCGAGACCGGCGACCACGAGACCCTGATGGCCGCCGGCGGGCGCTACGCCCAGCTCTGGCGCGCCCAGACCCACGGCTATGGAGCCGAGCAATGAGCCTGGTCGGCCATGCCCGGGTCCTGGTCCAGGCCTGGAAGGACGAGACCGCCCGCCGCAAGGCCGGCGCCCGGGCCCGCATCGAGACCCAGTTCCTGCCCGCGGCCCTGGAGATCGCCGAGACCCCGCCCTCGCCGCTCGGCCGGGCCATCACCTGGACGATCATCGTCGGCGTCTGCGGGACCCTGGTCTGGTCTTGCTGGGCCAAGGTCGACACCGTCGCCGTGGCCGAGGGGCGGCTGGTGCCGACGGGGCGCCTGCGTAGCGTCGAGCCCTCGGACCCGGGCACCGTCCGCGCCATCGCCGTGCGCGAGGGCGAGCACGTGCGCCCCGGCCAGCTGCTGATCGCCCTGGACCCGACCGTGGCCGACGCCGACGCCGAGAGCGCCACGACCGAGCTCTCCACCGCCGGCCTGACCCTGGCCCGGGCCAACGCCCTGCTCAGCTACAGCCGCGGCGGCGGCGCGGCCGTGGTCGCCCCGCCGGGCGCCGAGGCCAGCGCCGCCGAGGCCGAGCGCCAGGTGGTGGCCGCCCGCATCCAGGCCTACGAGGCCAAGCGCGCCTCGCTGGCCGAACGGCGGGCCGGCGCCGAGGCCTCGGCCCGCTCGGCCCAGGCCGAGATCGTCAAGCTGGAACGCACCCTGCCGATCCTCCAGCGCCAGCTGGACGACCAGAAGATGCTGGAGGCCAAGGGCTACGGCGCCCGCCAGAAGCTGCTGCAGCAGGAGCAGGCCATGGTCACCGCCGAGCAGGACCTGGTCGCCCAGCGCGGCCGCCTGGACGAGGCCCGCGCCCAGGTCGCCTCCCTGGCCCGCGACGCCGCCGAGCTGACCCAGCAGTTCGTCGGCCAGGCCGCCCAGGAGCGCGCCGAGGCCGAGGGCCTTGCCGCCACCCGCGCCGACGCCCTCAAGAAGGCCGAGCAGAAGCAGGGCCTGCAGACCCTCAACGCCCCGGTCGGCGGGATCATCCAGGCGGTGTCGGTCACCACCCTGGGCGAGGTGGCCGAGACCGGCAAACCGATCGTCACCATCGTGCCCGACGGCGAGGCCCTGGTGGTCGAGGCCCTCGTCCTGGGCCGCGACATCGGCTTCGTCCACGTCGGCGACCGCGCGGTGATCAAGCTGGAGGCCTATCCGTTCACCCGCTACGGCACCCTGACGGGCGAGGTCGTCCAGGTCTCGCCGGACGCCATCGTCGACGAGAAGCGCGGCCTGGTGTTTCCGGTGCGGGTAAAGCTGTCATCGACGCGACTTAGGGTTGACGGACGACAAGCTCTGCTGTCCGCTGGCATGAGCGCTTCGGTCGAGATCGTGACGGGGAAACGGCGGGTGATCGAGTTCGTGTGGTCGCCGGTCGCGAAGACGGTGAGCGAGGCGGGGAGGGAGCGGTGAGGGGCTTTTCTGTCGTTCTCGGCAAGACGCGCCAATCCGTGCGTAGTCCTGTTACGCAAGCGATAGTCGCGACGGTTGTGGCTTGGATTGGGGTGTCCTGTTCTTCCGCTTCGATTGCCGAATCAGAGGGCTACCGCATCGTCCGGGGCTCGGTGAAGGATTGTGAGCCAGCACGTGCGCTGTTGAACGGGGGGGCGGAACCAGGGACGCGTTGGCTGGCCTGGACGGCTCAGAATCCCGATGAACAGAAACGCTTCATTCGCCGGTTCCCGTTTTCGGATATCGAGTTCCACGAGCGCGCCGATGTGCAAGGACGCGCGATGCTGCATGGTCGCATCACGTCCCATGAGCCCTCCCCCCTAGTGTCAATGTTGGCGCTGGCGGAGCCGGGGGGTGACTTCTTCCCCATTGATAAGGGGTATCCGGTCCTCGAGGCCAAGAACATCAAACTCATGCCCGATCCCGAACAGCTCTTCGGATGCGGAGCATGTACTCACCTTAGAAGCGTGGTGTCAGGATATGGCATCACCTCGGACGTGGCGGTCATCGACGACGTTCAGTTCCAAATCTACCGGTCCGGTCGAGCTGGATATGCGGCGATGTTCAGGCTGTCGCTCTCCGGACCCAGGCCCGGGGTGAAGGCGGCGTCGGAAGCTATCTGTCAATTTGATCAACGCTGAGCGAGCATCATGAGCGTCTATCAAACCCACAAACTTTCTGCTCAGGACTATCAGAGCCAGTTGAAGGCTTTGATCAAGGCGAAGGAAAGCCTGAAGGGACGGATCAGCCACGCTGCAGGAAGCGCGAAGGTCGATTTCGCCTTTGGCTACGATATCTCGAGCCGACGCAATAATGCGCAATCGATCATTGACGATTTCACTGCGCCTGAAGTCGGCATCGCCCTGTCCGCAGCACAGAAGAAGGCAATACTGGATTGGGGGGCTGGGCTGGTCAGCACCGATGCGATGATTGCCGCGGTCAACCCGGCGAGCGGCGACCTCGTCACGCCCGCCCAGGCGGACGCGCTGCTGGGGCGTTCGCTGTCGCAGTACGACGCGACCTTCCTCAGTAAGATCCAGACTATCGACAACAATTACAGTCTTGGTGGGGCGCTGGTTGCGCAGTTCAATACCGGATCTGTTGAAAAAATCCAGCTTATGAGCAAAGCTTATAATTCTGGAACGATTTACAGTGCTCTGGCGAAGCCGTTGACGACAAATGATGTCGCTGAATTTGCCGTCCAAATGGCTTGGATGTATTCGTCCGTTCACGATGGAAATTCTGGAAAATATAGCGCAGGCTTACAAATTCGCTTTCAGGAGTCGGCGCAGGCGATCATCAATGCTCGGCTGAGCGATCCAGCCATCTACCCGAATGGCGCTACAGCCACGGATCGCGCGGCGATGGCGACTGCGCTTTTATCGCGCGTTGTTGCGAACGCCTCGCTGATCAGTGCCGGCATCAAGGGTATGGACGCCGATAAGTTCAGCAGCAAAACGGCAATCGACAACGTCAAAAACGGCTTTCAGACCTTCGTTGATGGCTTGGTCAACGATCTTGGCGGCGGCTTCCAGATGAAGTCGAATCTGGGCGTCCTGACCCTCGTCGTTCAACCGAATTCAACGCCACGAACGGTCTCGCAGTGGGCCAATCTTCTGGGTGTTCCCGAAACGGCGCTTGAGATCGCCAACCCCGCGCTGTTTCACGGCGACACGCTCGCGGCGGGCTCGTTCAAAATGCCTGATCAAACCGCGCGCACGACGGCCGCGCGGATGGACCAGATGGTTCAGGCTGATCCGGCTAAGGCTCCTGCAAATCGAGCCCAGTTTGACGCCCTGAAGACCATGGCCGTGGCGAGCTTCAAGACAGCGCCGCCGCCCCACTGTTTTGCCGCAGGAACACCTGTTCTGATGGCCGACGGCAGCGAGCGTGCCATCGAAATGCTGCAGGTCGGCGACCTTGTCATGGCGTTTGACGGGCTTGGTCCCCTCGAAGCGCGGCGGGTAGAGCAATTGCACGTCAACACGACGGAGCGTTTCCTGTTGATCGATGGGCGGACGCTGATCACTCCGGGCCACTATGTGTTGACCGAGGATGGCTCGTTCGACCGTGTCGAGGACGTGCTCGAGGCCGGTCGCCGATTGGTGGACGTCTCGGGTGTTGTGCGGTCGGTCGATTGGCGGGAGGTGTCGGTGGCAAACCATCTATCCGGGACCAGCGGTGCGCCCGTCGATCTCGAGGTTTGGGCTACCTACAACCTGACTGTTGAAGGCTTGCACACCTATGTCGCCGGCGGCTTGCGAGTCCACAACGATTCCGCCCAAGAACTAATGGCGCTGCTGGGCGCGACAATCATAGACGAAGGATCCTATAATCCTTCCACGGGCGTTTACAGTAACGTTAAAGGTCAAACTGCGGATGGCGTCATCATCACGATGAATGCTGCTGACGTTAATCTGGACGGCATTACAGATGCTATTTCTTATACCGCGCTCTACAAGAACGGTACAAAGCAGGTATTCAAACTAAAAGGCGGCAAGGGTGATTACGGCGGAAAGTCGATTGACCTATCCGCTGACTATAACTGGAAGCTCGTTTATCCAGCTCAGATGTCAGCGATCCTGTCGACGATCGGGTCATCCTTAGGCAATATTATCGGTAACGGAGATCCGCTCGCTTCGGTCGCGGCCTCGACGTTGTTGAGCAGCATCGGCGGCACGGTGGGCGCTCTGGTCGACGGCTCGCTGACTTTGGATGCGTCGCAAAGCTTTCTGCAAAGAGCCAACACGGTCGCCGGTTCGATTTCCTCGAATCTCGCTCAGGCGTTTCAGGGAGCGGCCATCGGCAGCGTCAGCAGCGCTCTGACATTGCAACTAGGCAATGCGCTCGGTCTAAGCGGCTTCGGCGCTGAAATCTTCCAGACGACCGGCGCAACGGTCCTCGGAACGCTGCTCAACAACGCCACCGATATGGTCAACCATGTCGCGGGAGCAAATCTCCTCAATGGGTTCTCCACGACCGATCTATGGGGCAATGCCGCTAGTCTGGACGCTTCGAAACTCGATCCTCAGGCTTGGAAAGGTGGGGCTCTATCATCGGCCATAGGATCGTATCTCGGCGCCAAGCTAGGCTCGATGATCGTCAGTCCTCAGACCCAGGCGGGCGTTGCGCTGTCGTCGATCGCGTCTTCCGTCGGCGCCTACATGTTCAGCGCTGCGGGGGCAGCTTCAGCGGGGGCAATTGGAACCTGGGCTGCTACGCTCGCGGCGTCGATGGGGCATCTCGGCGACTTCGTAGTGCCGGGACTGGGTTCTCTTATCGGCTTCGTGCTCGGCGCGCTGATCGGCAACCTGTTTGGTAAGAAAAAGCCCAAGATTCCAACCGCCAGCGCCTACGTAGATTTGCAGATCCCATATGCTCACTATGCCTTGGGCGCGATTAGCGTAGCCAACGGCGGCAATCGTGACTTGGTCACGTCTATGGCGACCTCAGCGCGAGACACGCTCAATAGCCTGATCGGCATGGTGGCCTATGACGATGATCAGACGTACGTATCTAATCTGAACGGCGTCACCACCACCCAGACGTACGGCCACACCGGCAATCAAATCTACGTCAAGATCAACGGTGCGCAGACTAACGTTGCGTCGGCCGATGAGGCCGTTGACTTGGGCGTTTTGGCCGCGATCCGTAACACTAAGATCGTCGGCGGCAACCTGTTCCTCAAGCGAGCGATCGCTTTGTCGCACGCGACGAACCTGCAGGTTATGGCTGGCGATCTTCAGGTCGCAGCCGATTACGTCGATTATCTCGCCAACCGAGTAGCGATCAATGGGGCCATGGCCGCTGCGCCGAACTCGGCCTTTACGGCAGGGTACGTGGTGACGTTCGCCCGTGTCGATGAGTTGGGAGTCAACAAGTGGACCCCGTCCGACTTCTACGGCGGTCTCCAGGGCTTCCTCTCCAGCTTCGACCTTTCCGGTCATGGCGTGGCGTTCGAGGACATCTACTTCCGCGACAACGGCAACTGGCAGGTCAAGATCGGCGCCTCGGGGCTGACCAAGGTCACCGACGTCGAGAGCGCGGCCGCCCAGGTCTGGCGGCTCTATGACGCGATCCTGCGGCGGGCTCCGGACCGGGCGGGCTTCGACGCCCACACGGCGATGGTGCGGAACGGCTCCAGCCTCAAGGACATCGCCACGATCTTCTACAACAGCGCGGAATTCGCGCTCAGCGGCGCCAACAGCCTGAACAACGCCCAGTTCGTCGATTGGATGTACACCAACATCCTCCATCGTCCGGCGGACGCGGGCAACGGCTGGGTGGCCCTGCTGAACGGCGGCATGAGCCGGGTGGACGCCTTGCTCGGCTTCTCGGAATCGGCCGAACACAAGCTGATCACCAACGCGACCCTGCTCGCCAACACCTGGATCGACGAGAAGGGCCTGGACCTGTTCTCGATGATGCCGACGGCCTCCAAGGACGGCCAGTCGGTGACGATCGACAGCTTCCCGTGGGCCATGAACTACGCCGGCGGCTATCGCTTCAGCAACGGAACCGGCGCCCAGGGCACCAGCAATTCGGATGTCGTCTGGTCGGCCAATGACGGGCCGATGACCCTCGACGATCAGCACACCGAGGTCATCTGGCAGGACAACTGGCAGTACGACCCCTACGAGGGCGGCTGGTACAATTCGCCGACCGAGGACTACATCCAGTCCGACGGCGGCGACGACATCTTCATCGGGGGCTCGGGCGGCGACCTCATGTACGGCCGCTCGGGTTGGGACTGGCTGGACGGCGGGGCGGGCGACGATGTCCTCTACGGCGGCGACCAGAACGACGTCCTGATCGGCGGCGCGGGCAATGATGTGCTCTTCGGCGAGGGCGGGGACGACTACCTGGCGGCCGGCGACGGGGCGGACGCCGCCTATGGCGGGGCGGGCGCCGACACACTGGCCGATGGCCAGGGGTCGGAATGCCTGCTGGGCGAGGATGGTGACGACACGTTCCTGATCGCCACAGACGCCACCTTCAACTGGTTCCTCGGCGGCACGTTCGATGCCGCCAGCGATCCGGCCGGCAAGGACACGATCAGCGCCGAACGGATGACCGTCGGCGTCAGTTTCGACCTCGACTACAGACCGAGCGACTGGACCGCCAGCCACCCCGACGCCACCGCGGCCAACGCCGCCAGTCGTCAAGCCTTCGTCGTCAATGCGGTGACCGGCGCCTGGATCACCAGCGAGGGCCTGCTGAGCGTGGAGAACGCCACGGGGTCGCTCTACAACGACCGGCTCTACGGCACGGTGGGCGACAACGTCCTGAAGGGTTCGGCCGGCGACGACCTGATCTGGGGGCGCGGCGGCAACGACACCATCGAGGGCGGCGCCGGCGCCGACAGCATGGCCGGCGAGGGCGACTACGACTGGCTCAGCTATGCCGGGTCATCGGCCGGGGTCTATATCGACCTTTCCACCGGCGAGGCCTTTGGCGGCGACGCGGACGGCGACGTCTTCAGCGGGATGGAAGCCGTGCGCGGCTCCAAGTTCGCCGACCAGCTGAAGGGCTACGACGGCGGCGACAACTGGCTGGACGGCGGCGACGGCGACGACTGGCTTGTCGCGACCACGGGCGCCGACGTCTATATGGGCGGCGGCGGCAAGGACTTCGTCGACTATTCGGCGGCGACGTCGGGCGTCTCGTTGTACCTGGGCGGCTACACCCCGACCGGGACGACCAACGGCTACGGCTATACCGGCCTGGCCGCGAGCCAGACCTATATCGGTGTCGAGGGCGTGGTCGGCACGGCCTACGGCGACAGCCTGTCGGCCGGCGACGGCGACCAGACCTTCGTGGGCGGGGCGGGCAATGACAGCCTGGCCGGCGGGGCGGGGGCCGACACCTATGTGCTGAACCGCGGCGACGGCTCCGACACGGTGACCGAGGACAACCAGGGCTGGAACACCTTCAGCTTCGGCGAGAACGTCAAGTTCTCGGACCTGTGGATCGGGGCTTCGGGCGGCGCGAGCGGCTGGCTGGACGTGGGCGTCCGCGGCACCAGCGACGTCATCCGGATGGTCGCCAACTTCGGCGCCTATCCCATCGCCGGCAACAACAAGCTCAAGTCGATCGACCTCAACGGCGCCGCCCAGCTCGACGTGGGGGCCCTGAGCTTCGCCATGGCCGGCGACGACAGCGCCAATCTGAGCCTCTACGGGGCGGCCAACCGCGCCGACCTGATCTTCGGCTACAACGGCGACGACAGGATCTACGGCGTCCAGGCGAACCAGACCGACCAGACGGGCGACGTGTTTGTCGGCGGCCTCGGGAACGACAGCCTCTACGGCTCGGGCGGCGACGACCAGTACGCCTATGACCGGGGCGACGGCGTGGACGCCATCATCGACGTCGGCGGCGAGGACACCCTGGTGTTCGGTTCGACCGTGGCGGCGGAAGACGTGATCTACGAAGTCGTGGGCAACGACCTCTATATCGGGGCCAAGGACGCGACCAACGCGGCCTTGACCGCTTCGCAGGTCGCCGATCGGGTCAGGATCGCGGCGGGCGGCGTGCAGTGGGTCGAGACGGATCCCTACGGCCAGGAGACGGGCACGGCCTACGTCAACGGCGTGGAGTATGTGATCGCGGGCGGGACCTCGATCGACCTGCGCAAGCTCGACATCAACTGGACCCGGCAGACCTACGTCAACTACGACAACTACTACCCGATCGCCCTGGACCTGGACGGCGACGGGCTGAACCTTTCGTCGGTCGACGGCTCCAGCGTGGTGGTCAAGACCGCCCAGGGCGGGCTGTCGAAGATCGGCTGGGTGGGCCCCACGGACGGCTTCCTGGCGGTCGATCGCAACGGCGACGGGGCGATCAACACCCTGTCGGAGATCTCGTTCGTGCAGGACAAGCCGGGCGCGACCAGCGACCTGGAGGGCCTGCGCACCTGGGACACCAACGGCGACGGCGTGCTGGACAAGGCCGACAAGGACTTCTCCAAGATCCTGCTGTTTGTCGACGCCAACCAGAACGGACGCTCCACGGCCAAGGAACTGCGCACGCTCGAAGAGGCGGGCATCGTGGCGATCAATCTGGGCGGAACGGCCACCGGCTATACGCGCGAGATGACCACCGAGAGCTTCGTGCAGAACACCCTCAGCTTCGTGTGGGCCGACGGGCGCACGGGCGCGGGCTACGACGTGGCGCTGGCCCGACGCGTGCTGGGCTCCGAAGGCCTCTACGCCGGCGAGTACCAGGCCGAGTGGGGCGCGCGCGACGAAGACGGCGTGCTGGGCCAGCTGCTCAACGATCCCAAGACCGCGGCCAAGGCCGCCCGGATCAAGGCCAAGAAGGGGCTGCTGGACAAGCTCGGCGCGACCTATGCGGAGGTCAAGGCCGCCGCCCAGGTCGATTTCTCCGACCACGACAAGGTCGATGCGGCGATCGCCAAGCGCTGGAAGAAGATGGACGCCTCCCAGCAGGCCGCCTGGTTGTCGGGTCAGGCCAGCGGCATGGACGGCCAGAAAAACCTGGCGGGGCTGAAGGCGATCTCGTCGCAGCAGTCGCTGAGCAACGCCCTGAGGCGCGGGGCCCAGGCCGGTTCGGACCTGGTCGCCCAAGGGCTGACCCAGGCCGCGACCGGGGTTTCGGCCGGCGCGCCGGCCTCGTCGTCGTCCGCCGGCGGCCAGGGCGCGCCCGGCGGGCTGGGCGTGGACTTCGGCGTCGCGTCCAGCGGCCTCGGCGGCGTCGCGGCCGGCGAGCCGGTCGACGGGCTGGTCTCGTCCGGCGCGGGCATCGGCCAGGATCAGGCCTGGTGGCGCGGCGAGACCGGCGACGGCCTGGCCGGCGCCGGGTCGTTGGCGGCGCTGCTGGCGGCCATGGACCAGGGCCCGGGCGGCTCCGCGCCCGACGCGGGTTCGGCGGGCGAGGGCGCGGCCCTGCTGCAGCAGCAGATGCTGTTGCGCCAGGCCATGGCCGGGTTCGGCGGCCAGACCGGCGGTTCGGCGGCGATCTGGAACCGCGACGCGGCCCAGGCCTCGTCCGTCCTGGCCGCCGCCGGCCAGACGAACTTGCCCGCTGCGACCAATCTGGCCCTGGCGTCCTGATGCGATCCTGCTAGGACCCGCATAACGGTCGATTGGACCATCCCTATTTTCGTCGCCCGGCGTCTTCGCCGGGCGGCACAGGTCTTGGAGTTGAGATCATGGCCGAGGAGGCCAAAGGACAAGTCGCGGCGCCGCAGAAGACGGTGTCGCAGGTGCTGGGCGAAATCACTTGGCTGATGACCCAATCCCCCGTGCACAAGTCGCTGTTCATCGGCGACCTGGAATGGTTCGCCATGCCGGCCATCCTGCTGGAGCAGTTCCGGGTCTGGAACGGCCCCAACAGTCCGGCGGCGGTGGCGTTCTGGGCCTTCGTCTCCGACGATACCCAGGCGCGGCTGGAAGGCGGGGCCCACAAGCTTCGGCCCGACGAATGGAAGGGCGGCGAGAACCTGTGGCTGATCGAGCTGGTCGCGCCGTTCGGCGCGACCGACGAGATCCTGGCCGATCTCTCGACCAACGTCTTCGCCGGAGCGCCGTTCAAGTTCCACACCGTCGGTCCGGACGGCCAGCGGCGGGTCAGCGTCTATCCCGCGCTGGTGGGCCAGGCCTAAGACCCGGACATGGTTTTCGCTTCCGTCGCCCTGGCCGGGGCGTTGCACCTGGGGGAAGCGTCGTTCGCCGCGCCGCACGTCTCCCTGCCGCACGCGATCGGGCTGCCTACCGAAGGCATGCGCCGCCGGGCGGGCTACAAGATCCGGACAAAGGCCTATCACCTGGCCGGCTGGGACATGCGCATCGAACGCGACGGCTTCACGGGGCTGACGCGCTGCCGGCTGTTCGCGCCGTCCGGCCTGGGGCAGGGGCGGATTTCCTACGCCGACGGGGTCCTCGGCTTTCATCTGGATCGCGACCGTGACGTCGCCCAGGCCTGGTACAGCGTCGACGACGCCGCGCCTCGACCGTGGCGCGACGACTATCCGGTCCTGATCGCCCGGCGGGTGTCGCTGGAGGGCGGCAGCCTGGCCAACCCCACCGGCGGGGTGGTGCTGATCCCTCAGGAAATCCTGGCCGGCGCCCGGACGGTGACGATCCGCGCCGACCGCGACGTCGCGCCCAAACGCTTCCACCTCAAGGGCTTCGAACAGGCCCTGGCCGCGGCCCGCGCCAACGGCTGCGCCGATCCGGCCGCCTTCTCGCGCGCGGCATGGTAGCCGCCCGCCCCTGCTGGATGGCGGTCGGGGGCGTGGCCACGGCCGCCCTGTCGATGCTGGCCGCCTCGGTCGTTCCCGCGCGGGCCGATACGCTGGTCGAGGCCATCACCCGCGCCTACCAATCCAACCCCACCCTGCAGAGCCAGCGCTACGAGCTGCGGGCGTTGGACGACGCCTATGTCCGGGCCCATGCCGGTCTGCGACCGTCGGCCGAGCTGCAGATCACGGGAGACTACGCCGACAACCGGGCCGGCGACGCCACCCAGGCCCTGCGCCTCGTCGCGGACCCCCTGGCGGGGCGGCGCCTGGAGAGCAACCAGGGGCAGGCCAAGATCGTCATCGAGCAGCCGCTCTACAGCGGCGGCCAGGCCAGCGGGGCGGTCGATCTGGCCGCCTTACGGATCCGCGCCGGCCGCGAGGCGCTGCGCGGGGCCGAGGGGGATCTGATCCTGCAGGTCATCGCCGCCTATGCCGACGTCCGCCGCGACCTGGAGAGCCTGGCCGTCCGTCGCGCCAACCTGGCGGCGTTGGAGCGCCAGCTGGACATCGTCCGGGCCCGCCAGGAGGCCGGGGAGGTCACGCGCACCGACGTCGCCCAGGCCCAGGCCCAGCTGGAAGCGGTCAGGACGCAGATCACGCTGGCGCAGGTCCAGCTGCAGGCCAGCCGGGCGAACTACGCCGCCCTGGTCGGCGATGGGCCCGGCGAGCTGGCGCCCGAGCCGCAGCTGCCGTTCTTGCCGGACCAGCTGGAGACCGCCTTCGACCTGGCCGAGGCGGACAATCCGGACTTGGCCCAGGCCAAGCTCACCGAGCAGCAGAGCCGCCGCCAGGCCGACCTGGCCAAGAGCGCCGGCCGGCTCGCGGTCTCGGCGCGCACGAGCTACGGCTCCACCGGCGAGCTGGCGCCGTTCTACGCCCAGGACCAGGACGTGGCCTGGACGGCGTCGATCTCCATCACCAAGCCCCTCTATGCGGGGGGAGCCTACCAGGCCGGCTACCACGAGGCGCTGAACCGCAACGGCGCGGACCGGCTGCGCCTGGAGGCGGCGCGGCGCCAGGTGATCCAGAACGTGCTCTCGGCCTGGAACCAGGCCGCCGCCGGGCGCGCCAACATCAAGGTCCAGCTGGCCCAGGTCGCCGCCGCCCAGATCGCCTTCGACGGCATGAGCGAAGAGTTCCGGGTCGGCCAGCGCTCGACCCTGGACGTGCTGGTGGCGGAACAGAACCTGCGCGAGGCGCAGCTGGCCCTGCTCGGGTCGCGGCGGGACGCCTATGTCGCCGAGGCGGCCCTGCTGCGCCAGACCGGTCGCCTCGAGCTGCGCGCGCTGACGCAGGGCGCGCCGCTCTATGACCCGTCCGCCCATCTGCGCGCCGTGAAATCGGACGGGGCCGTGCCGTGGGAGGGCCTGGTCGGCGTCGTGGACCGCGCCTTCGCCTCGAAGGCCGGGTCGGTGTCCCTGGAGCAGCCGCCCGCGCCCGTCGGCCCGCCGGTGCTCGTCGAAGGGTCGGCGAACGGGCCGGCGGACCGCCCCCTGGGCGAGCACAGCCGAACCACGCCCATTCCCGGAACCGTCGGGTACGAGCGATGAGGACCGCGCCCGGCATGTCCGTGTCGGCGGCGGTGTTGCCGTTCGGGTCCTGAGCGGCCAAATGAAGCTCAGGACGAATCCGAGCAAACGACCATGACCCATCCCATCGACGACCGTCTCGCCGCCGCCGCCTTCCACCGGCTGGTCGAGCATCTGCGCCTGCGCACCGATGTCCAGAACGTCGACCTGATGGGCGCGGCGGGGTTCTGCCGCAACTGCCTGGGCGACTGGGTCAGCGAGGCGTCGGAGGGGGCGCTGAGCAAGGACCAAGCCCGCGAGGCGGTCTACGGCATGCCTCAGGCCGAGTGGAAGGCGCGCCACCAGGGCCCGGCGACGCCCGAGCAGCTGGCGCGGATGGAGGCCAGCGTGGCGCTGAACGAGCGGCTGCGGGCCGAGCGCGAGGCGCGGCTGGACGAGGCGCTGGACGAAAGCTTCCCGGCCAGCGATCCGCCGTCGATGACCGATCCGACGCGCTAGAAGGCGACCTGGGCGAAGAGGGCCGGACCCTTGAAGGTGTAGGACACCTCGCCGTTCCAGCGGTCCTTCTCGATGCCGAGGTTGTAGTCGACGTAGCGGTACATGACGCCGATGTCGACGTTCTTCCAGACACGATAGGCGGCGCTGGCCTGGAGGTTGACCAGGCGGCCGTCATAGTCTGAGACCTTGAGCGACAGGTAGTCGGCCCGCCCGTTCAGCGTGATCTTGGGCGTGGCCTGATAGATCCCGTAGAGGCCGACCGTCGGCAGGGGCGCCAGGGCGTCGCGCTTGCGGTTCTCGGTCGAAAGCGCGGCCCCGCCCACATGGCCCTGGCCCTTCAGCCCGACCGTGAACTGGGTGACGTGCAGACCGACCACGACGCCCAGGTCGGCCTTGTCGTTCTTGACGAAGGAATAGCCGACCGCCACCCGATAGACATCGGTCTTGAATTCGCTGTCGATGGTCACGCCCGCCGGGAAGGTGACGTCGTCGAAGGTGAGATCGCGGTTGGCGGAGGTCGAGGCGTTGCGGTTGAGGGCGTAGTATTCGCCGATCACCGTCCAGCGATCGCCGATCCTGGCCCCGCCGAAGAGGGCGGGGAGGGACTTGCGGTCGCTCAGCTTGAGGTCGGACTCCAGGTCGATCTGCGTGCCCCGGGTGCCGGCGGTGTTGGACACCTCGACCGTGGTGTCGATGTCGGGCCAGAAGGCCTGCACCTGCAGCCAGTAGCGATCGTCCACCGATTGGGCATGGGCGGACGAGGCCATGGCGAGGAAGGCCGCGCCGATCGCCGCCCCCGTCGTCAGGAAGCCGGTCTTCGTGGACGATCGGGGCATGGCGTGTCTCCGCTTGTACCCGTCAAGCTGAGCGTGGAGGGGCCATGAACCAATCGGGAGAATTCTCAATTCCCGTCGGGATTTTACATTAGCGGGGCGCGGGGTTTGTCCGGAGCTTCGCCGGGCTCCGCCGCGCGCCCCGTCAGAACGCCAGCTTCCGGGCCTTCACCTTGACCCGGATCACGCGGTGGTTGGACGACATGTAGAGATGGCCGTCGGCGGCCAGCTCGCAGTTGGAGATCACGTCGTCGGCCCGGATGATCCCGATCCGCTTGCCGGCCGGGGTGAAGATCGAGATCCCGTCCTTGCTGGACGCCCAGAGGTTGCCGCCCCTGTCGACCTTCAGGCCGTCGCCGCCGTCGATGCCGCTGGCCGCGCGGTCGACGAACTGCCGGCGGGCCGTGGGCGCTCCCTTGGCGTCCAGGTCCCAGGCCACCCAGCCGGACTTGCGGTCGGTGGCGTAGAGGGTCCTGCCGTCGGGCGACAGGCCGATGCCGTTGGGTTCGATCGTCCGGTCGATCATCGTCACGACATTGTCGGTCCCCAGGCGATAGACGCCCGAATAGTCGGTCTGGCGGTAGGGCGAGGTCCAGTCGCCCTTCAGGCCCCACGGCGGATCGGTGAAATAGATCGCGCCGTCGCGGGCCAGGACCAGGTCGTTGGGGCTGTTGAAGCGCTTGCCCTCGAAGCTCGAGGTCAGCACCGTCTTCTTCTGGGTCTTCAGGTCGATGCGCGAGACGCAGCGGTTGCCGCTGTCGCCGATCACCAGGCCGCCGCGCGCCAGGATCAGGCCGTTCGAACCGGCCTCGCGCAGGCTGCCCGTCTCGGGGCCGGCATAGCCCGAGGGCGTCAGCCAGATCGCGCCGCCGCCGGCCGGGGTCCAGCGCAGGATCTTGTTGGCCGGCACGTCGGAGACCAGCAGGAAGCCGTCCTTGCCGCCGACCCAGACGGGGCCTTCGCTCCAGGTGAAGCCGTCCAGCACCTGCTCGACCACGGCATCGGCGTCGACCAGGGCGTCCAGGGCCGGGTCCAGGCGCTCGACCCGGCCGACCACGGGGAAGGTCTGCATCGCGGCGCGCGCCAGGCTCGGCGCGGCGGCGAGCGCCAGCATCGCGGCGGCCGCGCCGCGGCGGGTCATCGGGGAGGTGGGGTTCACGGCGGCGCTCCTGGTTTCCGACGGTTCGACCCCGCTGTTGTGCCTCGCGTCGGCCGCGAGCGCCACTGTTCACTGACAGCCTTGTCATAATCTAGATAGGATGCTATCTAATATCGATAGCAAGCTACCTATCTAGAATCCCATGACCTTGACCCCACGCCTTCTCGACGAACGCGCCTTCACCGGCTCGCTGCTGCGCCTGGCCCGGATCTACCGGCGCGAGGTCAACCGCGCCCTGGCCGAGCACGACCTGTCGGACGCCCGCGCCCTGCCGGTGCTGCACATCGCCCGCTCGGGCGGCGGCATGCGCCAGGGCCACCTGGCCGAGGAGTTGGGGGTGGAGGGGCCGTCCCTGGTCCGCATCCTCGACCAGCTATGCGCCGCCGGCCTGGTCGAGCGTCGCGACGACCCGAAGGACGGCCGCGCCAAGACCCTGCACCTGACGCCGGAGGGCGACGCCCTGGCCGTGATCGTCGAGGACGCCGTCCAGGAGGTGCGCACGCGCCTGCTGGCCGGGGTCAGCGCCGAGGACCTGGCCGCCACGGTGCGCACCTTCGCGATCTTCGAGGCGGCCCTCGACGCCGCCCACCGGCAGGAGGGCTGAGGCCGCTCCGCCATGCCCAAGTTCGACAGATGGACGCTGCTGTTCTCGGTGAACAGTTTCGCGGCGGCCATGCTCGCCCTCTACATCGGTTTCGCCCTGGGCCTTCCCCGGCCGTACTGGGCGATGACGACCGCCTATATCGTCAGCCAGCCGCTGGCCGGGGCCGTGCGCTCCAAGGCCGTCTACCGCCTGCTGGGCACCCTGCTGGGCGCGGCCGCCGCCGTGGCCATGGTGCCCAACCTGGTCAACGCGCCTGTCCTGCTGTGCCTGGCCATGGCCCTGTGGGTCGGCGGTTGCCTGACCGTGTCGCTGCTGGACCGCACGCCGCGCTCCTACATCCTGATGCTGGCCGGCTACACGGCCGCGATCATCGGCTTTCCCAGCGTGAACCAGCCGGGCGGCATCTTCGAGGTCGCCGTCTCGCGGGTGATCGAGATCGGCCTGGGCATCCTCTGCGCAACCCTGGTCCATAGCCTGGTCTTCCCGCGTCCGGTCGGGACCGTGCTGCGCCAGCGCCTGGCCGCCTGGCTGGGCGAGGCCGACCGCTGGGCGCTGGACGTGCTGAAGGGGCAGGGCGCCGACGCCCTGGTCCGCGACCGCCGCCACCTGGCCGCCGCCGCCAGCGAGATCCACCTGCTCGCCGTCCACCTGCCGTTCGACACCTCGCGGCTGCGCGAGACCACCGGCGCGGTGCGGGCCTTCCACGACCGCATGCTGCTGCTGATCCCGCTGCTGTCGGGCCTGGCCGACCGCATGGAGGCGCTGAAGGACGTTTCAGACGCCGTCGTGCGCGAGGCGCTGGACGCCGTCGCCGCCTGGATCGAGGCCGGCGCCCCGCGCGAGCCGGGCCTGGCCCTGGTCGAGCGCCTGGACGCCCTGGCCGGCGCGCGGCGCGACGCCGACTGGTCGGGCCTGCTGATCGAGAGCCTGCTGGTCCGCCTTTCCGAGGCCGTCCGGGCCCTGGGCGAGGCCCACGCCCTGATGGTCCGGCTGTGCGACCCCGACGCCCCGTTGTCGCCGGCCCTGGAGGCGGCCGCCGCCACGGCCGGCCGCCGCAAGCTGCACGCCGACCTGCCCCTGGCCCTGCTGTCGGGCGGGGCGGCGGTGATCGCCATCCTGCTGTCGTGCGCGGCCTGGATCGGCCTGGGCTGGGGCGACGGCGCGGCGGCCCCGGTGATGGGCGCGGTGTTCTGCTGCTTCTTCGCGGCCATGGACGACCCCGTGCCGGCCATCAAGAACTTCGGCCTGTTCTCGCTGCTCTCCCTGCCGCTGGCCGCGCTCTACATGTTCGCCGTGCTGCCGGCGATCGACGGCTTCCCGCTGCTGCTGGCGGTGATGGCGCCGCCGCTGGTGTTCCTGGGCCTCTACATCCCCAATCCCAAGACCATGGGCGCGGCCCTGGCGGTGATCATGGGCTTCGCCAATGCCATGGCTCTGCAGGAGAGCTTCAGCGCCGACTTCGCGAGCTTCCTGAACGGCAATCTCGGCCAGTTCGTCGGCCTCCTGGCGGCGATCATGGTCACGGCCGGCCTGCGCTCGATGGGCGCCGACGCCAGCGCCCGCCGCCTCTTGGGCCGCACCTGGACGGGCCTGGCCCGTCTGGCCCGGGCGAACGCCGCGCCCGAGCCCACCGCCTTCGCCGGCGTGCTGGTCGACCGCCTGGGCCTGCTCACCCCCAAGCTGGCCGAGACCGGCTCGCGGGGTGACCTGGTCGGCGTCGACGCCCTGCGCGACCTGCGGGTGGGCATGAACCTGGTGGCCGTCCAGGCCGCCCGGCCCGACCTCGCCCGCGCCAGCCTCGACGCCGCCCTGGACGGGGTGGGCGAGCGCTTCGCCGCCCTGGCCGCCGGCCGGACCCCGCCGCCCGACGCCGACCTGCTGACGCGCCTGGACGCCGCCCTGCGCGACGTGGCCGGCGCGACGTCCGACGCCCAGGTGCAGGGCGTGACCGGCCTGGTCGGCCTGCGCCGCAACCTGTTCCCCGACGCCCCGGCGCCGAACCTCGTCATGGAGCCCGCCTGATGATCGGCGAGATCAACCTCGACGGCGTCCTGCTGTCTTCCGTCCTCGTCTCGGCCCTGATCGCCCTGGCCGCCGCCTTCGTGCTGCGGCGGGTGCTGTCGTGGGCCGGCGCCTACCGCTTCGTCTGGCATCCGGCGCTCTTCGACACCGCCCTGTTCGTCATCCTCTGGGCCGCGGTCATCGCGGCCCCCCTGCCGATCGATCTCTGACCATGTCCAAGCTGAAAACCGTCCTGCTGACCGGCGCCCGCTTCGCCGTCACCGCCGCCGTCGTCGCCGCCGCCGTGGTCGGCGGGCGGGCCCTGTGGACCCACTACCAGGTCGATCCGTGGACCCGCGACGGCCGCGTCCGCGCCGACGTGGTCCAGGTGGCCCCCGACGTCTCGGGCCTGGTGACCCGGGTCGAGGCCGTCAACGACCAGACCGTCAAGGCCGGCCAGCCGCTGTTCTATGTCGACCGCGAGCGCTACGCCCTGGCCCTGCGCCAGGCCGACGCCAACGTCGCCGCCGCCCGGGCCACCCTGGCCCAGGCCCGCCGCGAACTGGTCCGCAACCGGACCCTGGGCGAGCTGGTCGCGGCCGAGAGCACCGAGCAGAGCGCCTCCAAGGTCGAACAGGCGCAGGCCGCCCTGGCCCAGGCCGACGCGGCCCGCGACGTCGCCAAGCTCAATCTCGAGCGCACCGTGGTCTACGCCCCCACCGACGGCTTCCTGTCGGACCTGACCCTGCGCACCGGCGACTATGTCACGGCCGGCAAGCCGGTCCTGGCCCTGATCGACAGCCGCTCGTTCCGGGTCGAGGGCTATTTTGAAGAAACCAAGCTGTCGGGCCTGAGGATCGGCATGCCGGTCAGCGTCCGGGTGATGGGCGAGGCCCAACCGCTGAAGGGCCACATCCAGTCGATCGCCGCCGGCATTGAGGACCGCGACCGGGTGGCCGGCGCCAACCTGCTGCCCAACGTCAACCCGACCTTCAGCTGGGTGCGCCTGGCCCAGCGGGTGCCGGTGCGGGTGGCCCTGGACCAGACCCCGGCCGACCTGCGGCTGATCGCCGGCCGCACGGCCACGGTGGCGGTCCTCCAGGCGGACGGGCGCGGTGTGGCGACGGGAGCCGGCCGATGAGCCCGCAAAAGCGCGTCATGCGTATCCTGATCGCCGCCGCCTCGCTGTCGGCCCTGGCCGCCTGCGCGACGGTCGGCCCCGACTACAAGGTCCCGGCCGCCGCCAAGGTCAATGCGCCGACGGCCCAGGGGGCCTTCCTCGAGAGCGCCAACCCCGCCGTCAGCCAGGCCCCCGTGCCCGAGGGCTGGTGGAAGCTCTATGACGACCCGGTCCTGAACGAGCTGGTGCAGGAGGCTCTGACCGCCAACACCGACCTGCGGGTCGCCGCCGCCAACCTGGCCCGGGCCCACGCCGTGGCCGCCGAGGCCGACGACGCCGGCGGCTTCTCGGCCTCCGCCTCGGCCGCCGCCGCCCACTCGCGGGAGTCGGGCGAGCAGTTCCTGCTGGCCGAGCAGCTGCCGGTCGAGAACCTGGCCGACGTCGGCGTGAAGGTCTCCTACCAGGTCGACCTGGTGGGGCGGATCAAGCGCGCCTCGGAAGCCGCCCACGCCGACGCCGAGGCGGGGCAGGCGGCCCTGGACCTGGCGCGGGTCAGCGTCGCCGCCGACGTCGCTCGGGCCTATGTCGAGGCCTGCTCCAGCGGCCACGAGCTGGCCGTCGCCCAGCGCGCGGTGGACCTGCAGACCCGCTCGCTGGAGGTCACCGGCAAGCTGGTCGCCGCCGGTCGCGGGACCAGCCTGGACGTCACCCGCGCCAAGGCCCAGCTGGACCTGTCGCGCGCCGCCCTGCCCACGTTCGAGAGCCGCCGCCGCGCGGCGCTCTATCGGCTGGCGACCCTGACCGGCAAGACGCCGGCTCAGTTCCCGCGCGAGGTCGAGGCCTGCGTCAGCCCGCCCAAGCTGTCCCAGCCCCTGCCGGTCGGCGACGGCGCGGCCCTGCTCAAGCGCCGGCCCGACGTCCGCGCGGCCGAGCGCGGCCTGGCCGGGGCCACGGCGCGGATCGGGGTGGCGACGGCGGCCCTCTATCCCAGCGTCTCGTTCGGCCTGGGCGGCGGCTCGACGGGTCTGCTGGCCGACATCGGCACGGCGCCCGCCAACCGCTGGGGCCTGACCTCGCTGATCAGCTGGACCCTGCCGGGCGAAGGCGAGCACGCCCGCATCCGCGGCGCCGAGGCCGGGGCCGACGCGGCCCTGGCGCGGTTCGACGGCACGGTGCTGAACGCCCTGCGCGAGACCGAGACCAGCCTGACCGTCTACGCCCACGAACTGGATCGCAACGCGGCCCTGAGATCGGCGCGGGACGAGGCCGCGACGGCCGAGGCCCAGGCCCAGACGCTGTACCGCGCCGGCAAGAGCCCCTACCTGACGGGCCTCGACGCCCAGCGGACGCTCGCTTCCGCCGAGGCCGCGTTGGCGGCCTCGGACGGGGCGCTGGCGGCGGATCAGGTGAACCTGTTCCTGGCGCTCGGCGGGGGCTGGGAGAACGCGCCGGCGGTGAAGGTGGTGGCGGCGGCGCGGTAGGGCGCAGCGGCTCTGCCGGCGAACACTTGCCCCCACCTGGCGACTTCGTCGCCTGTCCGCCCCCGTAGGGGGCGGAGCCTTCGCGCTGGAGCGCTCTTCCCCCTATGGGGGAAGACGACCGCGAAGCGGTCCGTAGGGGGCAAGTGGGTGCGATCCTACGCCTAGGTGCGCCACCCCTCGCCACGGTGCTCATCCAACCCCGGCGCCTTGGGCTCCACCCGCCCCGGCTCCTCTCGGAACTGGATCGGCGTCCCCACCACGGCGTTCCCCTCGGCGTCGCGCGAGATCATCCTCCGTGCCGCCACGGCCGGATCGTCGAACGCGTCCTTCAACGACCGCACCGGCGCGAAGCACACGTCCCGCCCCTCGAACCAGGCCTCCCATTCGCCCTGCGTCCGTGTACGGAACGTCTCGCGGAAAAAGGCCCGCAGCGGTTCCTGGCCCGGCCCCGGCGGCAGGCGCGCATAGTCCAGCAGGTCGCTCCGCCCCAGCGCCTCCAGTAGGTTCGCCGCGAACTTCACCTCCGAGCCGCCCAGCACGATCCACTTCCCGTCGGCGCATTCGTAGAGATTGAACATCGCCGCCCCGCCCCACGAGCGCTCGGCCTTGGGGACGTTGGCGCGGCCCTCGGCGAACACCGGGCCGGTGGCGTTGGGCGTCCAGGCCATCAGGCTGTCCAGCATGGCGACGTCCAGGTGGTCGCCCCGGCCGGTCTTCTCCCGCCGAAGCAGGGCCATCAGCACGCCGGAGAGGGCGGTCAGGCTGGCCAGGGCGTCGGCGGCCATCAGGCCGGGCATGGCCGGCTTGCCGTCCTGGCCCTCGTTCAGCGCCACCAGCCCGGCCAGGGCCTCGACGGCCAGGTCGTGGGCCGGGCGGTCGCGGTAGGGGCCCTCCTGGCCGAAGGCGCTGATCGAGCAGTAGACGATGCCCGGATTGACCGCCTTCACCGCCTCGTAGCTCACGCCCAGCCGATCGACCACGCCGGGCCGGAAGGCCTCGACCAGCACGTCGGCCTCGGCCGCCAGCGCCCAGAACGCGGCCTGGCCCTCGGCGCTCTTCAGGTCCAGTTGCACCGAGCGCTTGCCGCGATGGGTGTTGCGGAACCAGACCGTCTGGCCGCCCGTCGACAGGCCGATGTGGCGGCTGGGCTCGCCCTCGCCGACCGGTTCGACCTTGATCACGTCGGCCCCGTGGTCGGCCATCATCAGGGTCAGCATCGGCCCCGGCAGGAACAGGGAAAGGTCCAGGACCTTGACGCCGTCGAGCTTCATCGGCCGCTCCCCGCGATCTTGGGCGCCAGCAGCAGGTCGTTGTGCTCGCCCAGCGCCGGGGCGCGGGCGGCGGGCATCCGGCGGCCGTCGACCTTGATCGGGCAGGCCAGCATCTCCAGGCCCTGGGGCCGAGCCGGATGGTCGATGCGGTCGCGCATGCCCACCTCGGCCACGAACGGATTGTCCAGCGCGTCGGCCAGGTCGGCGATCGGCGAGAACGGCACGCGGCCGCCCAGGAACGCCATCCACTCGGCGCCGGTCCGCTGCTCCATGACCGCGTCGACGATCGGGGTCAGGGCGTCCAGGTTGGCGCGGCGGAACGGCATGTCGGCGAAGCGCGGATCGGCCTTCAGTTCGGGCCGGCCGACCATGTCGCACCACGTCTCCCAGAAGCGCTGGGTCTGGCACATCAGCATGCCCCAGCCGTCCTTAGTCTTCACCCGCTGGGAGGGGCTGATCGACGGATGGGCCCCGCGCGGCGGGCGGCCGACCTGGTGGCCCTCGTTCATCGCCCACACCGCGGGATAGGAGGTCTGGTGCAAGGCCACGTCGAACAGCGACACGTCGACGTCGCAGCCCTCGCCGCCGGCCCGCGCCTTCAGGATCGCCGAGACGATCCCCAGGGCGAACACCGAGCCGGTCATGAAATCGACCATCGACAGGCCGAACCGCACCGGCGGTCCGTCGGGCTCGCCGGTCAGGGTCATGAAGCCGGCCTCGGCCTGCATCAGATAGTCGTAACCCGGCCAGGCCTCGCGGCTGTTGCCCCGTCCGTAGGCGGACAGATGGGCGCAGACGATAGCGGGATTGATCGCCTTCAGGTCCTCGTGGCGGATCGCCAGCTTCTCCGGCTGGTCGCCGCGCAGGTTGTTGACCACGGCGTCGGCGCCGGCGACCAGGCGTTCGAAGTCGGCGCGGCCTTCGGGGGTCTTGATCTCCAGGGCCACCGATTGCTTGCCGCGCGAGAAGGTCTGGAAGAACTGGCTGTCGCCCCCAGAGGAAGGGTCGCCCAGGAAATAGGGGCCCAGGCCGCGGCTGATGTCGCCGCCCAGGGACGGGGCCTCGATCTTGATCACCTGGGCGCCCAGCTCGCTGAGCAGCTGGGTGCCGTAGGGACCGGCGGCGTACTGCTCGACCGCCACGATGCGCACGCCGTCCAGGGGTCTGTTCATCCGCTCCGCCTTAAGTTTCGCGGATGATGCGACGCGGGTCTCGCCGCGCCTAGAGGGCGCCGTCGGGGAAGGGCGCTTGTTTCGACAGGTCGATATGCGTAGGCAGGCCGCGTTCCGCTTTCGCATCGAGGCCTCAATGACCGTCGTCCTGCAGACCGCCCGCGCCCGCGTCGAGCTCTCGCCCGCCCTGGGCGGCAGCGTGGTCCGGTTCACCTGGGACGGCCGCGAGGTGCTGCGCCCGGCGCCGGCGGGGACGAGCGAGGTGCTGGACACCGGCAACTTCGCCCTGGTCCCGTTCTGCAACCGCATCCGCGACGGGCGCTTCAGCTTCGGTGGCCATGACGTGGCCCTGGCCCCGAACCTTGGCGACCACCCGCACGCCCTGCACGGCCAGGCCTGGCGCGGGGCGTGGACCGTCGTGTCGGCGAGCGAGACCGAGGCGGTGCTGGCCTTCGACCACGCCCCCGGCGAATGGCCCTGGGCCTGGCGCGCCGAGCAGCGCTTCGTCCTGGGCGACCATGGCCTGCGTCAGGACCTGACGGTGACCAACACCGGGGCCGAACCGATGCCCGTGGGCCTGGGCTTCCACCCCTATTTCCCGGCCCGCGAGGGCGAGCGGCTGCAGGCCGGCGTGACCGGCGTCTGGCTGATCGACGACGACTGCCTGCCGACCACCCGGGTGGAAGGCCCCTGGCGCTCGGACTGGGCGGCCGGCGCGCCGACGGCGGTCTCCGAACTGATCGACAACTGCTACACGGGCTGGAACGGCGTCGCGACCCTGTCGGCGCCGGGCGGGGCGAGCACGACCCTGACGGCTTCGCCCGACTGCCGCTGGCTGCACGTCTATTCGCCGCCGGGCGCCGACTTCGTCTGCGCCGAGCCGGTGGCCAACCGCCCCGACCCGTTCAACGGCCAGGACAGCGGGATCAAGGTCCTGGCCCCGGGCGAGACGGCGTCGGTGTGGATGAACGTCAGCTCCAGCTGACGTCCATATATTTCACGCGGTCATCCCGGGCCTTGTGCCCGGGACCCCTTTGTCCGCCGCAGGTGCGGGAGGGGCGGACCGCTAGCGGTCCGCTTGCGCTTCACTTGCGAGCTGACCGAGGGGTTCCGGGCACAGGGCCCGGAATGACGGTTGAAAGGTAAGGGCGAGGTCGGAAACGCCTCAGTCCACCATCGCTTCCAGCGCCTCGCGGTCGCGCAGCAGCACCTTGCGCGTCGTCGGCAGGGCGATCAGGCCGTCGTGCTGGAACTGGGTGAAGGTGCGCGACACGGTCTCGATGGTCAGGCCCAGATAGTCGGCCATGTCCTGGCGGGTCATGGGCACGTCCAGCAGGGCGTGGGCGCCGGTGCGTTCGGCCAGGTCCAGCAGCAGGGCGGCGACGCGTTCGCAGGCGGTGCGCCGGCCCAGCATCAGCACGTGGTCCTGGCAGCGGCGCAGGCTCTCGGTGGCCAGTTCCAGCAGCCGGCGGGCCACGTCGCCGCGCTCGCGGGCCAGGGCCTCCAGCGCCGTCCGGGGCATGACCCGCACAAGGGCCGGGCTCAGGGTCTGGGCGGCCGCGCGATAGGCCTCGCCGCTCTCCAGGCCGAACACGTCGCCGGGAAAGTGAAAGGCTTCGATCTGCCGCCGGCCGTCGCGCAGGATGCGGCAGGTGCGCACGCTGCCCGAGATCAGCTGGTAGACCCGGTCGGCCGGCTGGCCTTCGTCGAAGATCGTCTCGCCCGGGTCGAAGCTCAGGTGCAGGCCGTCCAGCACTATCGCCGCCGGCTGGCGGACGGGCGTGGTGGCGGGGGCCTGGATCACGGACAACATGGCGAATTCCCCAATCTGATCGCCCGCCCAATCTCCGTCGCCGGAGCCAAGCGGTACAGTCGGGACCTCCGCCTAAGGGGGACTACCTAGCCGCGCCGCGAGGACAGGGTCATGCGCACGAGGGCCGCCAGGTTGTCGGCGTGCATCTTGGCCATCAGCTTGGCGCGGTAGATCTCGACCGTACGCGGACTGATGCCCAGCTCGCGGGCGATCACCTTGTTGGGCTGGCCATCGACGACGCCGTCCAGCACCTGGCGCTCGCGTTCCGACAGGGTCTCCAGCCGCTGGCGCACGACCGCCGCCTCGTCGGAGGCCTGGGGGGCGGCGGGTTTGGGGCCGGCCTCCAGGGCGCGGTTCAGGGCGTCGATCATCCGGCTTTCGCCGAACGGCTTCTCGATGAAGTCGACCACCCCGGCGCGCATGGCCTCGACCGCCAGGGGAATGTCGCCGTGGCCGGTGATCATGATGATCGGCACGCGGCAGCCGCGGGTGTTCAGCTCGCGCACCATCTCCAGCCCGGTCATGTCGGGCATGCGCATGTCGGTGATCACGCACCCGGCCCCGTCCAGGGGCAGGGCGTCCAGCAGGGCCAGGGCCGAGGCGTGGCTGACCACCTCGAAGTCGGCGGCCTCCAGCAGGAAGGCCAGGGATTCGCGGGCGCTCTCGTCGTCGTCGACCACGTGGACCACGGCTTCAGTCATCGGTCACATCCCCAGTTTCTGCGTCGTCCGGCCTGCGCGGCGGCAGGATGAAGTGGAACACGGTCCCGCCCTTCGGGTTCGGATCGGCCCAGATGCGCCCGCCGTGCGCCTCGATGATCGAGCGCGAGATCGACAGGCCCACGCCCATGCCCTCGGCCTTGGTGGTCATGAACGGCTGGAACAGGCGCTCGCGGAACTCATCGCTGATGCCCGAGCCGGTGTCGGTGACGCTGACCTGCACGGCGCCGTTGTCGAGCCGCCGGCTCGAGATGCCCAGCTCGCGTCGCGGGGAGTCGGCCATGGCGTCGATGGCGTTGCGGATCAGATTGACCAGCACCTGCTGGATCTGCACCCGGTCGGCATAGACGTCGTCGGCGGCGGGGTCGAGCCGCAGGCGGGTGGTCACCTGATGCTCGCGCACGCCGATCAGCGCCAGGGCGGCGGCGTCCTCGACCACCTTGGACAGGCTTTCGGGCGCGCGCTCGCTGGCTCCGCGCCGCACGAACTCGCGCATGCGGTGGATCACGTCGCCGGCCCGCAGGGCCTGGGCCGAGGCCTTGTCGACCGCGTCGCGGACCTTGACCTGGTCCTCGGGGCGGCCGCGCTCGATCAGGCGGCGCGAGCCGGTCAGCAGGTTGGCGATGGCCGACAGCGGCTGGTTCAGCTCGTGGGCAAGGGTCGAGGCCATCTCGCCCATGGCGGTCAGGCGCGAGACGTGGACCAGCTCGGTCTGCAGGTCGCGCAGCCGGGCCTCGGTGTGCTGGCGCTCGGTCAGGTCGCGGATGAAGCCGGTGTAGAAGGGCCGCGCGCCGCGCGTCTCGCCCACGGCCAGCTCCATGGGGAAGGTCGAGCCGTCCTTGCGTTGGCCCACCACCACCCGGCCGGTCCCGATGATCCGCTTCTCGCGCGTGCGGCTGTAGTGGGCCAGGAAGCCGTCGTGGGCGCCGCGGTCGGGTTCGGGCATCAGCAGGCTGACGTTCCGGCCGATGGCCTCGGCGGCGGTCCAGCCGAACAGCCGCTCGGCGGCGGGGCTGAACGAGGTCATGGTCCCGGCGGGGTCGATGACGATCACCGCGTCGGGGGCCGAGTCGAGGATCGACTGCAGGTGATGGGTCATGGCGGCGGCGCGGGCCCGGGCGGCGTGGAACCAGCCTCCGCCGATCGACATGCCGACGCCGATCATCACGAACACCAGGCTGGCCAGGGCCGTCGCCTGGTCGGGGACGCCGCGCACCTTCAGCAGCCAGACCGCGCCGGCGGCCAGGACGGTGGCGAACAGGCCCGGCGCCAGGCCGCCGACCGCCGCGCTGATCAGCACGGCCGGCACCGACAGCAGGAAGGCCGAGGGGGCGGTGAAGCCGGGCGGCAGGGCTTCCTGGATCAGGGCGCAGGCCAGCACCGTGGCCACGGCCGTCAGATAGGCTCGGGGCCGCAGGTCGCTGTGCAGCGTTCCGGCCGAAACCGTGGTCATCACGTGATAGCGGTCTCCGCTGCGCAAGGTCGGCTACCCTATAGCGCGCGTCGTCGCGATTGGCAGTTCACGTTCGCACAGGGCGCGTGGAGCTGGTCGGTGGCTGACCAGGACCAGGCCCTGGCGCGTGCGTTTCAGGCGCGCGTCCAGGCGTTCGACGACCAGGGCCTCGGTCGCGGCGTCCAGCCCCTCGGTGGGCTCGTCCAGCAGCAGCCAGGGGGCGTCGCGCAGCAGGGCGCGGGCCAGGGAGAGGCGCCGCCGCTCGCCGCCCGACAGCCGCTCGCCGTTCTCGCCGATCCAGGTGTCCAGGCCCCGGGGCAGGGCGCGGACCCGGGCCTCCAGGGCGGCGTCGGCCAAGGCGTCCCACAGAGCCTCGTCGGCATGGACGCCGGCCAGGGCGAGATTGGCGCGGACCGTCCCGGCGATCATCGCCGCGTCCTGCGGGGCGTGGGCGAAGGCGGCGCGCGTGCGTGCGCTTGGCTCCTGCCCCGCACACAACAACCGCTCATCCCGGCGAATGCCGGGACCCAGATCCTCTGGCGGGGGGGCTGATTGGAGTAGCTCAGCGCCCTTTGGCGTCAGGCCCAAAGCCATTCCATCTGGGTCCCGGCATTCGCCGGGATGAGCGGAGTTTGACGAGCGCAAGCCCAGCAAGCGCTCAAGCACCGTGGTCTTGCCGCATCCCGACGGGCCCGTCAGGACCAGCCGCGAACCAGGTTCGAGGGTGAGATCACCGAAGCCCAGACTGGGCCGATCCGCAAAGGACGGAGCGTCTGTCGCGCCCGGCGCAGGCCCCAGCACCGCGTCCAGCCGCGCCGCCGCGGCGTCGGCGCCGGCGTCCTGTTCGAAGGCCTTGCCGACCCCGGCCAGGCCTTCCAGGGCCATGGCGGCGGCGAGGCCCGCCATGGCCGCCAGGGGCGTGGCGGCGTCGTGGGCGAAGGCCAGGACCAGGGCGACGGCCAGGCCGAGGATCGCGCCCTGCAGCACCGCCAGCCCGCCGGCGGCCGCCACCGCCTCCTGCTTGAGGGCGTCCAGCCGCGCGCCCTTGGCGGCGATCTCGGCGGCGGCGCGGTCCTGGACGCCGTAGACCCGCAGCTCGGGCGCGGCCGCGGCATAGGCGGCCAGGGCGTCCTTGAGGTCGCCGGCGGCCTGCTGGATCGCCGGGCCGCTGTGGGCGGTCAGGCGGAGGGCCAGGGCGCGGACGCCCAGCACCGTGGCGGCCGCCGACAGGGCGACGACGGCGGCCGACGCCCAGCTGGCCGGGGCGGCCATGGCGAGGCCGGCGGCGACCGCGGCCGCCGCGCCCCAGGGGGCGGACAGGCGGACCAGCCGGGTCTCGACCGCGTCGACGTCCTGCACCAGCCGCGCCGAGGCCTCGCCGCGCGACAGGGCCAGGGCCTGTTCCGGCGGGGCGGCGGCCAGGGACGCGTAGAGCGCGGGACGGATGGCGGCCAGGGCCTTGAGGGCGGCGGCGTGGCCCGACAGGCGCTCCAGATAGCGGAAAGCCGTGCGCAGGATGGCCAGAAGGCGGATGCCGGCGCTGGGCAGCAGCACGTTGAAGGCCTGGGCCGCGGCCAGGCCGGCCAGGCCGGCGAGGGCCGCCCCGGTCAGGAACCAGCCCGACAGGCCCAGCAGCAGCACCGACTCGGCCCCGACGATCGCGGCCGAGAGCGCGGCCAGGCGCAGCCCGCCCGCGTGGCGCTTCCGCTGCTCCCGGATCAGGTCGGCGAGGGGCCCCTTGCTCACAGATCTGTTCATAGCCGCACCACGCGGTCGGCCAGGGCGGCGACGGCCTCGGAATGGGTGGCGATCAGGGTCGTGCGGCCTTTCGCGGCCTCGACGAGGATCGACAGCAGGGCCTGTTCCGACGCCGCGTCCAGGTCGGCGGTCGGCTCGTCCAGCAGCAGGATCGGTGCGGGCTTGAGCAGGGCCCGGGCCAGGCCCAGCCGCCGCCGCTCGCCGCCCGACAGCCCGCCGCCGCGCTCGTCGAGCCGGGCGTCCAGGCCGCCGCGAGCGGCGAGCACGGCGTCCAGGCCCACGGCGCGGGCGGCGCGTTCGATCTCGTCCCGTGTCGCGCCGGGGCGGGCCAGGGCCAGGTTGTCGGCCAGGGTCCCGGGCAGCACCACGGGCGACTGTCCGGCCCAGGCGACAGAAGGCGCGATCGAGCCCAGGTGCGACAGGCGCTCCCCGCCGACCACCACCTCACCCGCGCTCAAGGGCGCCAGGCCCAGCAGGAGGTTCAGCAGGGTGGTCTTGCCGCTGCCGCTGGGGCCCAGCAGGGCCACCATCTCGCCCGGGGCGACGTCCAGGTCGAAGCCGTCGAACACCGGGGCCTCGTCGGGGGCGTAGGCCACGGTCACCGCCTGGAAGCGGATCGCGGGCGGCGCCGCGAACGTCGCGGCGGGCGGGGGCGGCGCGGGGGCGGGCAGGGCGGCCAGGGTCAGGGCGGCGGCCTCGGCGGCCTGGCGGTCGTGATAGGCGGCGGCCAGGCGGCGCAGCGGGGCGTAGACCTCCGGCGCCAGGGCCAGGGCGAAGAAGGCGCGCTTCAGGTCCAGCTGCTCCGGAACCGGGAAGGGCAGCAGCCGCAGCAGGTTGAAGCCGCAATAGACCGCGACCAGGGCCACCGACAGGGCGGCGAAGAACTCCAGGGCGCCCGACGACAGGAAGGCGACCCTCAGCACGCGGATCGTCCGCCGCGCCAGGTCGTCGGCGGCGACGCCGAGGTCGCGGGTCACCGTCCCCTCGGCCTGGAAGGCCAGCACCACGGGCAGGGCGCGGACCCGGTCCAGGAACAGGCCCGACAGCCGGGCCAGGGCCAGGAACTGCCGTCGCGACTCCTCGGCCGCCGCCCCGCCGGCCAGGGCCATGACCAGGCCGAACGGGATCAGGGTCAGCAGCAGGATGGCCGCCGCTACAGGGGTGGCCACGGCGATGGCGGCGATGATCAGCAGGGGCGCGACGGCGGCGGCCAGCTTGGCGGGTTCGAAGCGCGCGACGTGGCCGTCCAGGGCCTCGACCCCCTCGACCACGGCCGCTAGCGCCTCGCCGCCGGTGATGCGGCCGCCCAGCGCCG
>NZ_JBBEUD010000024.1:0-86692 GCF_037402475.1 Caulobacter sp. CCG-8
GCGGCGACGGCGATCACGGCGGCAAGGGCGGCGAGGTCAAGATCGACAGCACGGGCCGGATCGAGACCCAGGGCGCGGACGCCGCGGGCATCTTCGGCCAGAGCGTGGGCGGCGGCGGCGGCAGCGGCGGCTTCTCGATCGCGGCGGGCGTCGCGGTGGGCGAGGGCGCGCTGGGCGGCTCGGTCGGCGTGGGCGGCGGCGGCGACGGCGGCGGCGACGCCGACATTGTCACCATCGACAGCGTGGGCACGATCCACACCCAGGGCGATCGTTCGCAGGGCGTCTTCGCCCAGAGCATCGGCGGCGGCGGCGGCAACGGCGGCTGGAGCGGCTCGCTGGCCATCGCGGCCGGCCAGACGGCGGGCGCGGTCGGCGTCAGCGTCGGCGGCGCGGGCGCGCTGGGCGGCAAGGGCAAGCAGGTGACCGTCACCAGCACCGGCGGGATCTTCACCGAGGGCCACGACGCCGCGGGCGTCCTGGCCCAGTCGATCGGCGGCGGCGGCGGCACGGGCGGCTTCTCGCTGGCGGCGGGCGTGGGCGCGGGCCAGACGGCCGGCGCGGCGACCGTCAGCGTCGGCGGCAACGGCGGCGCGGGCAATGACGCCGAGCTGGTCAAGGTGACCAGCACCGGCGTGATCAGCACCCGGGGCGACCGCTCCTACGGCGTCCAGGCCCAGTCGATCGGCGGCGGCGGCGGCAGCGGCGGCTTCACCGGCGCCCTGTCGGTGGGCGCGGGCCAGAGCACGGCGGCCATCGCGGTCGGCGTGGGCGGTTCCGGCGCGGGCGGCGGCAAGGGCGGCGACGTCGAGGTCGACGTCATCGACATGATCCTGACCCTGGGCGACGACGCCACGGCGGTGCTGGCCCAGTCGATCGGCGGCGGCGGCGGCAGCGGCGGCTTCTCGCTGACCGGCAGCGCGGGAATCGGCCAGACCTCGGGCTCCGGCTCGCTCGGCATCGGCGGGTCCGGCGGCGCGGCGGGCGACGCGGGCGACCTGGTCACGGTGACCAGCCACGCGGACATCTCGACCACGGGCGACCGGGCCAACGGCGTCCAGGCCCAGAGCATCGGCGGCGGCGGCGGGGCGGGCGGCTGGACCGGCGCCTTGGCCATCGCCTCGGGCAACACCAGCGGCGCGGTTTCGGTCGGCGTCGGCGGCAATGGAGCCGGCGGCGGCGACGGCAAGGAAGTCAAGGTCGACAGCTTCGGCCAGATCGAGACCCACGGCGACGACGCGGTGGGCGTCCTGGCCCAGTCGGTCGGCGGCGGCGGCGGCAGCGGCGGCTTCTCGATCGCGGCGGGCGGCGCGGCCGGCCAGAGCACCGGCGCGGGCAGCTTGAGCATCGGCGGCGGCGGCGGGGTCGGCGGCGACGGCGGCGTCGTGACCGTCCACAGCCGCGAGCTGATCGAGACCCACAACGACCGGGCCTACGGCGTCCAGGCCCAGAGCATCGGCGGCGGCGGCGGCGCGGGCGGCTTCTCGGCGGCGGTGACCGCGGCCCTGTCGTCCGGCGCGCCCAAGGGGATCAGCGCGGCGATCGGCGGCTCGGGCGGCGCGGGCGGCGACGCCGAGACCGTCACCGTGACCAGCGACGTCGGCGCGGTGACCCATGGCGAAGAGGCCCACGGCCTGATCGCCCAGAGCATCGGCGGCGGCGGCGGCAGCGGCGGCTTCTCGATCAGCGGCACCCTGACCCAGGGGACCAGCACGGTCGGACTTTCGGCCAGCATCGGCGGCGAGGGCGGTTCGGCGGGCGACGCCGGCGAGGTCCACGTCACCACCGACGGCGTGACCACCACCGAGGGCGCGCGGGCCTACGGCGTGTTCGCCCAGAGCGTGGGCGGCGGCGGCGGCGACGGCGGCATGGCCGGCGCCCTGACCGGCGGCCTCTCGTCGACCGACAACATCGCCATCGGCGTGTCGATCGGCGGCTCGGGCGGCTCGGCGGGCGTCGGCCGCCTGGTCGAGGTGACCAACAACGGCAAGGTCGGCACCACCGGCGACGGGGCCACGGCCATCTTCGCCCAGAGCGTGGGCGGCGGCGGCGGGACCGGCGGCATGGCCGTCTCGGCGGCGCTGGGCGGCGCCAAGTCCAAGAACGTCTCCCTGGCGTTCGGCGGCTCGGGCGGCGGCGGCGGCAAGGGCGGCGACGTCAAGGTCACCTCCACCGACCTGGTGGTGACCGAGGGCGACGACGCCACGGCCATCTTCGCCCAGAGCGTGGGCGGCGGCGGCGGGGCCGGCGGCGCGGCCGGGGCCCTGGCGGTGTCTGGCGGCGAGTCGACCAACCTGTCGATGAACATGGGCGGTTCGGGCGCCACGGGCTCGATCGGCGGCGACGTCACGGTCGTCAACAGCGGCACGGTGGTCACCCACGGCGAGCAGTCGCACGGGATCTTCGCCGAAAGCATCGGCGGCGGCGGCGGCCACGGCGGTATGGCCGGCATCGACGAGAACCAGTGGTCCGACTACATGGCCGGCGGCGCCGGCACGGTCAGCCTGGGCTCCAAGAGCAACAACATCTCGGTCGCGCTTGGCGGCGACGGCGGCACGGGCAATGACGGCGGGATCGTCAGGGTCACCAACAGCGGCGTGGTGGCCACGACCGGCGAGTCCCAGGCCAACGCCATCTACGCCCAGAGCATCGGCGGCGGCGGCGGCGACGCGGGCGTGGCCACGGCGGCGTCCGGCAGCTTCGGCCAGGGGCAGAACGGCACCTACGCCATCGCCCTGGGCGGCACGGGCGGCGCGGCCGGCGACGGCAAGCTGGTCGACGTCAAGAACAGCGGCTCGCTAAGCACGGTCGGCGGCAATTCCAGCGGCATCGTGGCCCAGTCGGTGGGCGGCGGCGGCGGCTCGGGCGGCGACGCCCGCGGCTTCTCGCTGAGCTTCTCCAAGAAGCCGGCCGGCACGAGCAAGGCCACCTCGGTCAACGTCTCGATCGGCGGCCAGGGCGGCGCGGCCGGCGACGGCGGCGAGGTCTGGGTCGACAACAGCGGCCAGATCCTGACGGAGGGCAGCGACTCGCACGGCGTGTTCGCCCAGTCGGTGGGCGGCGGCGGCGGTCGCGGCGGCCTGATCTCGACCCAGGGCGAGGAGGTCGTCACCTTCCTCGACATGGCCAATAAGGGCGAGGCCAAGGGCGGCCAGATCGCCATCGGCGGCTCGGGCGCGGGCGGCGGCGACGGCTTCCTGGTCAAGGTGCTCAACAGCGGCCTGATCTGGACCAAGGGCAACGACTCGCACGGCGTGTTCGCCCAGAGCGTGGGCGGCGGCGGCGGCGACGGCGGCTCGGGTCTGGCCGGCGAGGTCAGCATCGGCGGCCAGGGCGGCGTGGCCGGCGACGGCGGCGAGGTCCGGGTGACCAACAACGGGACCATCGTCACCGAAGGAGCCCTGTCGCGCGGCGTGTTCGCCCAGAGCGTGGGCGGCGGCGGCGGCACGGGCGGCGCCACCGACTACGACGGCGACGACACCTATTCCTACAGCAAGGGCCTGTCGGACACGATGAAGGTGGTCGGCAACCTGACCGCCACCAAGGACCTGATCGACTCGTTCAGCGAGCCGGCCTGGGGCATCAGCATCGGCGGCACGGGCGGTTCGGCCGGCGACGGCGGCCTGGTCACGGTCACCAACAACGGCGCGATCTACACCTCGGGCCGCCTGTCGCACGGCATCATGGCGCAGAGCGTCGGCGGCGGCGGCGGCACGGGCGGCGAGGGGACGATCACGGCCGTCGGCCAGATCGTGTTCTCGGGCCTGGGCGGCACGGCCGGCGACGGCGGCGACGTCGTCGTCACCAACAACGGCCTGATCCAGACCTCGGGCTACGGCGCCTACGGCATCTTCGCCCAGAGCGTGGGCGGCGGCGGCGGCGTGGCCGGCGACACCTCGCTGGGCATCGCCTCGTGGGGCGACTTCGGCCCGTTCGGCGGCGAGGACTACAGCGACTACGGCAAGCTGAGCCTGAACCCGCTGGACGGCTACGGCGGCGACGGCGGCGATGTGAAGGTGGTCAACACCGGCGACATCATCCTGCTCGGCGACGGCGCGGTCGGCATCTTCGCCCAGAGCGTGGGCGGCGGCGGCGGCCTGTTCGGCAGCGGCCTGGGCCTGTCGTTCGCCGGTTCGCTGGGCGGCACGGGCGACGCCGGCACGGTCACCGTGATCCAGAACGGCAACATCTGGGCCGGCGGCAAGAACGGCGTCGGGGCCTTCTTCCAGAGCCAGGCGGGCGACGTCCCGGCGGCCGGTTCGCACAGCCTGTCGGCCTCGGCGGCGGCGACGCCGACCTATACGGCGGCCGACATCAACGCCACCCTGAACGGCGACGTCCACGGCGGCGCGGTCTACGGCAAGGGCGTGTTCGTCGACGGCGGCAAGAACAACGTCATCACCCTGAACGGCGTGGTGTCGGCGGACTCGAACCTGGCCATCCTGGCCACCACCGGCAACGACACGTTCATCAGCAACAAGGGCGTGATCGGCAACATCGACCTGGGCCGCGGCCTGAACGCCTTCAACAACACGACGACCTCGACCCTGGTGTCGCTGGACTATGTGAAGCTGAACGGCGGCCTGCTGACCAACGACGGGATCTTCACGCCCGGCGGCAACGGCCACGTGCAGACCACCAGCGTCGAGGGCGACTTCAAGCAGACCGCGACCGGCGTGTTCCTGACCGACCTGGACCTGGGCAAGACGGGCAAGGCCGGCGAGATCGACCGCCTGGACCTGACCGGTTCGCTGGACTTGAAGGGCAAGTTCGTCCTGCAGATCGCCGACCCGGGCCACATCCTGCCGGGCGACCACACGGCCACGATCCTGAACGGCTCGGGCACCGTGACCGCCTCGGGCGTCCAGTTGGTGGCCCCGACCTCGTCGATCGCCACCTTCGAGCTCAAGACGACCAAGGACGACCTGAACCTGCACTATGTGGTCGACTTCTCGCCGGCCGGGTTCAACGTCAACCGCACCTCGGTGGGCGATCACATCAACAACATCCAGCTGGCCGGCAGCACCGACGCCTTCGCGCCGGTGGCGGCCGAGCTGTTCTGGGAGCCGTCGCAGACGGCCCTGGCCAATTACTACGACAGCTTCAGCGCCGAGACCTACGCCGACCAGGTGGCGGTGACCAACTTCGCCATCGCCGGCTTCACCGACTCGATGATGACCTGCCCGACGACGCCGGGCCGGGACGAGGCTGACGACTGCGTGTGGACCAAGGCCGGCGGGCGCCAGCTGACGCTGGACGCCACGACGCAGGACATGGCCTACCGGGAACGCTCCGCGGGCCTGCAGGGCGGCTTCGAGCGCGCCGCCGGTCCGCACTGGCGGCTGGGCATGGCGCTGTCGGGCGAGAGCCTGCGGACCGGCGTGCCGACCCGCACCCAGGGCGACGGCGACCGCTATCAGCTGGGCGTCGTGGCCAAGGTGATCGACGGTCCGGCCGCGTTCGCCATGGCCTTCACCACGGGCACGAGCTCGGTCGACACCCGCCGCGCGGTCCTGCTGCCGTCGGGCCTGCGGATGGCGCAGGCCAAGCAGGAGCAGACCTTCCAGGCGGTCACCGTCCGGACCGGCTACCGCTTCGGCGCCGACAAGGCCTACGCCAAGCCGATCGCCGAGGTGAACTACGCCCGCATCCAGACCGACGCCTTCGCCGAAAAGGGCGCGGGCGCGCTGAACCTGGTCGCGCCCAAGCAGGTGGACCAGTCCACCCGGGCCAGCGTCAAGCTGGAGGTCGGCGCCGAGTTCATGCAGGGCGTCACGGCCATCCGGCCCTATGCCCGCATCGGCGCCAGCCACATGCTGTCGGGCAGCGCCCCGCAGTTCACGACGGCCTTCGAAGGCGCGCCGCCGGTGGCCGGCTCGTACGATGTTGCCTCGCGGCTGGACAAGACCACGGGCGACGCCGAGCTGGGCGTGTCCCTGGTCAACGCCAAGGGCGCCAGCGCCAAGCTCAACTGGTCGGGTCAGTTCGGCGACCGGGTCAGCAACCAGGCCCTGGCCGTGAAGTTCACTCTGCCGTTCTAGGCGGCCCGCTTGAACGAGGGGAGGGGTCGCGCTTGCGCCCCTCCCGCGAAACTTGATACTTCCAACCCTGAAACGACGGGGCGGGCTTGTTGGCCCGTCCCGTCGTCGCTATTTCGCGCTCTCAATTCCCCCAGATAGACGAGACCACGCCCGTGGCGAAACCGGCCAAAGCCATCATCCTCAGCGCCGGCCAGGGCAAGCGCCTGTCGCCCCTGACCGACACCCGCCCCAAGTGCCTGGTCGAGCTTTCGGGCCGCACCGTGCTGCACTGGCAGCTCAAGCACCTGGCCGAGGCGGGGATCACCGAGGCGGTGGTGGTGACCGGCTTCGCCGCCGACACCGTCGAGAAGGAAGTCGCGGGGCTGGACATCCCGGGCCTGAAGGTCCGCACCCTGTTCAACCCGTTCTACGCCCTGACCGACAACCTGGCGACCTGCTGGCTGGCGCGCGGCGAGATGCGCGGCGACTTCCTGCTGCTGAACGGCGACACCCTGTTCGAGCGCCCGATCGCCGAGGCGCTGATCGCCGCGCCGTCGGCCCCGATCACCGTCACCATCGACCGTAAGGGCGGCTACGACGCCGACGACATGAAGGTGCTGACCGAGGGGCTGTCCCTGCGGGCCATCGGCAAGACCATCGAGCAGTACGACGCCGAGTCGATCGGCTTCCTGCGCTTCGATCCCGAGGGCGCGGCCCTGTTCACCCGCATCGTCGAGCAGGCCCTGCGCACGCCGGAAGGCCTCAAGCGCTGGTACCTCAGCGTGATCAACCAGATCGCCCAGGAGCACGACGTGGTCCGGGTGCAGTCGATCCAGGGCCTGCAATGGGCCGAGATGGACTTCCCCGAGGACGTGCCGAAGAACCGCGAACTGGCGGCGGCCTGGGTCGCCGCGGGCGAGTAGGCCGGCGGGCTCGGCCTTCCGGCCGGGATATTCCGTAAACTGAAGAGTGCTCGCCGGTGTGGCAAAGCCGCATCGCGATGCGCATTTCCGTGTCTCATCCACAAACAAAGTAAGCTGCTTCTTACTCTGTCATCGACCAGTCACAGGCGACTCCTATAGCCGGTCCGCTCTACCTGGAAACGGTGGCGACGCTTGTGGGGGACAGGGTCAATGTCCGACACCTTCCGGCGTATCGATCGATACAAGGCCTGCACGGCCGGAAATGGGGATCTCATGCGGAAGTTCGGAATTCAGAAAGTCAGCCTGCTGACGGGCGTGGCCCTGTCGGCGCTGTCGTTCGCGACGGCGGCCCTGGCCCAGGAGGCGTCCTCGACCGCCCTGGACGAGATCGTGGTCACGGCCGAGCGCCGCTCGGAGAACCTGCAGAAGGTGCCGGTGTCGGTGGCCGTGGTCGGCGGCGACCAGCTGCGCGCCGTCAACGCCGACGGCAGCGACATCCTGGCCCTGTCGGGCAAGGTCCCCAGCTTCTACGCCGAGACCACCACGGGCCGGATCTTCCCGCGCTTCTACATCCGGGGCCTCGGCAACATCGACTTCTACCTGGGCGCATCCCAGCCCGTGTCGATCATCCATGACGACGTGATCCTGGAGCACGTGGTCCTGAAGTCGAACCCGCTGTTCGACATCAAGCAGGTGGAAGTGCTGCGCGGCCCGCAGGGCTCGCTGTTCGGCCGCAACACCACCGCCGGCATCGTCAAGTTCGACACCAACAAGCCGACCCAGACCTTGGAAGGCCGCGCCAGCGCCTCGTACGGCACCTACGGCACGACCACCTTCGACGGCGGCATCGGCGGCCCGATCGTGGCCGACAAGCTGGCCTTCCGCGTGTCGGCGCTCTACCAGCACCGCGACGACTACGTCGACAACACCTTCGCCGGGACCAGCGCCGACGGCACCGTCACCCCGAAGAAGAACGCCATGGGCGGCTTCGACGAGAAGGACGTCCGGGTCCAGCTGCTGGCCACCCCGACCGACCAGCTGACGGTCCTGGCCTCGGCCCACGCCCGCCAGTACGAGGGCACCTCGACCCTGTTCCTGCGCCAGGCGCTGAAGAAGGGCTCCAACAGCTCGTCGGCCCCGCGCGACAGCGTCGCCTTCGACGAGGCGGCCAACAACCCGCAGGCCTACGACACCCAGGGCGCGTCGCTGAACATCGCCTACGACTTCGGTCCGGTGACCCTGACCTCGATCAGCGCCTACGAGACCACCAACGGCTACAGCCGCGGCGACACCGACGGCGGCGCGGCGGCCAACTTCCCGGTCGCCGGCGCTCCGAACGGCTTCGGCCAGTCGATGGGCCAGGTCCGCGACCTGGACCAGCTGACCCAGGAAATCCGCCTGGCCAGCAACGGCGACGACCGCCTGAAGTGGCAGGTCGGCGCGCTGTACTTCGACTCGCGCGACACGACCGACTTCTATCAGCGCGGCTACTTCCTGCTGCCGACCTCGGCCGGCTACAACCCCAACAACTGGGTGCGGCTGAACAACCTGAACACCTCGTGGGCGGTGTTCGGCCAGGTCAGCTACAAGCTGACCGACGCCCTGACGATCACCGGCGGCCTGCGCGACACCTACGACGCCAAGAAGACCGTGCTGGTCAAGACGTCCAACACCGCCGCCAACGTCTCGACCTACACCGGCCGCCGCTACGTGCGCCTGGCCGACGAGCAGGTCAGCTGGGACCTGTCGGCCAACTATGAGGTCAATCCCGACCTGAACCTCTACGCCCGCGTGGCCAAGGGCTTCCGCGGCCCGACCATCCAGGGCCGCTCGGCCGTGTTCAACAGCGACTTCACCACCGCCAACTCGGAAACGATCCTGTCGTGGGAAGCGGGCCTGAAGAGCACGCTGCTGGACAACACCCTGCGCTTCAACGCCTCGGCCTTCACCTACGAGGTCAAGGACATCCAGCTGAACGGCAACGACTCCAACGGCAACGGCGTGCTGTTCAACGCCGACAAGGCCAAGGCCTACGGGCTGGAAGCCGACGCCGAGTGGCGCCCGATCACCAACCTGACCCTGACGGCGGGCCTCAGCCTGCTGCACAGCGAGATCGACGACAAGCGCGTCTACGCCCAGGTCTGCGCCCTCAACGGCGTGGTGGTCTGCACGGTGAAGAACCCGACGATCAAGGTCGGCGCCAACACCTTCGCCCAGATCGACGGCCAGCCGCTGCCCAACGCGCCGAAGTACAACTTCAGCTTCACCGGCCGCTATGACCTGCCGGTCGGCGCCGACGGCAAGCTGTTCGTCGCCACCGACTGGAACATCCAGGGCTATACGAACTTCGTGCTCTACGACACCGACGAGTTCTACTCGAAGGACAACTTCGAGGGCGGCCTGAAGCTGGGCTACGAGGGCAATAACGGCGGTTATGAAGTGGCCCTGTTCGGCCGCAACATCACCAACGAGAAGAACCTCAAGGGCGTCATCGAGAACTACATGGCGGCCGTCTACAACGAGCCGCGCATCGTCGGGATCTCGGTCAGCGCCAAGCTGAAGTAGCCGGCTTCCGCCTTTCCGGGCCTCCAAGGACCCCGCCGTCGACGCCGCGCCCGCGGTGGTCGGCGGCGGGGTTTTTCGTGTCCGCGCGCGCTTGCCGCTCTACGGTTGCGCTTAAATGCATACTCTCTCGTCGATTGCGTTCGCGGGCGACTTCGGTCACGCTCACGCTGGGGCGTCTCGTGGATGACTCAGTATCGCGTCGGAAAGTCGCGACGTCGGCGCCCAGCTTCGAAGAACCATTTTGAAGAGAAGAGGGAGCATCCATGTCACTGAGAGTTAACGGCCCGCCGCTGGCGCCGGGCGACAATCCGCCTCCGCAGGACACCAACACCGACGGCTGGGCCTCGCGCCTGGCCAAGCTGATCCCCGCCGAGGCGCTGGGGACCTACGCCGCGACCGTGGCCCTGATCCCGGCCTCGGTCACGGGCACGATCAAGCTGGTCTGTCTGATCGTGATCGCGGTGGCCTGTATCGCGATCCTGGTGGTGGTCCGGGTCAAGTCCACCTCGAAAGGCGGGGTCAAACCGCAGGTGCTGGCGATCGTGATCTCGGCGATTTCGTTCGTCATCTGGACCGCGACGCTCGGGCCGATCTCGCCCATTCCGCTGCCGGAGTCCGTGGCGTGGATCCCCACGATCGTCGCGGTGCTCTGGGTCGCCGCCGTCGGGGTGTTCTATCGCGGCGACGAGGGCAACGCGCCCGAGGCCGCGACCTCCTGAGCCAAATCCGGCGCGAAGGGGCTCACCCTTCGACCAGGGACCGCACCAGGTCCAGGTCGGCCGGCTTGTCGACGTCCACCGCCGCCAAGCCGTGCCGCGCCCGGACGGCCGCCGCCCTGACCCCCGCCAGGCGGCCGATCCGCGCCACCATCTCGTCCAGGGTCATCAGGCCCAGCAGGTAGCGCGCCAGCATCACCGGTCCGAACAGGGCCGCGATCTTCCACGGCTGCTTGCGGTGCTTCTCGACCGTGCGCCACAGGTCGATGGCCTTCAGCGAGGCCGGGGTCTTCAGGTAGAACAGGTTGCAGCCCGAATAGCGCCCGTCGCGGAACGCCAGATAGGTGCGCTTGGTCGTGGGCGCGGCGGCTTGCACCAGGTGCTCCTCGCCCAGCAGGATGGCGATGTCGGCGTCGGCCGGGGTGTCGGCCATGAAGTCGGTCACCCAGTCCGGCTGGAGCAGGGCGTGGTCGACCGTGGTGACCAGCAGGGGCGTGCCCATGGCCTCCGCGCCCTCGTGGACGCTCTGGCTGGGGCCGGCGGCCGAGGGCAGGCGCGACAGCGTCGCCCGTGTCTTCTCGGCCTCCAGGGCCGCCTGCAGGGCCGCGTCGTTGGTCGAGACGGCGATGCGCTGGGCGCCGGCCTCGTCCAGAGCGGTCAGCACCCGGTTCAGCAGCGTCCGGCCGCCCAGGACGATCAGGCCCTTCTGGCTGACGCCGGCGTAGTCGGCGACGGGATCGACCCCGCCGCGCGAACCGGCCAGCACCAGGGCCTGGAACGGCTGGGTCACGCCTGCAGCGCCTTCTCGTAGATGCGGTAGGTCTTGTAGATCTCGGCGCCCATGGCCTCGGAGATCCGGCGCATCGGCATGTTGTCCTCGAGGATCCACGAAAACTCGAACTTGTCGTAGCCCAGGGCGATGCCGGCGTCGCGGCCGGCGTTCATCAGGTGGAACGGCACGACCTGGCCGCGCAGGCTGTCGGCGAACTTCTTCTTCAGGCCCATCAGCGGGATGCGGATCGACTTCACCCGCTTGACCTTCAGCCGCCACAGCAACTTGGCCCAGCCGAAGGGCAGCAGCTTGCCGTTCAGGCCCTCGATGGCCTCGTTGACGTTGGGCAGCAGCACGATGAAGGCGGCGACCTCGCCGTCGATCTCGGCGAACAGCACCAGGCGCGGGTCGAGCACGTCCTTCAGGGCCTTGCCCAGCTGGGCGGTCTCGGCCTCGGTGGTCGGCACGAAACCCCAGTTCTCCGACCAGGCGTCGTTGAGGATCGAGGTCAGGGCTTTGACCTCGTCGTCGTAGCGCTTCATGTCCAGCTGGCGCAGGACCACGCCCTCGGGCAGGCCGCGCTTGACCCGGCGGACCACCACCGGGGGCAGGGCGGCGCGGGGATCACAGACATAGGCGTAGACGTCCTTGGCCTTGGTGTAGCCCTGCTCCTCCACCCGCGCGGCGGCGTAGCGGGGGTCGTGGCCCATCATCACCATCGGCTTGGTGTCGAAGCCGTCGACCAGCAGGCCGACCTCCTCGTTGATCGACAGGTTGAACGGACCCAGGGCCCGGGTGCAGCCGCGGGCCGTCAGCCAGTCCTCGGCGGTGCGGAACAGCACCTTGAAGATCGCCGGGTCGTCCTCGGCGGCGATCATGCCGAAATTGCCGGTCTTGCCCGCGCCGACCTCGGTGGCCAGGTGGTCGATCGTGGCGCTGATCCGGCCCACGTCGCGGCCGCCGCGCACGGCCAGCCACAACTGGACGTCGGCGTGCTGGAAGAACGGGTTGGTCGCCGGCGTCAGGGCCGCCATGCGCTCGTACATCAGCGGGACCACCCAGTTGGGGTCCTTGGCGTTGAGGCGGTTGGCCAGGTCGATAAACCGCTTCAGTTCGGCCTTCGAGCTGACGGGGATGATCTCAAGACCGGATTCAGTGGTGTCGAACGGCATTCAGCCCTCCAGGACAACGAGCGCGTAGATCGCGAGGGCCGCGAAGATGACCGGGCCGCCCCAGACGGCCAGGATGGGTGAGAGCGATCCGCCTTCGCCGAGCGCCGACAGCATGCCGTTGACGACCAGGAAGATCAGGCCGGCCGCCAGGCCGCCGGTCAGCAGCACGGCGCCTTGGCCGCTGCGGAAATTGGCCAGGGCCACCGGCGCGCTGAGCAGCAGCATCACCAGGGACACCACGGGTCCGGCGAAGGCGGCCAGCAGGCGGGTCTCGTAGAAGGTGGACGGGCGGTCGCCGCCGCCGTTCAGCAGCGCCCGGCGCGCCGTGGCGGCGGTGGGCACAGGGCTGTCGGCGAACAGGGCCTGGACGTCCTGGCGATGCAGGGGCGAGGGCCAGATCATGCTGGCGGCGGGGGTGACGTCGACGTGCTCGCCGTTGAACCGGACGATCACCGGCTTGACCAGGGTCCAGCCCTTGTCGCGGGCGTAGGCGGCCGACGGCGCCTCGATCCGCTCGATCAGCCGGCCGGTCTTGTCGCGGCGATAGATCTTCACCGCGTTCAGGGTGCGGCCGTCGGCCGAGGCGCCGGCGGCGATCACCAGGTCGTCGCCGGCCCGGAAGCTGCGCGGACCCGGGACTTTGCGGTCGGCGACGGGCGTGGTGGCCTGCCACCAGTCGGCCAACACCGGATCGGTGCGCGGGGCGATCACCTGGGCGCAGGTGAAGTCCAGCGCCATCACCAGGAACGCGACGGGCAGGGCCATGGCGACGATGCGATAGGCCGAGATGCCGGTGGCGCGCATGGCGATGATCGCGCTCTCGCGGGCCAGCTGCGAGAAGGCGAACAGGCCGCCGGCCAGGGTGGCGATGGGGGCCACCTGCTCGATCAGGCGCGGCGAGCGCAGGGCGGCGTAGTACAGCACCCCGGCCGTGCCCAGGCCCCGGTCCAGGATGTCGGTGGTCACTTCCAGCAGGTCGAGGATCTGCAGGATGGAGAACAGGATCAGGGCGGCGCCGAGCACCCGCGTGCCGACCGTGCGCAGGACGTACAGCTGGATCTTCATGCGTCGGCCTGCTCGAACTTGTCGCGGAACATGCGCCGGAAGCGCTTGATGCCCACGCCGAACCGGCGGATCAGCTCGGTGACCGGGGTCTGGCCGGGACGCTTGCGGCTGCCGATGAACATCCACAGGCTCAGGCCCGTGAAGATCAGCCACGGGACGCCGATGGCCGCCAGCGGCATGGCCTTGCCCGATTCCGCCAGGCTCTGGCCCAGTTGCAGGCTGTGCTGGAAGGCCAGCAGCAGGACGCCGGCGATGATCAGGCCGGGCGTGCGGTTGCCGCGCTTGGCGGCCAGGCCCAGCGGGAAGGCCAGCAGCGGCAGGAAGGGCAGGAAGGCGGCCCGGGCCAGGCGTCCGTAGAGCTCGGCCAGCAGGGTGGCGCGCGGGACGACCGGGTTGGGGCTGTCGGCCTGGCGGGCCAGCTCGCCCAGGGTCAGCTCGCGCTCGTCGCCGCCCCGGTTGCGCAGCAGGGCCGCCGCGCCGGCCAGGGGCACGTTGGTGGTGAACTGGTCGAAGACCAGGGTGCGGTATTCGCCGCGGGCATCGACGGCGATCCGCTGGCCCTTGCGCAGCAGCATGGTGACGTTCTTGCCGTCGGCGTCGGCCCGCAGGTCGGCGGTGGCGGCGGTGATCACCTCCTCGCGGCCGGCGGCGTCCTGGCGGCGGATGAACACCCGGGTCAGCTGCTGGCCGGCCGGGTCGGCGCCGTCGGCGGTCATCAGCAGCTTGGGCTGGTCGATGAAGGCCCCGCCGTTCAGCTTGCCGTTCCAGCCGGCGTTGATCGCCTCGTGCATGACCGCGCGATACGCGTAGCGGCTGTAGGGCTGCATGTAGCCGAAGACGATCAGGCTGAAGACCATCAGGAACAGGCCGACATAGACGAACGGAGCGGCCACGCGCGTCAGGGACTGGCCGCTGGCCAGCAGGGCGTCGATCTCGGACCCGTCGCTGAGCTTGGTGATGACGATGAACAGCGCCACGAAGAACGCCACGGGCAGGGCCAGGCCCAGATAGTGCGGCACCAGGTTGGCGGCCAGCTGGGTGACGTAGCCAAAGCGGGCGCTGCTCTGCGACAGCACGTCCAGCAGGCGCAGGACCCGCTCCAGCAACAGGGCGATCACGGTCACGCCCAGGCAGCCGATGATCGGCCAGGTCAGCAGGCGCAGCAGATAGGCGTCGATCAGCCGGAAGCGCGACGTGCCGTGCGGCGTGGGGATGGGCTTCTTCACGCGGCCGACCAGACCTGGGCGAAGCTCTGGGCCAGGCGCTCGGCGGCGTCGGGGTCCAGGTCGACGGTCGAGCCCAGCGCCGGAACGGCGGGCCAGCCGGCGTCGGCGAAGGTGCGGCCCTCATGCTCGCGCGTCCCGGCGTAGCGCGGGATCACGTGGAAATGCACGTCCTTATCGACCATCATCAGCATCAGGTAGTTGATCTTCTCGTACGCCACGACCTTGCCCAGCAGGCGTTCGACGCCCTCGGTCGCCGTCTTGAGGTCGGCGAAGGCGGCGGGACTCAGCTGGGAAAAGGACTCGACCGATTCCTTGCATACCAGCACCAGCGATCCGAAGGTCGGTTGTTTGGGGCGCACCAGGACCAGCCAGCTCTCCGTTTCCGCCACCTTGGTGCGCGGATACCCGAAATTCTCTGCGGTGGGATTGGTCATGTCGGCCTCGCCTCGGGGCGTTCGCCGCCGTCGCATACAATAGGGACGCGGCCTTTTCCATGGAAGTCCGAACGGCGCGGTTCGCTCCGGTTCCGGGCTTTTCGCGCTAGGCGTGTCCGGCGGGCGGCCGGCCGGCCTGCAGCAGGACGTAGCGGCTGAGTTCGGCGGGCCGGCCGGTCTTCGGATCCAGGCCGCGCGCCACGACCCTGACCTCGACCCCGCCGTCGGCCTGGCGGTCGATCTCGACCCCGTGCCAGCGCGCCGCCGGATGGCCGCGCTCGCCCATGGCCGAGGCCGAGGGCACGCCCAGCACGGGGATCATCGCGCCGTCCGGCCCGGGGGCCGTCGCCACCATCGCCTCGTGGGCGTGGCCGTGCAGGACCAGGTCCGCGCCGTGGCGGGCCAGCAGGGCGCGCAGGGCGTCCTGGTCCTCCAGCGCCTTGCGCTTGGCCACCGCCCCCGGGACGGGCGGATGGTGGATCAGCAGCACGCGGAAGAGGTCGCGATAGGCCGGGTCGGCCAGCAGGGCGTCCAGCCGCTCCAGCTGGGCCTTGCCCAGCCGGCCCGTGGCCAGGTGCGGGGCGGTCGGCACGGCCGAGCACAGGTTGAACAGCGCCACCCCGTCGCGCACCCGCACCTGCGGGAAGGCGACGTCGCCGCCTTCGCCCAATCCCTCGTCGCCCAGCCAGGGCGTCCAGGGGGCGAACGGCCGGCCGCCCTTGGTCTCGACCAGGGCGTCGTGGTTGCCGGGGCTGACGGTGACGTCGCGGGCGGGGGCCAGGGCCTCCAGCCAGACCCGGGCCGCCTCGTATTCGGCCGGGGCGGCGTAGTTGGTCAGGTCGCCGGTGATGGCGACATGGTCGGGGGCGTGGGCCTTGAGGTCGGCGACGATCGCCGCCAGCACCTCGGGCCGGTGTTCGCGATGCTTGCGCCGCCAGGCGATCCGGCTCAGCAGACGTTTGGACAGCAGGTCCCGCCAGCCGAACGCCCCCTGCGGCGGCGGCAGATGCGGGTCGGAGAGGTGGGCCAAGCGGAATATCGACAAAGTTTGGTTCACGGATTCTGGCGGAAGGGGCCGAAGCTGCTTATCAATCGCCCCAGGTTTCAAGGGGTTGTCTATCGTGAGCGTGGAAAATCGTCCAAATGACGCCGCCGGCCCGTCCGCCGTCACGGTCGGTCAGGCGAAAACGCGCCTCTGGGGGATGACCTCGGCCGAGCGGCTGTCGCGCATCTATCGCCGCCTGGGCCTGGTCGAGGCCGGACACGAGACGGTCTTCGTCAGCGGCGACGTGGTGGTGGTCGACGCCGGCTGGGTGTTCGACGAGTCGCTGATCAAGGCCCTGGCCGGCCGTCCCGGCGTGGCCCTGGTCGACGAGGCCGGCCGCATCGTCGCCGTCAACGTCCCCGCCGCCCGCGCCCGCGAGGCGATCGTGCGGCTGGACACCGGCGAGGACGTCACCGCCCTGGTCGACACCCGCCTGACCGCCGTGGAGCTGGGCTCGGCCTACAACCACGCCCTGCGCAAGCGCGAGCCGCCGGTGCTGGAGCGCCTGACGCCCGAGACCCGCGTGGCCGTCGAGAAGCGCCTGTTCCAGGGCTCGTACAAGGGCGTCACCGACCTGGTGACCAAGCACGTGTGGCCCGTGCCCGCCCGGATCGTCACCCGCTGGTGCGCCCTGGCCAGGATGACGCCCAACCAGGTGACCCTGATCGGCTTCCTGCTGGTGCTGGCGGCCTTCTGGCTGTTCTGGAAGGGCGAATTCGGCTGGGGCCTGGTCTGCGCCTGGATCATGACCTTCCTCGACACCGTCGACGGCAAGCTGGCCCGCGTGACCCTGACCTCGTCCAAGTGGGGCAACGTCTTCGACCACGGCATCGACCTGGTGCATCCGCCCTTCTGGTGGTGGGCCTGGTATGTCGGCGTCGGCGCGCTGGGCCTGACCATGCCGCACGGCCAGCTGGCCCTGGCGGTGATCCTGGCCGGCTACGTCCTGCAGCGGGTTGAGGAGGGGATCTTCCTGGCCCTGTTCAAGGTCGAGATGCACGCCTGGCGGCCGTTCGACAGCTTCTTCCGGCAGATCACCGCCCGTCGGAACCCGAACCTGATCCTGCTGACCCTTGCGGTTGTGGCCGGTCGTCCCGACATCGGGTTCCTGGCGGTGGCGGTCTGGACGGGCATCTGCCTGGTCGTGCACGCCGCGCAAATCCTGCAAGCCCTGGCCGCCCCGAAGGGGGCCGTCGTTTCCTGGTTGTCGCGCTGATGCGAGTAGGCGTCGTCCGCAATCCGATGAGCCACGCCAATATCGGGCGCTCGGAGTCCGATACGGGCGACGCGTCGACGACCGACGCGGTGCTGCTCGTCGAGCCGGCCACGCCCGAGGCGCTGGAGCAGGACCTGCAGGCCTTCGCCCAGTGCGGCGTGAAGATGCTGGTGATCGACGGCGGCGACGGCACGATCCGCGACGTCCTCAGCCGCGCGGCGACCATCTTCGGCGACGCCATGCCGCTGATCGCCCTGATCCCGTCCGGCAAGACCAACGTGCTGGCCATCGACCTGGGCGTGCCGCGCGACTTCACCCTGGCCAAGGCCCTGGCGGCCGCCAAGTCGCCCGACGCCGTGATCAAGCACCGCGCGCCGCTGGAGGTCCGCTGGGACGACGGGCGGCCCAGCCTGCGCGGCTTCGTCTTCGGCCTGGGCGCCTTCGTGCGCGCCACCAGCCTGGCCCAGACCGTCCACAAGACCGGCGCCTTCCACAGCATCGCCGTGGCGATGAGCGTGCTGGGCGCCCTGGTCGGCACCGTCATGGGCGGCAAGCGCGACCAGTGGCGGGCCGGCGTGCCGCTGTGCCTGGCCATCGACGGCGAGGAGACCCGCACGGCCGACCGCTTCCTGGTGCTGGCCACCACGCTCAAGCGCCTGCCGTTCGGGGTCAAGCCGTTCGGCCCGCCGCGCGAGGGCCTGAAGTTCCTGGACGTCGACGCTCCGCCCCGCGGCCTGCCGGGCGCCTTCCCGGCCCTGGTGGCCGGCAAGGAGTCGGCCTGGTCGGGCCGCTACGGCTACCGGCGCGGCGACGCTTCGAGGCTGCGGATCACCACCAACCAGCCGCTGGTGGTGGACGGCGACGTCTATGACGGCTCCGGCGGCCTGACCGTGGTGCTGGCCCCGACCCTGAGGTTCCTGGCGGCATGACCGGGTCCGTCGCAAGCCTGGTGGGCGAGGAGCTGCTGGCTCCCGCCCCGCCGCAGGCCGTGGCCTTCGCGGCCAAGCTCCTGGACCGCTTCGAGACGCCGCTGGCGGTGCTGTTCTACGGCTCGATCCTGCGCACGGGCGACCTAGACGGGGTGCTGGACTTCTACGTGCTGACCGAGCGCGTCCGTCCGGGCCCGCGCGGCCTGGTCACGCGCCTGCTGTGGCCGGACGTCAGCTATCACGAGCTGGAGGTGGACGGTCAGGTGCTGCGGGCCAAGGTGGCGACCATGACCCTGGCTCAGTTCCAGGCGGCGACGCGCGGGCAGGGGATCGACACCACCATCTGGGCTCGCTTCGTCCAGCCCGCGGGCCTGGTGTGGAGCGCCGATCCGGCGATCGCCGGCCAGGTCGTCGAGGCCGTGGCCGACGCCGCCCGTACCGCCGCCCGCTTCGCCGCCGCCCTGGGCCCCGCCGAGGGGCCGTCCGAGGCCTATTGGACGGCGCTGTTCAAGGAGACCTACGCGGCCGAGTTCCGGGTCGAGAAGGGCGGGCGCGAGCGCTCGATCCTTGGCTTCGACGCGGCGCGGTACCATCGCCTGCTGATCGCCTGCTGGTGCGAGGAAGGGCTGCTGGGCATCGAGGCCGACGGCGTCGTGCGGCCCAAGCTGGACGAAGCGGGCCGGAAACGCCTGCTGGCCGCCTGGCGCCTGCGCCGGCGGATGGGGCGGCCCCTGAACTACGCCCGGCTGATCAAGGCGGCCTTCACCTTCGACGGGGCCGCGCGCTACGCCGCCTGGAAGATCGAGCGCCACACCGGCATGCCGGTCGAGGTGACGCCCTGGCGCGAGCGCCATCCGGTGCTGGCCGCGCCGGGCGTGCTGTGGGGCCTGTGGCGCCGACGGCAGGCCCAGGACCGGGCGAAGGCGGGGAATGGGGCGTAGATGGGGACATGCCCTTGGGCGTGTCCCCATCAGCATCCACGGAGCCAAGTCTTGGGGACACGCCCAAGGGCATGTCCCCGACCGCAAAAAGAAAAGGCCCGAGGTTTCCCTCGGGCCTTTCGTTTTCCAGAGCTGTCCGGCCTTAGGCCGAGACGCGCTTCAGCGGGGCTTCGATCAGGCCCATGGCCGCGCCCAGTTCGGCGAACACGGCCAGGACCTGGTCGATCTGCTCGAAGGTGTGGGCGGCGCTGACGCTGGTGCGCAGCAGCGGACGGCTGTCCGGCGTGGCGGGCGGCAGGGCCAGGTTCAGATAGACGCCGTTCTGCAGCAGGGCGTTCCACATGCCGATCGCGCGCTCGGTGTCGGGCATGGTGATGGCCACGATCGGGCTGGAGGTCGGGCCGGTGACGTAGCCCATGCCCGACAGGCCGTCGTACAGGCGGCGGGCGTTGTCCATCAGCTTGTGGCGCAGCTCGGGCTGCTCTTCCAGGCGGCGCAGGGCGGTCACGGTCGAGGAGACCACGGCCGGCGGCAGCGAGGCGGTGAACATGTACGGACGGCAGGTGACGCGCATGACGTCGAAGTCGTCCATGTCCGAGACGCAGAAGCCGCCGATGGCGCCCAGGCTCTTGGAGAAGGTGCCGACCACGAAGTCGACGTCGGCCTCGACGCCGGCCAGTTCAGCCAGGCCGCGGCCGTGCTCGCCCAGGACGCCCATCGAGTGGGCCTCGTCGACCAGCAGGTAGCCGCCCAGCTCGCGCTTCACGGCGGCGATTTCCTTGAGCGGCGCGGTGTCGCCGATCATCGAATAGATGCCTTCGACCACGATCAGGCGCTCGCCGGGCACGTCCTTCATGCGGCGCAGGCGCTTGTACAGGTCTTCCGGGTCGTTGTGGCGGAAGCGGATGACCTCGGCGTGGCCCAGGCGCGCGCCGTCGTAGATCGAGGCGTGGCTGTCGGCGTCCAGGATCAGGTGGTCGCCACGGCCGACCAGGGTCGACAGCACGCCCAGATTGGCCTGGTAGCCGGTGGTGAACACCATGGCGTGCTTGCGCTTGTAGAACTTGGCCAGGGCAGCTTCGAGCTCGACGTGCGCCTCGAAGCTGCCGTTGGCGATGCGGGAACCGGTGGTGCCGGTGCCGCGTTCCTGCACAGCCTTGACCGAGGAGGCGATCGCCTGCTCGTCGAAGGTCAGGCCCAGATAGTTGTTGGTGCCCAGCAGGATCGTGCGTTTGCCGTTGATCACGCCTTCAGTCGGCGAGACGACGGCGTCGAAGCGCACGCTGAAGGGATCGGCGCCGGCTTGCCGGATGGCATTGTAGGCGTCGCGATATGCGAGGTGCTTGTCGAACAGCCCCATGGCTTAGGCCCTATTCCGAAGATCTTTAATCAGGGAGGCGAGGTCTCCGGCGGTTTCCACCGAAGCCAGGCGATCCAGAGGAATGGAGATGTCGAAGGTGTCTTCGAGCTCCATGATGATGTTCATGAGGGCCAGGGAGTCGACCGCCAGATCGCGGCCGATATGAGTATCGTTCGCCACATCGACCGAGCGCCCGAGCACCTTGCTCGTCGCTAGTCCGATTTCACGTAGAGTGAGATCCGTAACAGCTTCCATCGACCCGACAGTATCCCCGACCACAGTCTTACATAACCGAATTGTAACAGCAGTCCCGCCAGAAAATCGCCGTATTCGGCTATTTTCGAGACTTTTCTTCCTTCAACCAACCTTCCGAGCGATACCAGCGCACGCTTTGCGCGAATCCCGCTTCGAGAGGGTATCTCACTGGGGGAAAGTCCGGAATCGGATCGTTGCTAGATAGGGCCCAATCGTCGTGAAGCAACTCCCGAGCCTTGCCCGGCGTGAGAATTGTATCCTTCCCAGTTGCGGCGGACGCCCATTTTGACAACACCGCCAAAGCCTTGATCGCCCCCGAGGGGATGCGCACCAGCCTTGGCGACGCGCCGACCGCTTTGGACGCGGTCCGCATGAGTTCGATCCAGCCATACCCCTCCGGACGGTTGTCGGACAAGCTGAGCAGCCCGAGGCGCGGCGTTTTGACCAAGTCGGCGATTCGGGCCGCGGCGTCGTCGACGTGGATCCACGCCATGCGCGTTTTGGGGCTCAAAACGGGTAAAAAGGCCGCTTTCGAGGCCATTTTGAACAGTCTAAGCGTCTCGACGTCGCCCGGTCCGTAGATCGCCGGCGGGCGGACGATGGTCAGATCACCGCCGAAAATCTCGCGGGCTGCGTCTTCTCCGCCACGTTTGCTGCCCGCGTAATCGGACAAATGGGGCTCGCGGGCGGCCAGGCTGGAGACCAGGATGAGTCGCGCGCCGGCCGTCTTGGCCGCCTGAGCCACCCGCCGCGTCCCCTCGACATTGCCGCGATCGAAGGCCGCCCGGTCCTGCGCCTTGATCAGACCGGCCACGTGGACGACCGCCTCGGCGCCGTCGCAGAGCGCGGCCAGGGCGGCCGTGTTGGCCAGGTCGCCGATCACCAACTGGGGCTCAAGGCCCCGCCACATCGGGTCGGTGATGTCCCGTCGGGCCAGGATGCGGACGGTCCAGCCTTGCTCGGCCAGGACCTTGACCAGCCGGCGGCCCAGGAAACCCGTGGCCCCCGTGACGGCGACCACGGGGCCCTTGTGGGCCCCCGTCATGTCAGGCGCGCTCGCCATAGGCGCCGGCCAGATAGGCGGCCTTGGCCTTGGAGCGGCTCAGCTTGCCGGACGAGGTCTGGGGCAGGGCGTGGGCGCCCACCAGCTGGACCTGGGTCTCGACCTGGTGGCGCAGGCGCAGGACGCCCTGGATCTTCTCGACCAGGGCCGCGCGGGTGTCGGCGTCGCCGCCGCGCGCCTGGACCAGGATCACCACGACCTCTTCCTCGTCGCCGGGGACCGAGAAGGCCGCCACGTCGCCGCTGCGCAGGCCGTCGACCTCGGCCTCGGCGGTCCATTCCAGGTCCTGCGGCCAGATGTTGCGGCCGTTGAGGATGATCAGGTCCTTGCCGCGGCCGGTGATGACGATCTCGCCTTCGATCAGGTAGCCGAGGTCGCCGGTGTCCAGCCAGCCGTCGGCCGACAGCACGCGGGCGGTCTCCTGGGGCTGCTCGAAGTATTCGCGCATCAGGCTGGGGCCGCGGGCGTAGATGCGGCCGACGCCGCGCTCGGGCAGCACCGCGCCGTTCTCGTCGCGCACTTCCAGCTCGTGGTGGGGCAGGGCGGGGCCGTTGCGGGCGAATTCGCGCGAGCGGTCCAGGTCGTCGGTGAGCACGGCCTCGTGCTGCTCCAGGCGCTCGACGTCCAGGCGCTCGGTCTTCAGGCCGCCGCCCAGCGGGGCCATCGACAGGGCCAGGGTCGCCTCGGCCATGCCGTAGCTGGCGACGAAGGCTTTTTCCGAGAAGCCGACGCTGGCGAACCGCTCGGCGAAGGCGCGCAGCGGGCCGGTGCGGATCATGTCGCCGCCCAGGCCGGCGCTGCGCCACTTGGACAGGTCCAGGTGCTCGATCGAGGCCACCTCGGCGCGACGGGCGCACAGCTCGTAGCCGAAGGTCGGGCTGTAGCTGATCGTGCCGCCGTTCTTGGTGATCAGGTCCAGCCACAGCAGCGGCCGGCGCACGAAGGCCCCGGTGGGCAGAAGGTCGACCGTCATCTGGCTGGTCATCGGCGACAGCAGGAAGCCGATCAGGCCCATGTCGTGATAGAGCGGCAGCCACGAGACGGCGCGGTCGGTCGGCAGCACCTGCAGGCCGTCGCGGGTGATGGCCACGGCGTTGGCCATCAGGGCGCGGTGGGTGACCAGCACCCCGGTCGGGAAGCGCGTGCTGCCCGACGAGAACTGCAGGTAGCAGGTGTTGTCCGGCTTCACCTCGGGCAGGGCGTCGCCCTTCGAGGCCGGCAGATCAGCCAGGACGCCGGCGAAGTTCAGCGCGGTCTTGGCGGCGATCTCGGCCACCCAGTCCTTCATGCCGGCCGGGCCGATCAGCAGCTTGGCGTGGGCCGAGTCGAGCATCCGCGCGATCTGCTCGACATAGGCCTCGCGGCCGCCCAGCGGCGCGGGCAGCGGCAGGGGCGCGGGGACCAGGCCGGCGTACTGGCAGGCGAAGAAGGCGCGCACGAAGTCGCCCTCGGTCTCGGCGATCAGGCCGACGCTGTCGCCCGGCTTGGCGCCGGTGGCCAGCAGGCGCGGCGCCAGCTCCAGGGCCTGCTCGCGCAGCTTGGCGTAGGGCAGGGCCTCGACCAGTTCGCCGCGCAGCGAATAGAGGTTGATCCCCGTTTCACCGGTCGCGGCGAAGTCGAGCGCGGCGGTCAGGGTGGGGAAATCGGCGAATCTCACGGTTCGCGAAGAGGACGTCGGAGTAATCATTGCGGAAGGCCTTTGGCGCCGTTTTGATCCTCGGCGCAAGTTTGTTCGTCTTTGGCGTGGGCCGTTTCCTGGGCCAGGCTTCGCTTGAGGGCGATGTACATGCCGATCGCCAGGGCGGCGGCGACGCCGACCAGGGCCGCCCCGGCGCCGTCCAGGCCCGCGGCGCGGATCAGCGGCACCAGGCAGGCCAGGTAGATCGCGCAGACCACGGCCCGCACGCGCAGGGCCAGGCCCGCCTTGCCCAGCGAGACCAGCATCGGCTCCAGCGGCATGGCCAGGACGCCGATGGCGGCGGCGGCCACCTGCCAGTTCATGATGCTGGCGCCGGCCGCGAAGGCGGGGCCCATCACGATGGCCAGGATGTGGGCGCCGAACAGGATCGAGACCAGCAGCAGCAGGCCCGCCACGCCGCCGCCGATCAGGCCGATCTGGCGCGACAGCTTGCGCATGGCGTCCTCGCCGCCCGTGGCCCGCATCTTGGCCAGTTCGGGATAGAGGGCCGGGACCAGCAGCTTGGCCGGCTTGGCCATGCCGTCGGCCACCTGGCGACCCACGCGCCACATGGCGGCCTGGCCCGGGCCCAGCACCGAGCCGACCACCAGGGTGATCACCTGGCTGAAGGCGGTGTCGATGGTGCCGCTGAAATTGGTGGCCCAGGCGAAGCGCCAGATGCCCGGCAGGCCCTCGGACAGCGGGCCGCGGAAGGTGAAGCCCTTGAGCAACTGGCGGCGGTTGAGGTCCCACAGGGCCACGCCGTTGACGTAGAGGAAGGCCGCGACGGTCCCCGCCGCCCAGGAGGCCAGATAGGCCTCGATCGGGGCGTGCAGGGTGAAGCACAGGGCGCAGCCGACCAGTCGCACCGCCGAGCTGACGGCCTGTTCGGCGGCCAGGAAGCGGAAGCGGTCGAACAGCCGCAGCAGGCCGACCGAGGTGGCCGAGTCCATGACCGCGATCGACAGGGCGTAGCAGGCGGCGGCGGGCGACAGCTCGGCCGGCCAGCCCAGGAAATGTCCGAACAGCAGGGCGCCGACCACGCCCAGGGTCACGCCCACGGCGGCGCCCAGCGAGTCGAGCAGGATGGTGAAGCGCAGCACCTGCTGGAAGCGCGGCCGGTCGTTCTGCAGCAGGGCCGAGGCGCCGTACTGCAGCAGGGTCTGCCACGACTGGAACTTGGCCACCTCGCCCAGGAACTGCGAGAAGGCGTTGATCAGCACGATCACGCCCATCAGCTCCTTGCCGAGGCCACGTGCGGTCAAGGCGATATAGGCCAGGCCGACCACGGCGTTGACCGTACGCCCTCCAAGCAGGGTCCCGGCATTGGCCAGAACCCGGTGCAAGACCTTGGTTTCCTTGCTCATCGCGGACGTCGGCGTCCCGATGGCAGGCGGTCGACGATCGCCTGGGCGGCGCGGACCGACGAGGGCGTCTCGCGCAGGTCGAAGCTCTCGGCGAAGCCCTTCCTCTGGGCCTCGACATAGTCGCCGTGCCCGCGCTGGGCCGAGGCGACGGCGTCGACCACGCCCTCGATGTCGTCCAGCACCGGCCCGTACAGCCAGTGATGGAAGCTCTCGTCGCCGCGCCAGTCGGCGTGGGTGGGGTTGAGGAACAGGCACGGCTTGGGCGTGCGCAGGAACTCGTAGACCTGGCTGGAGACGTCGCCCAGATAGATGTCCGCCGCGCGGGTGTAGGTCATGTCGATCGCCGCGGGCCCCCCCAGGTCGAGATGGATGCGCGGATGATCGACGAACGGGGCCAGGGCCTCGATCGAACGGGGATCCGCGCCTTCGAAGAGGCGGATATGGGGCGCGAAGATCAGATTGTAACGCTCGTCCGCCGCGAACCGCTCGAGAATCCGCCGGCCCCACTTCGGCCAGGAGCCCAGGGTCGGGTGGAAGTGCGGGTTGTACAGCACCAGCGGCTTGGCCTGCGGGAAGACCGGTAGCGGCGAGGGCGGCAGGGCGTCGATGATGTCGAACTTGGGATAGCCGACCATGGCGCAGGTCTTCTGCGTGACCCAGCCTTCGTCCAGCATGCGGTCGCGCTGCTTGGGGCCGGCGGCCATGACCAGGTCGAACTGCTTGAGGCGCGGCTCGAACGGACCGCCCCGGTCGCCGGCGCCGTGCTGGGTGTAGACCAGCTTGGTGTCCTTGACCCCCAGCTTGCGCAGCAGGGCCGTGGTGCGCTCGGGCGTGACCACGGCGTCGTAGCGACCCAGGCGGTGAACGTTGGCCGCCAGCATCAGGGCCTTGGGCGGGGTCGAGGAGCCCTTCAGCCGCAGCTCGCGCAGCCAGGTCGGCGGCAGCAGCCGCATGGGGATGGGCGGGGCCTTCAGCGTCTCCAGCAGGTCGCGCACATAGTCCAGGTGTTCCTGGGCGGTGGCGGCGATATGCACGTCGACGTCGGGCCAGCCCCGGGCCAGGGCGATGGCGATCGGCAGGCTGTGCAGGATCTGGTGGGTCTGGGCGATGTAGAGGAAACAGACGCTGGGCCTGGATCCGCCGCCCTTCGGGTCGGTCGCGGTCACTGTTGCGGCGTGAGGCGCGTGCGCACCCGGCCCTTGAACACCACCCGGTTGCCCTTGTCGCTGACCGAGTAGTTGTCGGCCCGGACCGAGCCGTTGTTCGGGCCGGCGCCCTCGACCGCGGCGCCGCCGACCAGGTCGCCGGTGTGGGTGTCGATCAGCGCCTTCTGCGAGGCGAACTGGTAGCCCTGGCCGTTGTCGATCTTGACGTCGCCGGTCAGCAGCAGCGAGCCCTTCTCCTCCTGGTAGGCCCCGTCCTTGGAGACCACGTGGGTGGGGTTGTCCGAGCCGTAGCCGCGGGTCAGCTGCGGGTTCTTCAGGAACACCTGGTCGGCGTTGCTGAGGTCGCGGGTGGCCGAGGAGGCGGTGATCAGGAAGGCGCGGCCGTCCTTCAGCGTGCCGGTGAAGCGTGGGTTCTCCATGCGCAGCGGCGCGGCGGAGGCGGGAGCGGCGGGCTTGACGGCCATGGCGCGGATCACGCCCTGGCCGACGATCGCCACGGCCATGCCGACGGCGATCGCCGGCAGGACGGTCCGCAGGGTGCGCACCGGCTTGCGGTAGCGATTGCGGTTCTTCTTGCGGACCGGCGCGGCGGCTGCGGGCGTGATGGCGATCATGGCTGTACGAACTGGATGCGGCTGCCGAAGGGGACAGGCGACCGGCTTAAGCCCACCGGCCCGATCCCCCAAGCGGTATTGCGAACCTGCCCCCGCCCGGGGTGGCGGTCAACGTCGGGTTTATCCGGCGGCGGGATGGATCAGGCCAGCCCGTTCGGCGGGGGTCAGGGGCCGCCAGCGTCCCTCGGGCAGGTCGCCCAGCACCAGGTCGCCGATGCGGATGCGCAGAAGGTCGGTGACCGTCAGCTCGACCAGCTCGCACATCCGGCGGATCTGGCGGTTGCGGCCTTCCTTGAGCACGAAGCGCAGCTGCTGGCGGCCCACGACCTCGACCTCGGCGGGGCGCAGCTGGCGCTCGTCCAGCTCCAGGCCGTGGCGCAGCAGGGCCAGCTTCTCGTCGGTGATCCAGCCGTCGACCCAGACGAGGTATTCCTTCTCCAGCTCCGAGGCCGGGCCGATCACCGCCTTAGCCACCACCCCGTCCTCCGACAGGATGAGCAGGCCGCGCGAATCCATGTCGAGGCGTCCGACCGGGGCCAGCTTGTTGTCGAAGCCGGGGATGACCGGGCTCTGGCCGACTAGGGCCTCGCGGGTCAGCAGGCGCACGGCCGGGACCTGGCCCGGATCGGGCTGCGACGAGACGATCCCGACGGGTTTGTGGATCATCACCGTCAGGGCGCCTTCCAGCTTGGCCTGGGCGCGGTCGGACAGCACCAGGGTCTGGCCGGGCTCGATCTTGCGGCCGACGTCGTCCACCCGCTGGCCGTCGATCGACATCAGGCCCTGGCTGATCAGGGCCTCGGCCTCGCGGCGCGAGCAGACGCCGTTCTGGGCCAGCCAGCGGTTGACGCGCTGCGGCTCGGCTTCGTCGTAGAGGCGGGTCCAGGCCATGGGATCGGGTCCGAAGAGGTGAGGGGCCTGTCTAGGACCACCGGGGGGCGCTCGGCAACCGTCGTGGCGGCCAAGCCGTTGGATCGGCAGTGCGAACCGCCTTGGAGACCTCCCATGACCGATCACGTCGACAACGACACCGCGCTTGAGGAGGTCCTGGAATTCCTGGCCGCGCCGCCCGCGCCGGGCACCCCCGAAGACGCCCGTTTCGGCGCCCGCCTGCGCCAGGTGCTGTCGGCCTCGCTGGTCGACGATGCGGTGGATGAGGACGACCCCGTACCCAAGGCGGAACTGGCCCTGGACGACGACCTGCGCCGCAAGCTGGAAGCGGCGGCCAAGCGGCGGTCGTCCAACCCGTTCGGCGAGCACCCCGAGGGGATCGGGCCGACCCTGGGGATGGATCTGAGCAAGTCCTGAGGCTTGCCGTCGGGGACAGGCGCATGCGCCTGTCCCCGGCTTCAGCCGAGGCCTAGGCCCGCCCGCCGGGGCTGTTCTTGAAGGTGTCGCCGATCTCGCGGGAGTCGCCGCCGTCGGGTCCAGCCGTGCGGCGTTCCTTCTGGCCGGTCTTCCTGGTGTCGGCGTCCGAAACCAGTCCCGGATGTTCGCCGGCGGGCAGGGCCTCGTTGGCCTCGCGGCCGGGGCTGTTGATCTTGTCGGTCATGGACGTTCCTAATGATGAGCGTGGTGTTCGGCGTTGCGCTTGCGGGTCGCGGCCGCCTTCTTGGCCGAGGCCGAGCGTTCCGCCGCGGTGCGCGAAGCCGCCGCCTTGCCGCCCTTTTCGCCGCCCTTGTGGGCCGCCGGATGGCCGGTGGACTTGCCGCGGCCGGAGCCGCCGGGCTTCTTGCCGCCGCCGTCGTCCTTGTTGACCGTCGCCCAGGCGCGCCGCTCGGCCTCCTTCTCGGAGACGCCGCGCGCCTCGTAGCCTTCGGCGATGTGGTCGGCCTTGCGTTCCTGCTTGTCGGTGTATTTCGACTTGTCGCCCTGGGGCATCGTCGTCCTCCATCTCTCGTGGAGGGAAAATCCTTCGCCGCAGGGTGAGGTTCCTAAGGCCAACCTTCGGAACAAGCTGAACAATCCGGCCGTTCGTGAGGCATGGCGCGCAAGCTCAAGGTGTTCTCCTGGTCGGACGGCCTCCACGACTACACCGTGGCCGCGACCTCGCGCGCCAAGGCCCTGGAGGCGTGGGACGTCGGCCGCGACCTGTTCAAGGACGGCACGGCCCGGGAGATCGCCGAGGGGCCGGCCCACGACGCCGCCCTGAAGGGGCCGGAAACCGTGGTCACCACCCCGGCCGGCGGCCTGGGCGCGGCGTTGAAGGGACTGCCCGCCAAGGCGCGGCGCAAACCGTCCAAGGCCGAGACGGCGCGAGCCGAGAAGCTGGCCGCCCTGAAGGCGCGGCTGGACGCCCTCGAGGACGAGGCCGAAGCCTCGGAACTGGCCTTCGCCGAACGCCGCGCGGCGCTGGACGCCGAGGAGGCGGCGGCGACGGAGGACCTCCAGGCGCGGCGGGCGGACCTGGAGACGGCGATCAAGGCGGCGCGGAAATAGCCGCTACTTCCCCGCGCTCTCCTGGAACCGCAGCCGCGCGATGTCCGGATCGTCGACCAGCCGGGTCTCGGGCCCGATCAGCATCTTCTTCGGCGTGGCGGGGTCGTAGGGCGTCCAGGCCGGCAGGCCGGGGCCGTTCGGATCGCCGGCGCGCGCGAAATTGACCCAGTAGGACGACGTCTGGTCGGCCACCCGGCGGTCGACCGCGTCGGTGGTCCAGGCCTTCAGGATCTCCGGATGGTCGAACACGTAGACGATGTCGGCCGAGTGGAACGCCCCGAAGTCCTTGCCGCGGTTGGCGGCGCCGAACCAGCCGTCGGGAATCCTGGGCGCGTGGTCGAAGCGGTAGACATAGACGGGCGACTTGCCGGTTTGGGTCTGGGCCACGGCCCAGCGCCAGGTCGGCAGGCCCATCCACAGGTCGCCGGCATAGGTCTGCTGCGAGGCGCGGGCCACGGCGGGCGGATCGGCGGGATAGAGGGCCAGGGCGTCGCCGACCCGGGGGCCGAAGCGCTCGGCCAGCACCGGCTGCAGCGCGCGTTCGCCGAAGATCGCGCCCTGGAACAGGCTGCCCTCGTCGCGGTTCCAGCCGACCAGCAGCGGCACGTCCGACTGCTGGCGGGCGGCGAAGGTCTGGGCGGCGGTGGCGGGCAGGATCCAGCCGTCCAGGTTCGGCCGGAAGGCGAAGGCGGCGTTCGGGGCCATGCTCGCCGCCAGGATCTCGGCCGAGGAGCGTTCACGCAGGCGCTTGAGGTCGTCGCCGCCCAGCGACCGGGCGAAGGCCTGGCCGACGGCCTCGGCCTGGGCCAGGGTCTGGTCGTCGCCCATCATCGAGAAGGCCGAGCCGCTTTCGCCGATGGCGCGGTGGAACAGGCCCTTGGCTTCCGGCGAGATCATCATCCGGCTGACGGCGTCCGAACCGGCCGACTCGCCGGCGATGGTGACGTTGTCCGGGTCGCCGCCGAACGCCGCGACATTGGCCTTCACCCAGCGCAGGGCGGCGACCATGTCGGCCAGGGCCTGGTCGCCGCTGGCGTGGCGGGGGCTCTCGGCGGTCAGCTCCGGATGGGCCAGGAAACCGAAGACGCCGAGGCGGTAGTTGATCGTCACCACGACCATGCCCTTGCGGGCCAGGGCCTGGCCGTCATGGCGCGGCTCCGATCCCGAACCCGCCCCGTAGCCGCCGCCGTGGATCCAGAAGAACACCGGCAGCTTCTCGGTCGGCTTCGCGGCCGTGGTGATGTTCAGATAGAGGCAGTCCTCGCTCATGGACGGGGTGAACGGGTCGATGTCGTCGTAGCGCTTGGGCTGCAGGCAGTTGGGCGCGTAGGCGTCGACCGGGCGCACGCCGGTCCAGGGCTGGACGGGCTCGGGCGGCTTCCAGCGGCGCTCGCCCACGGGCGGGGCGGCGTAGGGCAGGCCCTTGTAGACCCGCACGCCGTCGGCCGCGGCCGGGGCGGCGGCGATCTCGCCGCCGGTGATCCTCAGCGTCTGGGCGGCGGCGGGCGTGGCCAGCAGGGCCGCCGCGACGAGCGACAGGGCGAGGGCGCGAAGGGTCATGGGCGGGCTCCGACGATGCGGGGCCGATCATGGATGATTCAGCGTAGAGGTCACGCTGCGGCGCGGTAGGGGCGGCCCTAGACCCGCTCCACCACCATGGCGATGCCCTGACCCACGCCGATGCACATGGTGGCCAGGCCGTAGCGGGCGCCGCGCCGGTGCAGCTCCTCGACCAGGGTCAGGCCCAGCCGGGCGCCGCTCATGCCCAGGGGGTGGCCCAGGGCGATGGCCCCGCCGTTGGGGTTCACGTGGTCGCCGTCGTCGGGCAGGCCGAGGTCGCGCAGCACCGCCAGGCCCTGGGCGGCGAAGGCCTCGTTCAGCTCGACCACGTCGATGTCGCCGATCGACAGGCCCAGGCGCGCCAGCAGCTTCTTCGTGGCGGGGACCGGGCCGATGCCCATCACGCGCGGTTCGACCCCGGCGGCGGCTACGCCCAGGATGCGGGCGCGGGGCGTAAGGCCGTGGGCCTTGGTCGCCGCCTCGGAGGCGACGATCAGGGCGGCGGCCCCGTCGTTGACGCCCGAGGCGTTGCCGGCGGTAATCGTGCCGTCCGGGCGGACGATCGGCTTCAGGGCCGACAGGGCCTCGATCGTGGTGGCGCGCGGGTGCTCGTCCTTGGAGACCACCACGGGATCGCCCTTGCGCTGGGGCAGGACGACCGGGACGATCTCGGCGTCGAACCGGCCCGAGGCTTGGGCGGCCGCCGCGCGGGCCTGGCTGCGCAGGGCGAAGGCGTCCTGGTCGGCGCGGCTGACCTTCCAGTCGTCGGCGACGTTCTCGGCGGTCTCGGGCATGGAATTGACGCCGTAGGCCTTGCGCATGGCCGGATTGACGAAGCGCCAGCCGATGGTGGTGTCGAAGATCTCGGCGTTGCGCGAGAAGGCGCTGTCGGCCTTGCCCATCACGAAGGGCGCGCGGCTCATGCTCTCGACGCCGCCGGCGATCATCAGCCCGGCCTCGCCGGCCTTGATGGCGCGGGCGGCCACGCCCAGGGCGTCCAGGCCAGAGCCGCACAGCCGGTTGACGGTCGAGCCCGAGGCGGTGGTCGGCAGGCCCGCCAGCAGGGCGGCCATGCGCGCGACGTTGCGGTTGTCCTCGCCGGCCTGGTTGGCGCAGCCCAGCACCACGTCGTCCAGCGCGCCCCAGTCGATGCCCGGGTTGCGCTCGGCCAGGGCCTTGATCGGGATCGCCGCCAGGTCGTCGGCCCGCACGCCCGACAGCGCCCCGCCATAGCGGCCGATCGGCGTGCGGATCGCGTCGCAGATGAAGGCGCCGAAAACAGAGGAGGTCATGGCGCGGGTGCTCCCAAACGTTTGTTTGAGCGCAAACTAGCGGGCCCGGCCCTGCGATCAAGGGCCGCTAGTTCTTGATGTCGATCGTCTCGATCCGCGACTGGGTGGCCTCGGCCTTGCGGTGGCCGGGCACGGGCATCAGCAGGCCGACCAGGACGGCGGCCAGGACGGCGAGGGAAATGAAGGCCTTGAGGGCCATGACGCACACGAACTTGCTGTTGATCCGACACAGGAACAGCGTCCTGGGCGGGGGACGGGTTCCAGAGTCGGAACCTCGACGTCCTCACCCGTGAAACGGGGGAGGTGGATCGGCGCGCAGCGACGAGACGGAGGGGGTCGTGCGGCGGACGCCCGCTCCGTCACGATGCGTATCCGCATCGCGCCACCTCCCCGCTTCGCGAGGGAGGAGAAAGGGCGTTAGGCTGGTCGGATGAGTTTCGAAATCCACCAGACCGAGACGCCGTCGCTGGAGTCCTACCAGCAGGGCCTGGCGGTGCTGCGCGCCTTCACTGGCGAGGCGGTCGGCCCGCCCGACAACCGCGACTTCGCCCTGCTGATCCGGACGCCGGGCGAGCCGGCCGTGCGGGGCGGCCTGTGGGCGCAGTCGCGCTGGGGCGCCTTCTATGTCGACATGGTCGTGGTGCCCGAGGCGCTGCGCGGGACGGGCGTGGGGACTGACCTGATGACCCGGGCCGAGGCCGAGGCGCGGGCGCGCGGCTGCCACCTGATGTGGCTGGACACCTACGCCTTCCAGGCCCGGCCGTTCTACGAGCGGCTGGGCTTCGAGGTCTTCGCGCGGATGGACGGCCCGGAGCCGTTCTATCCGCGCTGGTTCATGCGCAAGCTGCTGGCCTAGGACGCGGCCAGGGTCGTCGGCCGGGCGCCGGGGCAGGCCCGGGCGATCGCCGAGATCAGCGCGGCCGGCTGGATCGGCTTGGCCTGCACCGCGTCGAAGCCGCAGGCCAGCAGGTCGCCCTCGTCGCCGTGCATGACGTCGGCGGTCAGGGCGATGACGGGGATGTCGCCGGCCCCGGCCGCCCCGGCGCGGACCCGCCGCAGCGCCTCCAGCCCGTCCATGTCGGGCATGTGCACGTCCATCAGCACCGCGTCATAGGCGTGCTCGCCCAGGCGCTGCAGGGCCTGGCGGCCGTTGTCGGCGACTTCGACCCGGGCGCCGGCGGCTTCCAGGATGGTGCGCGCCACCAGCTGGTTGATGTGGTTGTCGTCGGCGACCAGCAGCCGCAGCCCGGCGATGCCCTCGCACGGCGCGCTGGGCGCGACCTCGGGCGCGGCGACGGCCGGCAGGGGGAGGGCCAGGGTGAAGGCCGAGCCCTGGCCCGGCGCGCTGCGCACCGTGATGGCCCCGCCCATCAGCTCGGTCAGCTGCTTGCAGATGGCCAGACCCAGGCCCGTGCCGCCGAACCGGCGGGTGATCGAGGCGTCGGCCTGGGAGAAGGCCTGGAACAGCCGCGCCTGCTGCTCGGCCGACATGCCGATGCCGGTGTCGACGACCTGGATCTCCTGGAACGCCGCGCCGGCCGGGCCGACGCGCAGGGTCACCGCGCCGCTGGCCGTGAACTTCAGGGCGTTGGAGATCAGGTTGGTCAGGACCTGGCGAAGCCGGGTCGGATCGCCGCTGACCCAGGTCGGGGCCAGGGGATCCACCACGCTGGTCAGGCGCACGTCCTTGGCGGTCGCCGCCTCGGCCCACAGGCCCGCGACCTCGTCGACCAGGTCGCGCAGGTCGAAGGCCAGGACCTCGAGCTCCAGCTTGCCCGCCTCGATCTTGGAGACGTCCAGCACGTCGTTGAGGATGGTCATCAGGCCTTCGCCCGAGCGGATCAGCATGTCGACCTGGCGGGCCTGCTGGCGGTCCAGCGGGCCGGCGGTCAGGGCGCGCGCCATGCCCAGGACGCCGTTCATCGGCGTGCGCAGCTCGTGGCTCATGGTGGCCAGGAACACCGACTTGGCCGCGCTGGCCGACATGGCCGCGCGCTCGGCGGCCTCCAGGGCGGAGACGCGGCGGGCGTTCAGGGTGGCGCTGGAGACCGTGTAGAGCAGGACCAGGGCGACGGCGATCAGCACCGTCAGGCTGGACCAGCCGCCGTAGCCGCCCAGCAGCAGCGGCATGCCGGCCAGGGCCAGGGCCGGAAGCCCGGCGTCGAAGGCGAACACCGTCGGCGAGCGGAAGGTGACCGCCTGCGCGTGGATCAGCTGTCCGGCGGTCAGGCAGACGGCGGCGAAGCGCAGGGCCGGGTGTTCGGACAGCCACAGCACCACGGCCAGGGAGGTCCAGACGCTGACCATCACCACCACGGCCGATACATAGCCGGCGCGGCGGACCTTGGGCCCGGCGCCCCGTTTGGCGGCCAGGCGGGTGACGGCCAGTCCGTACAGGTCGGCGAACAGCACCGCGGCCAGCCAGACGAAGGCGGTGCGGAAACCCAGGTTGAACAGCAGGAAGCCGGTGATGAACACCGCCATGATCAGCCGTTGAGGACGCGCGCGCCGGCTGGCCGCGGCGACCTCGTCGACCCGCTCGTCCAGAATGCCGAGCCTGGCCGGCCCGGGCGAAGGCGTCTGCCCCGTCATACCGCCGGTCTAGCGGAAAACCGTTAGGAATATGCTCCCCAAGGCCCCGTTTCGCGGGGTGCGACATTTGGCCTTGGGCCGGCCTAGGCCGTGATGTAGCGGATCAGGGCCGCCATGTTCTCGATGTAGGCGCCGGTCGAGATGCCCGGCTTGGGCACGTCGGCGATGTAGGGCGAGGTGTCGGTCGGGTCGCCCACGCGGGTCATCGAGAACTCGCCCGGGGTCACGGTGGTGGAGCCGTCGCCGATATAGGGGTTGCTGACCGCCTTCATCGGGGTGGGCCACCAGCCCTCGGCGTTCAAGCCCGCCATCAGGCCCGCGACCTCGGCGTCGGTGGTCTTCTCGCTGGTCTTCAGGGCGCCGACATTGAGGTCGGAGACCGAGATGGTCTTGGTGGTGAAGTAGCGGGGCAGGGGGCGGCTGCCGCCCTTCACCTTCAGCGGCGAGTCCTTGCTGACCACTTCGGCCGGGGTCGCCTTCAGGGCGGCGTAGCGCTTGCGCAGCTTGTCGATGTTGACTGCCCGGAACGACGAGTAGTGGACGATGGTGTTCTCCCAGTGCTTGTCGATGAAGTACTCGCCGTTGAAGACGTTCGAGCCGCGACGGTGCACGTAGAGCGGCTCGTTCGTGCCGATCTCGATGAAGGTGGGATAACGCGGGCGGCCGGGCGCGACGTTGTCGGGCAGCTTCAGCGAGGCCAGCCAGTCGATGGTCTCGGGGATGCGGTCCAGATACTTCGGGTCGCCCGTCAGCTCGTAGTAGTCCATCAGGTTTTCGAGGTTGCCGGCCGTGGTGTGGCTGGCGAAGGCCTTGGGCTCGTAGGTGCGCGCGCCGGCCGGCTTGAGGTCGGCGACGGTGTGCTGCAGGCCCCAGCCGGGCTGCGGCATCGGCTGGTGGGCGGCGATGTAGACGTCCATGGCCCGCTTGATCGGGTCCAGCACGCGTTTGTCGCCCAGGGTCTGCCAGACCATGATCAGGAACTTGACGTTCTCGTCGACCACGCCGTCGTTGAAGGTGATGTAGCCGGTGTAGTCGGGGTGGCCCTTGTTCTCGAAGCCGCTCATCAGCGGGAAGCGCTGGGGCCAGCCGCCGACCGGATACTGGCTGTCGAGGACGAACTGGATGGCCTTGTCCAGCGCCGGCTTGAAGGCCTTGTCCTTCTTTTCCAAATAGATGCGCAGCATCAGCTGGCAGCTCTCGGCGGTACCTTCGTCGTCGAACGTGGCGTTGCCATAGTAGTGCTGGAATTCCTCGAGCCGCCAGCCGTTCTTGCCGATGGTGTCGTACCACTTCTTCAGCGACTCCGGCCCGGCCAGGTCGCCCATGTAGTTCCAGCCGCCCGCCGGGTGCTGGATCTTGATCAGGGCCAGGGCCGCTTTCTTGGCCGCCTCGTAGTAATATTCGTCGCCCGTGGCGTGATAGGCGTCGAGGAACAGGTGGCCCATGGTCGCCGTGCCGGGCGGCTGGACCCAGATCATGGTCGGGAAGGCTTCCATCTCGCCGAACCGGCGCGAGAAGTCGGGCAGGTAGCTCCAGACATAGCCGCCCTCGTAGGCGGCCTTCTCGGCCATGAAGGTCGTGGCCTTCTTCATCGTCGTCAGGACCTGGTCCTTGGACGGCGCGGCGCCCTGGGCCAGGGCCTTCAGCGGGGCCATGGCCGCGGCGGCGGCGAAGGTGGCGGTGGTCGTCGCCAGCAGGCGGCGGCGGGTGAGGGGGCTAAGCGGCATGACGACGAGACTCTCCCTGGGACTTCACGTCCGAACCCCGCGACGCAAGGACGCGGCGTGGCGGCCGGGAGAGGAAGCGGGAGGGCCTTACCAAACCCTCGCGTTCCTGGTCGTCCTCCCGGTCGGTCCTTGCCGAAACCCTTGTCGCCCTTGGGGCGGCGTGTGTTGGGCATAGGTATGATACCGGTGTCATGACTTGACCAGCGCCTTTTGGTAAAGCTTTGTTATGTGACGCCGGCGTCATTCTCCTGCGACAGGCCGTCACGTTGTACCGGGACGGCCGTCGAGCGAGAACGGGGCATCGGTTTTTGAGGCGACGCCGCCGCGCCGGTTCTGGTAGCGCGCGACGCCGTCCTGTTGGGGAACAGGACGACGGCCCCGGGTCAGGAATGACTCGGGGCCGTTTTCAGTTCTGACACCGGTGTCCGGCCTAAGCGCTTGATTTTACGTGATGTTACACCGTTCTGCGACCAGCGGTCACATGGATGGCGTCGTTCATCTCCCGTAAATGTTCAGCATGCCCAGCCAACTCGACCATTTGAACGAAGCCGAGCGTCTCGAGCGGCAAGCCGAGCTCGCCGACAGCGATCACGCCCGCGAGGCGCTGCGCCGCATGGCCCAGACGTCGCGTCTGTCGGCGGCCCTGGTCGGCATGCTGGAAGCCAGCCGCGAAGAACTGCCGGGCTGAGGTTGGATCGGTCGTTTCCCAAGAAGTCCGTCCCTAAAATACACGCATCGCTTGAATTGCTGCGCGGCTCGGTGAACATGGGTTCCAGCAAGGAGACCCTGGTGTCGGGCGAGGGATCGGACAAGACCGTTCTGGAAGGCGCGGGGGCGTACTTCCTCAGCATCGTGGAAGCCAGCCGCGACTGCATCCGGGTGATCAGCCCCGAAGGCTTCGTCGAATACATGAACGCCCGCGGCCAGGCGCTGTTCGAGATCGAGGACTTCGCGGGCCGCAACCGCAACCGCTACTGGCCCGAGATGTGGCCCGCCGAGAGCCGCACGGCCGTCGAGCAGGCCCTGCGGACCGCCCTGGCCGGCGAGGCCTCGGCCTTCCGCGCCCAGTGCCCGACGGCCAGGGGCGAGCCGCGCTGGTGGGACACCACGGTGTCGCCCATCCTGTCGGAAGAGCGGGGGGACGAGGGCCGGGTGATCCGGGTCCTGGCCACCTCGCGCGACGTGACCGGCGAGGTGCGCGCCGAGGCCCACCGCCAGCTGCTGGTCAACGAGCTGAACCACCGGGTGAAGAACACCCTGGCCACCATCCAGTCGATCGCCAGCCAGTCGCTGCGCAACGCCGGCGTCGACCTGGCCGTGCGCGGGGCGTTCGAGGGACGGCTGATGGCCATCGCCGCCACCCACAACGTGCTGACCGACGAGAACTGGTCGGCCGCCAGCCTGCGCCAGATCATCGACGGCTCGGTCACGCCCTATCGCGCCAATCCGGGACAGCTGACGATCAGCGGCCAGGACCTGATGGTCTCGCCCAAGCCCGCCGTGGTGCTGGCCCTGGCCTTCCACGAGCTGGCGATCAACGCCCTGAAGTACGGCGCCCTGTCGTCGGCCGGCGGCCATGTCGACATCGGCTGGTCGGTGGCGGGCGGCGACCGGCTGGACATCACCTGGACCGAGCAGGGCGGCCCCACGGTGCGCCCGCCCGAGCGGCGCGGGTTCGGCTCGCGCATCGTCGAGCTGGCCCTGCCCAATGAACTGGGCGGCGAGGTCGACATCGACTACCGTCCCGAGGGGCTGCGCTGCCGCATCCACGCGCCGCTGGCCGCCCTGGACAAGGTCGACGCCTTCATGCCGCTGGCCTGAAGACGGCTGAGGCCGCGTGCAGGCGAGCGCCGCCAATGTCCTGACACGGTGAACCCCGATCCTCCTGGGCCGTTGTGCAAGCTTGAGCGGCGTTGAGGTCGCGGAGGCGCGTCGCTGATGATCCCTGGGAGCATGAAGGCAAGGCTGGCGTCCGCCTGGACGGTCTCGCGCGCCTTCGTCGTCCGCCATCGGCTGTGGTTCGGGGCGGGGATCGGGGCGCTGCTGCCGCTGGCGGTCCTGCTGGTCTGGCTGGGCGCCAGCCTGCCGATCTCGCGCGCCCTGGAGCCCTTGCCCAACCGGGCGCTGATCCTGCTGGACGACCAGGGCCGGCCCTTCGCCCGCCGCGGGGCCTACAAGGAGGCGCCGGTGGTCATCAAGGCGCTGCCCAAGCACGTCCCGGCCGCTTTCATCGCCATCGAGGACCGGCGGTTCTACCACCACCTGGGCGTCGATCTCGGGGGCATGGCGCGGGCCCTGGTGGTCAACGCCAAGGCCGGCCGCACCGTGCAGGGCGGCAGCACCATCACCCAGCAGCTGGCCAAGAACGCGTTCCTCAAGCCCGAACGCAGCCTGCGCCGCAAGGGCCAGGAGGCGCTGATCGCCGTGTGGCTGGAGCTGCGGCTGTCCAAGGACGAGATCCTGTCGCGCTATCTCTCCAGCATCTATTTCGGCGACGGGGTCTATGGCCTGGGCGCGGCGGCGCGGCACTATTTCGGCAAGCCGCCCGAGCAGCTGTCGATCGGCGAGGCGGCGATGCTGGCGGGCATGGTCAAGGCGCCGGTCGACCTGGACCCGGTCGACCATCCCCAGGCGGCCGGCGCGCGGGCCCGGCTGGTGCTGGACGCCATGGTCGCGACCAAGGCGATCACGGCGGACCAGGCCGCCGCGGCCGGCCACGTGGCGGTGCGCACCACCCGGGCCGACCTGCCGGTGGGCGGCTATTTCGCCGACTGGATCTCGCCCCAGGTGAAGTCGGCCTTCGACGGCCCCGGCTACGGCGAAGTGCGCGTGCCCACCACCCTGGACGGCCGCCTGCAGCGGATCGTCGAGCGCGCCGTGGCCGTCGACATGAAGGGCGCGGCCAAGCGCAAGGTCGGCCAGGTGGCCGTGGTCGCCATGCGTCCGGACGGCCGGGTCGTGGCCATGCTGGGCGGGACCAACTATCGCCAGACCCCGTTCAACCGCGCCGTCCAGGCCAAGCGCCAGCCGGGCAGCGCCTTCAAGCTGTTCGTCTACCTGGCCGCCCTGCGCGACGGGGCCACGCCGGACAACCTGGTGATCGGCGATCCCGTCACCATCGGCGGTTGGACCCCGGCCAACTACGAAGGCGGGGGCGGGCGTGACCTGACGATCCGCGACGCCTTCGCCCAGTCCAACAACGTCATCGCCGCGCGGGTCTACCAGCAGGCCGGCGGACCGGCGGTGGTCCAGGCGGCGCGGGACCTGGGCATCGTCTCGCCCCTGCGCCAGGACGACGCCACCCTGGCCCTGGGCACGGCCGAGACCAGCCTGCTGGAGTTGACCAGCGCCTACGCCGCCGTCGCCTCGGGCAAGACGCCCGTGCGGCCCTATGGGCGTCCGGACACGGTGGGCGCCTCGGTCCAGGACCTCGATCCCGACCAGCGCGCCGCCCTGATGGACCTGCTGGGGGCGGTGGTCGAGGAGGGCACCGGCCGCGCGGCGCGCCTGGGCCAGAAGGCCTACGGCAAGACCGGCACCACCCAGGACTATCGCGACGCGGTGTTCGTGGGCTTCACCGGCGACCTGGTGGTCGGGGTCTGGGTCGGCAACGACGACCATTCGCCGATGACCCGCATGGTCGGCGGCGACCTGCCGGCCCGCATCTGGCGCGACGTGATGACCGCCGGGCTGAAGGCGGGCCTGGTGGCGCGCGACGCCCCGCCCGAACCGCGCTACCGCCAGGTCGAGCCTGACGAGATCGAAGAGGCGCCGCGTCCGAAGCATGTGCCGAAATGGCTGCGGCGGATCTTCGGGCTCTGACCCTTCAAGATAATCCGCTCATCGAATGCCGGGATGAGCGGAAGCAAGAGTGGTCCGGGCCTTGCTGCCGGACTGACGCCGCGACCCAGAATGGGACGCCTTTCGACCGCCGTTCGGGGGAGCGGTCGCCGGGCGGCTGGGCGGCGTAGTCGGAAAGGCTTTGACGATGAACCCGAAGGCAGCGCTCCTGATCGGAGCCGCGACGATGACGCTCGCCGCGTTGGGACCGGCGACCGCCGCCCTGGCGGACGGCTATCCGTCCCGCGCCACGCCCATCACCCAGGCCGCGCCGAAGCCGGCGGCCAAGCCCGCCCCCAAGCCCGTCGTCAGGACCCGGGTCAAGGTCGTCGAGCGCCCGGTCTATGTCGAGAAGGTCGTCAAGCAGCTCGTCTATGTCGATCACCCGGTGGACCGCGTCGTCGAGAAGCGGGTCGAGGTGCCGGTGATCGTCGAGAAGACCGTCGACCGCCCGGTCTATGTCGATCGTCCGGTGGACCGGATCGTCGAGAAGCGCGTGGAAGTGCCCGTCGAGCGGATCGTGGAGAAGCGCGTCGAGGTGCCGGTGGTCAAGATCGTGGAAAAGCCGGTCGACCGCATCGTCGAGAAGCGGGTCGAGGTCCCGGTCGAGAAGATCGTCCGCGTGCCGGTCTATGTCGAGCGCGAGGAACGTCGCGGCTGCGACTGCGACGACGATCGTCGCGGCTATCAGGAGCACGCCTACCAGGATCGCGGCTATCGCCAGCAGGGTAGGGTCGAAAATCAGGTCGAGCGATCGGAGGAGACCTACGAGTCCGAGAGCTCGCGCTACAGCGAGGAAGGCCAAGGCTGGAGCTATCAGGGCAGCTACATGGCCGGCGACGGCTACGCCCAGTCGCTGGAGGGGACGGCCGGCGGCGGCTACTACGGCTCGTCCACGGCCCGCTACGGCGTCGGCGGCGGCTGGATCGGCGGCCAGGCCTATGGACGGTCGGGCTACGCCCGCGGCTGGTCGGGCGCGTCGGCGTCGTCCAGCGCCCAGGCCAGCTCCAGCGCCAGTTCGTCGGTCAGCGTGACGGTGTCGCGCGGCGGGCGGGGCGGCGGTGGCGGCCATGGCGGCGGCTCCACGGGCGGTCACGGCGGCTGCTGCGGCCGTTAACCGCGTTCGCGCAGAAACACGGGTCCACGGAGCGAAAACGCGCCGTTCTGCATAGTCTGGCCCTTGGAATCGGTCATCATTCGCTCACTGGGGGATCACGCGCGACGCGAGTCGCCTGATCGGGAGCGGATCGTGGACTTGATCCTGGTGGTCACCAAACCGTTCGATTGGTGTGTCGAACGCAAGGGGCAGACCCTGTCGCGCCATTCCAGCCAGGAAGCCGCCTACAAGGCCGCCCTCGACTACGCCAGCGCGCTGTTCGAGGACGGCATCCGCACCCAGGTCACCATCAAGCCCGAAGCCCGCACCTTCGCCGGCGTCACGGCGGAGTGACCTCCGCGCCGCCATGGCCTAAGACCCGGGACAGGTTCGAAGTCCTTGGGAGCGGAAGCTCGTGCAGATCGCGGTTCTGACGTTCGACGGTTTCAACGAGCTGGACTCGTTCATCGCCGCCGCGATCCTCAACCGCATGAAGCCCCACGGCTGGAAGGCGCACATCACCGCGCCGACCGACGAGGTGACCTCGATGAACGGCGTCGTCGTGCGTCGCCAGAAGCCGCTGGCCTTCGCCGCCGAGGCCGACGCGGTGATCATCGGCAGCGGCGTGAAGACGCGTGAAGTCGCCGCCGACGCCGGGCTGCTGTCCCAGATCGGCCTGGACCCGGCGCGCCAGCTGATCGCCGCCCAGTGCTCGGGCACGCTGTTGCTGGCCCGCCTGGGCCTGATCGACGGCGTCCCCGCCTGCACCGACCTGACGAGCAAGCCCTGGGTGGTCGAGGCCGGCGTCGACGTCATCGACGCCCCGTTCTTCGCCCGGGGCAATGTCGCCACCGCCGGCGGATGCCTGGCCTCGCAGTACCTGGCCGCCTGGATGATCCTGCGCGCCGCCGGCCGCGCGGCGGCTCGCGACGCGATCCACTATGTCGCTCCGGTGGGCGAGAAGGACGCCTGGGTCGAACGGACGATGGGTGTCGTCCAGCCCTTCGTGGTCGATGAGCTGGCGGCGGAATAGGGCGCGGCGATGATCGATCCGTTGATGGACAAGCTGCGTCCCGGCTGGCGTGAGCGGCGGGACGCCCAGAGGTCGTGGTGGAAGCCCATCGAGGTCCTACTGGTCCCCGGCCTGTGCCTGGTCTCGTACGTCTGGTTCTGCCGGCACGTGGTCTGGGGCTTGCACGTCGTGTTCCATCGCGAGGATGCTGGCCGTTTGGCCCAGGTGATGGCCGGGCCGGTCCAGGCGCTGCCGCTGATCGTCCTCCTGGTGGCCGTCTTCCCGTTCCTCTGCCTGGCGGGGGTGGTCGTGAACACGATCGTCTATTTCATCCCGCCGCTGCGACGGGTGTCGGAAAAGGGGTCGGATCGCGTGGCCGGGCTGACCATCCGGCACGCCAATCGCCAGCTGTTGGCCGTCGGCGGAAAGGCGGCCCTGGTCGCCGCGCCGCTGCTGGTGCTGTTGGCCGCCTGGCCGTTCCACCGCCACTAGGGCGTCCGCGCGGCCTCGCGACGTGCAATTCCCGCAGCGTCGCGTTATGAGGGAGTCGCTAGATTTCGCGGGGGTAGGGGTTCATGGAAGATCCGCCGAAGCGTTCCTTCATAACCGGCGAAATTGACGTCAAAGCCCTGATCGCCTTCGTGTTCGGCGCGATCTTCATCATCACGATCCTGGCGTTCGCGACGATCGTGAAAAATCCCAGCTCGACCGCGATCTGGACCTATCGCGTGATCCTGGCCCTCGCCGCCGGCGGCGTCGCAGCGATCCTGCCCGGGTTCATCGACGTCAAGTACAAGAGCTTCGTCCAGGCCGGCGGCGCGATCGGCGTGTTCGTGCTGGTGCTGATGGCCTTTCCCACGCCCAGCCCGGCGCCCGAGAAGCCGGCCGCAACCGAGAAGGCCGCCGAGGCGCCGTCCCAGGCGTCTGGCCAGGCGTCTGGCCAGGCGGCCCCGCCAACGGCCTCCCAGCCGATCGTCTGGCCGACCGAGGATCCGGACTTCGTGGCCCGCAAGTACGTCGAGCTGGTCGACAACGAAAAGTATCTGGAAGCCTACGAGCAGATCGACAAATCGATCGGCATCCCGTGGGCCACATTCGAGGCCTCGTACAAGGCCGGGCACGCGCCGCTCGGCGTGGCGGAGGATCGCCGCCAGACCGGAGCCAAGCGCGAGATCGACCCGCCGGGCAAGGCCAAGGGCGGCTATGCGATCGTCACCTACCAGACCAAGTTCGCCAAGGAAGCCAAGTGCCGCGAGGAGGTCGTCGCGCTCAGGGCGATGCCCGACAACAGCTGGCGCGTGGCCAAGCACGAAAGCTCGCCCCAGCTGGTCGACTGCATCGGCCTGTAGGACCGGCCCTCAAGACGCCAGGCAGACCTCCACGCACCGTTTGGCCAGGGCCTCGGTGGCGTCGATGAACGGCACGGTCAGGTCGGCGGCGCCCATCACCAGCGGCACCTCGGTGCAGCCGGCCACCACCACCTGGGCGCCCTTGCCGACCAGGCGATGGGCGAGGGCGGCCATGGTCTCGCGGCTTTCGGGTCCCAGGTCGCCGTGCTTGATGCGGTAGAGCAGGGCCATGAACTCGACCTGCTCGTGGTCGTCCAGGGTGACCGCCTCGATCTCCAGGTGCGAGAAGGTCCGGCGATAGAGGGCCAGGGCCCCGCCGGTGCCCAGCACGCCGACGCGCTCGGCGCCGTCCTTCTTCGCCGCCAGACCGGCCGTCTCGATCAGGTCCACCAGGGGCAGGCCGCTGGCCTTCACCTGGTCGGCGTAGGCGTGGGCGGTGTTGCAGGCGATGGCCAGCACCTGGGCGCCGGCCTCGCGCAGGCCCACGGCCATCTCGGCCAGGACGGGACCGGCCGCGTCATAGCTGTTGTTGCGGTCGGGGACCTTGGGGTTGATGTCGACCAGCACCCGCAGGTGGTCCTGCTCGCGGCTGACCGGCGTGGCCGCCTGCAGCTTGGCCAGGAAATCCAGGGTGGCGGCGGGGCCCATGCCGCCGAGGACGCCCAAAACTTTCGAATGGGGGGTCTTAGACAAGGGCGGCCTCCAGTTCGCTCTGATAGCCGAACAGGCCCTGGGCGCCGCCGGTGTGCAGGAACACCACACGCTGGCCCTTGAAGGCGCCCTTGCGGGCCTGGTCGATCAGGCCCTTCATCGCCTTGCCCGAATAGACAGGGTCCAGCAGCAGGCCCTCGGTGCGCGCGGCCAGGGTCAGGGCGTCGATCACCCCCTGGTCGACCAGGCCGTAGCCCGCGCCGACATAGCCGCAGTCGGCCACGACGGCCTCGCGCTTCACCCGGCCGGCGGCGCCGATGGCCTCGGCCGTGGCGACCGCCAGGTTGAAGACGTTCTCCTCCTGCTTGGCCTTGGGCGCGCGGACGCCGAAGCCGAGGATCGGGATGTCGACGCTGAGCGCGGCGAAGCCGGCGACCAGGCCCGCATGGGTGCCGGCGCTGCCGGTGGCGGTGACCAGGCGGTCGATCTTCAGGTCCAGGGCGTCGGCCTGGACCACCAGTTCGCGGGCGCAGTCGACATAGCCCAGGGCGCCGACCGTGTTGGAGCCGCCGCCCGGGATCACATACGGCTTGCCGCCGCGCTGACGCACCGCATCGGCGCTGCTCTCCAGCTCGGCGACCATGTCGGTCCCGCCGGGCACGAAGCGGATCGAGGCGCCCATCAGCCGGTCCAGCAGCACGTTGCCGTTGCCGACATAGTCGCTGGCCTTCGAGCCCGTGCGCTCCTCCAGGATGATCTCGCTCTTCAGGCCGAAGCGCGCGCCGGCCGCGATGGTCTGGCGCACGTGGTTGGACTGGACCGCGCCCTGGGTGACCAGGGTGTCGGCGCCTTGGGCGAGGGCCTCGCCCAGCAGGAACTCCAGCTTGCGGGTCTTGTTGCCGCCGCCGGCCAGGCCGGTGCAGTCGTCGCGCTTGACCCACAGGTCGATCCCGAGCTCGGCGCCCAGGCGGGGCAGGGGCTCGAGCGGCGTCGGCAGGTGGGCGAAACGGGCGCGGGGGAAGCGGGCCAGATGCATCGGGCGTCTTTCGATACTGGAGGGCGGACGTTCGCCGATTCCCTACAGACTCGGGCGCGGTCGTGCTATGCTGACGGTCAGAAAAGCACGACCCGGCGCGTTCTCCGCGCGACTGCCTCCAGCCGCGCCCCCAAAAGTCGCGTGGCTGGCCGCGCTGGGGAGAGGCGCATGGCTTCGATCAGGATCATCCTCTGCGCGGCGGCGGGGCTGCTGCTGTGCGCGGCGCCGGCGGGCGCCTCGACGCTGATCATCGGCGGCGGGGCGGCCAAGGAATGCGCCGACGCGGCCCTGGACGGGCGCTCCGACAACGCCTCGATCACCACCTGCACCCTGGCCCTGGAGACCGAGATCCTGAACTTCCGCGACCAGGCCCGCACCTATGTCAATCGCGGCGTCCTGCACCTGCGGCAACGCGATTTCGACGGGGCGATCGGCGATTTCGACGCCGCCTCGAAGATCGATCCGGGCCTGGGCGAGGCCTATGTCAATCGCGGGGCGGCCTATGTCGGGTCCAGCCGCTACGGCGAGGGCCTGGCCCAGATCGACCAGGGCCTGGCCCTGGGCGTCAAGGATCCGCAGAAGGCCTATTTCAACCGCGCGATCGCCCACGAGAACCTCGGCGACGTGAAGGCGGCTTATCTGGACTTCACCAAGGCGGCCGAGCTCGATCCCGATTGGCAGGCCCCCAAACAGGAGCTCACGCGTTTCACCGTCAAGCGGCCCTGAACCCGACGCATTGGCGGCGTAGGTTGAAGGGCTCGAAAGCGGAGCCCTGACGGCATGAGCAAGGTTCGGACGATGATCGCGGCGACAGGGCTGGCCCTGGCCTTCGCCGCCTCGGCCTCCGCCCAGATCGACCCGCGCGCCCAGCGCGAGCGCAACGCCTTCTATCTGCAGCAGGACGTCAACCGCCAGAACGCCCTGGCCGCCCAGCGCGAGCTGTCGGCGGCCCAGAGCCGCTACAACGCCCAACTGACCCTGCGGTCGCTGGACGAGGCGGCGCATCCGCCCACCGAGCCGACGCTGCGCTCGACCCTGCCGCCGGCCCCGCCGCGCGGTCCCAGCGCCGGGGACATGGCGTCCGACATCGAGCGGATGGAGCGACTGACCGACCAGGCCCTGGCCGCCAGCAACGCCCGCCTGCGCGCGATCAAGCCGGCGTCCTGACGCCCTTTCCAGACACCAGATCAGACACCAGGAGACCGAACGCATGGAGTGGGGTGGCGGACGCCGCGAGGGCAATATCGAAGACCGTCGCGGCCTGGGCCCGGTGGGCCTGGCCGGCGGCGGCATCGGGGCGGTGGTGCTGGCCGCGATCGGCTATTTCGTCTTCGGGATCAGTCCCGACACCACGATGAGCGTCGTCAACGGCGCCCAGCAGCCCGCCGCCCAGGAGGGCGCGCGCGGCCAGGTCAGCGACCGCGACGGCCAATTCGTCGACGTGATCGAGACCTCCAACACCGACGTCTGGGGTCCGCTGCTGGCCAAGCACGGCGTCAGCTACCGTCCGCCCCGGGCGGTGGTGCTGTACGACCAGGCCACGGGCACCGGCTGCGGTACGGGGCAATCGGCCATGGGGCCGTTCTATTGCCCGGCCGACAACAAGGTCTATCTGGACCTCAGCTTCTGGAACGAACTGGAGACCCGGTTCGGGGCCAAGGGCGAGTTCGCCCGGGCCTATGTGATCAGCCACGAGATCGGCCACCACATCCAGAGCCTGACCGGCGCGGCCGACGAGGCCCGGCGGCTGGGCGCGCGCGGGGCCGAAAGCGGCTCGGTGCGGCTGGAGCTGCAGGCCGACTGCTACGCCGGCGTCTGGGCCCGGCACGCGCCCGAGGCCTCGAACGGCGGCATCCGGATCACCAGGGCCGACATCGAGGACGGCCTCGGCGCGGCCTCGGCGGTCGGCGACGACGCCATCCAGGAACAGGCCCAGGGCCGGGTCATGCCCGACAGCTTCACCCACGGGACCTCGGCCCAGCGCATGCGCTGGTTCGGCAAGGGCTACGACGCGGGCGACCCCGGCGCGTGCGACACGTTCGGGGCGCGGACGCTCTAGCCGCCCGCCCATCTCTAATCGCTTGATTGGGCGGCGCGTTCGATCAGGTCGGTGATCGCCTGAGGGTGCGAGATCATCGAGACGTGGCTGGACGGCAGCTCGATGGTCGTCGCCTTCATCCGCTGGGCCAGGAAGCGCTCAAGGTCCGGCGAGGTGGTCTCGTCGTGGGCCGAGACGGCGTAGTAGCTGGGCTTGCCGCGCCAGGCCGCGACCGTGGTCCTGGCGGCGAACAGGTCCGCGGCGATCGGCTGCTGGGCGGCGTACAGCACCCGCGCCCGGGCGGTCGGGACGTCGCCGGCGAAGTGCTTGAGGAAGGCGTCCTCCGTCAGCCGCGAATAGCCGTCGGTCGTCACCACCCCGGCGCGGACCGGCGTGGTCGGGTAGCGCGCGACCAGGGCGGCGAAGTCCTCGCCGGCGTCGGGCGCGCGGGCGGCCACATAGACCAGGGCCGTGACCTTCGGATCGTCGCCGGCCTCGCTGATCACCACCCCGCCCCAGGAATGGCCGACCAGCACGGTCGGGCCGTCCTGCAGGGCCAGGGCGCGGCGGGTGGCGGCGACGTCGTCGGCCAGCGAGGTCAGCGGGTTCTGGACGACCGTGACGTTGTACCCGGCCGCCTGCAGCCGCACGACGACGTCGCTCCAGCACGAACCGTCCGCCCAGGCGCCGTGCACCAGCACCACGTTGCGGACGGGCGCTCGGGCGAGCGCGCGCGGGGCGATCGCCAGGGCTGTCGCGCCCAGGACCGCGCCGAGCACGGCGCGACGGTTGGAAACGGGGCCTTGCTCGAGCTTCGATCGCGCCATGCCGACATCCTCCGGGCTCCGGGTCGCAGGATGCCATTCGCGCGGGCGGGAGGGAAGGTTACGCCGGCCGCGCGGCGGGCAGGCGATGGCCCAGATACTCGGCCGGGTTCACAGCCGTGGGGTGACCGCGATTGCTCAGCACCGCCGTGACGTAGCCGGAGCCCGGATAGATCGCCAGGTCGCCGTTGACCCCCGGCGCGCCGCCGCCGTGGCCGTAGCAGGTCGCGCCGTTGCGGCTCTGGATCCGGAAGCCCAGCCCCCACTTCGACGCCCCGCCGGCCGCGACCCTCGGCGTGGTCGCCAGCGTCGTATGGGCGGCGTCCAGCAGGTGGTGTTCCCGCAGGGCGGTCGCGAAGGCGTGGAGGTCGTCCACCGTCGAATAGCCGCCGCCGGCGGGCAGGCCGACATAGGGCGTCAGCGGCTTCAGGCCCGCCAGGGCGCTTCCGGCATAGGGCAGGGCGTCGCCGTCGCGCGGCCGCTGGCCGGTCGCGCTCATGCCGGCCGGTCCGAAGACGTGGTCGTCGAAATAGGCTTCGTAGGGCCGGCCGGAGACCCGTTCGAGGATCGCGCCCAGCAGGACGAAGCCGTAGTTGCTGTAGGCGAACCGGGCGCCCGGCTCGAACAGCGGCTCGCGCGGGCCGTACAGCCGCACATAGTCCGACACCGTGCCCAGCTCGGCCTGATGGGCGTCGTGGAACGGGCCGAAGATGTCGCCCGTGCCGCCGGTGTGGGTCAGCAGGTGCTCGACGGTCAGGCGCTTGGCCAGGGCCGCGTTCGGATAGTCGGGCATCAGGGCGGCCACCGGCGTGTCCAGCGCCATCCGCCCGGCCTGGACCTGCTGCAGGATCGCGACGGCGGTGAACATCTTGCCCATCGAGCCGACGCAGAACCGCGTGCCGGTCTCGACCTTGCCTCGTCGGGCGCGGTCGGCCAGCCCGTAGGCCTCGCGTAGGATCACGCGGTCCGCCCGCGCGGCCAGCACGGCGCCGGAGAAGCGGTCGGCGGCGGCCTCGGCGCTAAGCTTGCCGGCCAGGGCGGCGACGGCCTGGGCCTCGCCGAGCCGGGCGATCCGGAAACCGTCCGGGGGCGTGGCGCCCGAGAACGCGATGTCGGCCAGGCCGCCTTCCGGTCCGGCGGTCACCACCACCTTGGAGAACCGGTCCCAGGCGCGGTCCTGGACCCAGACGGTCAGCTCGCCGGGCCCGGTCGCCTCAGCGCGCAGCACGGTGAAGCCGCCGGACGCCTCGCGCGTGGCCAGGTCCTCGTCGACATAGGGCAGGGCGTCGGGCAGCCGGGCCTGGATGAAGGCGCGATAGGCGGCCGGATCGTCGCCGTTGAACACCGCCAGCCATTGCCGGAACCAGACCTTGGCGGGCTCGTCGCCGGCCAGGTCCGACGCGGGATCGGCGCACCGGCCGGCGCCGGCGGGCAGGCCGAGGCCGAGGAGGGCCGCGCCCGCCATGAAGTCGCGTCTGTTCATCCGCCGGCGTCTCCTGTAGAGGTGATGAGAGAAATGTAAGCACTTACGGATTCTGTCAATGGCCTCCGAAGACATGTCCCCCGACAGCACCTCTGGCGACTACCCCCGCGCCTCCGGCGCCGCCGCCCTGGGCGCGCGGCTGCGGCGGCTGTCCGAGCGGATCGACCGCGACGCCGGCCGGATGTACGCCGCGCTCGACGTGCGGTTCGAGCAGCGCTGGTTCGGGGTGCTGAACCAGCTGGTCCTGCACGGCCCGCGTTCGGTCGGCGACCTGGCGGCCGCGCTGGGGGTCACCCACGTGGCGGTCAGCCAGGTGCGCCAGGCCCTGGTCGCCGAGGGGCTGGTGGCCGAGGACCGCGACCCGCGCGACGGCCGCAGCCGGGTCCTGCGCCTGACCGACGACGGCGAGGCCCTGGCGCGGCGGCTGGCCCCGGCCTGGGAGGCCCTGTCGGCGGCGGCCGTCGAACTGGACGCCGAGGCGCGCGACGTCCTGGCGGCGCTGGACCGGCTGGAGGCGGCGCTGGACCGGTCGTCGATCCTTGAGCGGTCGCGGCGCATTCTCGATAGCGCCCGCCCTTGACCCGCGCGTCAGTCGGTCTAGGGTCGCCCCGTTCACCGGGGGGCCGCTTCGCGCGGCTGAGATTGGGCCTGGCCCTGACCCGTCGAACCTGATCCGGGTCATGCCGGCGAAGGGAGGGAACGCGGTCGGAACGCTCGAACCCCGTCCGTAAACCGACTTAAGCGCGACACGTCCGGGTCTCCTTGAAGCTGAAGGAGCGCCCGAAATGAACATCCAGTCCACCATCAAGGCCGTGGCCGAGACCCTGTCGACGGGGCCGATCCCCGGCTCGCGCAAGGTCTATCAGGCCGGCGAACTGTTCCCCGACATCCGCGTGCCGTTCCGCGAGGTGGCCGTCCACCCGTCGGCCAACGAGCCGCCGGTGACGATCTACGACCCGTCCGGTCCCTACAGCGATCCGTCGGTCGCCATCGACATCGAGAAGGGCCTGCCGCGCTCGCGCGAGGCCTGGGTCGTGGCGCGCGGCGACGTCGAGCTGGTGACCGATCCCCGCCAGGTGAAGCCCGAGGACAACGGCTTCGCGGCCGGCAAGCACCTGGCGCCGGAGTTCCCGGACACCTCGCGCAAGATCTACCGCTCCAAGCCCGGCAAGCTGGTCACCCAGCTGGAATACGCCCGGGCCGGGATCATCACGGCCGAGATGGAATACGTCGCCATCCGCGAGAACCTGCGCCGTGAGCAGACCCGCCCGTGCGTGCGCGACGGCGAGGACTTCGGCGCCTCGATCCCCGACTTCGTGACCCCCGAGTTCGTGCGCCAGGAAATCGCGCGCGGCCGGGCCATCATCCCGGCCAACATCAACCACGGCGAGCTGGAGCCGATGGCGATCGGCCGCAACTTCCTGGTCAAGATCAACGCCAACATCGGCAACTCGGCCGTGCTGGGCACCGTGGCCGACGAGGTCGACAAGCTGGTCTGGGCCACGCGCTGGGGCGCCGACACGGTCATGGACCTGTCGACCGGCCGCAACATCCACAACATCCGCGACTGGATCATCCGTAACTCGAGCGTCCCGATCGGCACGGTGCCGATCTACCAGGCGCTGGAGAAGGTCAACGGCGTGGCCGAGGACCTGAACTGGGAGGTCTTCCGCGACACCCTGATCGAGCAGTGCGAGCAGGGCGTCGACTACTTCACGATCCACGCGGGCGTGAGACTCCCCTTTGTCCCGATGACTGCAAAACGGGTGACGGGCATCGTCTCGCGCGGCGGCTCGATCATGGCCAAGTGGTGCCTGGCGCACCACAAGGAGAACTTCCTCTACGAGCGGTTCGAGGACATCTGCGAGATCATGCGCGCCTACGACGTGTCGTTCAGCCTCGGCGACGGCCTGCGTCCGGGCTCGACCGCCGACGCCAACGACGAGGCCCAGTTCAGCGAGCTGCGCACCCTGGGCGAACTGACCAAGGTGGCCTGGAACCACGGCGTCCAGGTGATGATCGAAGGGCCGGGCCACGTGGCCATGCACAAGATCAAGGCCAACATGGACGAGCAGCTGAAGCACTGCCACGAGGCCCCGTTCTACACCCTCGGCCCGTTGACCACCGACATCGCCCCTGGCTACGACCACATCACCTCGGCCATCGGCGCGGCGATGATCGGCTGGTTCGGCACAGCCATGCTCTGCTACGTCACGCCCAAGGAGCACCTGGGCCTGCCGGACCGCGACGACGTCAAGACCGGCGTCATCACCTACAAGCTGGCCGCCCACGCCGCCGACCTCGCCAAGGGCCACCCCGGCGCGGCGATGTGGGACGACGCCATCAGCCGGGCGCGGTTCGAGTTCCGCTGGGAGGACCAGTTCAACCTTGGCCTCGATCCGGAGACGGCCCGCAAGTTCCACGACGAGACCCTGCCCAAGGAGGCGCACAAGACCGCGCACTTCTGCTCGATGTGCGGGCCCAAGTTCTGCTCGATGAAGATCAGTCAGGAGGTCCGCGACTTCGCGGCCGGCAAGGCGCCCAACAGCGCCGAGCTGGGCATGGCCGAGATGAGCGAGAAGTTCAAGGAACAGGGCTCGGAGATCTATCTGAAGACGGAGTAGCCGGAATAGGGGACACACACTCGCGGTGGAGGTCTTGCCAGGTCGGCCAAGGCGTGTGAGCGAGTGCGTGCCCCCGCCTTCGGGCGCGAACGGAGAACCCGAGCGTGCTGTCCCTGATCCTGGCCGCCGCCCTGCAGGCCGCCGCGCCGGCCGCCATGGCCGATCCGCTGGCGCCCGCCCGCATCGGCGACCTGCAGTGCTATCGGCCCGATCCGGTCCGCAAGACCTGCCGGTCCATGGCCGGCTACGCCTTCGCGGCCGACGGCAATATCCTCAACAGGGCCGAGGTGCTGCTGCAGGACTCGCCGCCGGTGACCATGACCACGGTCACGCTGGTGACGGTGAAGGACGGGGCGGTCTGCGGGCCGATCTCGGGGATCGACAAGGCCCAGATCGCCTTCCGCGGCCGTCGCGTCCCGGAGGCGGACGCGGTCCCGATCCGCGCCCAGATCCAGGAGTCGATGGCCTCGGTCCTGGGCCAGGAGGTCTGCACCACCTATCGCCGCAGCGGCGACTGGTGGATCGCCGAGGTCAAGCTGAACGGCGTGGCGCGGCCGGACATGGGCGACACCCTGATGTGGGTGCCGGCCTCCGCCGGTTACTCGGTCCAGCCCTGACGGGTCAGCTCGAACTGGCCGAGGCGAACCGGGCGCGCATGGCCTCGTCCGGCTGTTCGCGCCAGTAGAAGTACAGCAGCACGGCCATGGCGCCCGACAGGGTGTGCCACAGCAGGCCGTGCGGCTGGAACCCGCTGGTGGCGCTGCACAGCGGCCCGCCGGTCTGGGACAGGATCTGGAACATGGTGGCCAGGCCGAAGCAGCCCGCGCCGACCCACCAGAAGATGGTCGCGCGCTTGGACCAGCCGTCCCGCCAGTCGGTCTTGACCTGGTCCCACCAGGCCGAGGGGCCGCCCAGGCGGATCATGTCGTAGATCTGCAGCGCCAGCTCGGTCAGGAAGTACAGCCCGACCAGCGAGCCGATCAGCTTCATCGAGATCAGGGGCACGTCGTCCAGGATCCGGTTCAGCATGGTGAAGACGATCACCAGCACCGCATAGGCGCAGTAGAAGAACACCCCGATGTCGAAGCGTCGTCGGACCGTGATGACGGGCAGGAACGAGGCGAAGACGTACATCGACATGCCGTCAAACCAACTGACCGTGCTGGACAGCGAGGCGTGGAACCACATGCTGCCCAGGCCCAGGAACAGAACGGCGAAGACCCAGACCTCCGGGACCCAGCTGCCGGAATTGTAGAAGACGTTCCGGACGGTGGACTCGCCGTCGATCACCTTCTTGCGGTCGCGGCGGATCAGGAACACCACGGCCAGCGACGTGAACAGCGCGTAGTAGTTGCTGTAGGTGTTGACCTTCTGCCGGATGCCGGGCGCGCCGTTGTAGACGTCCTCGATCCGGAAGGCCTCGCAGTAGCAGCTGTCGGCGTGCGCCCAGTCGGGCCTGCCGTCGACGACCGGGGGCACCTGGACGCCCGCGGCGTTGATGTTGGTGCAGGAGTCGGGATGGGCCGGCCAGCCCAGCAGCGCGAACAGGTAGAACGGGATCAGGATCAGCAGCGCGCCGCCGCCCCACACGAAGAACCCTCTGATCGGCGCCATGAACCTGCCCTCCCGGCGTTCGCGACCGTGGAGCGCTCGTTGCAAGGCGACGCTCCGTCCGGTTGAGGAGAATGACACGGTCGCGCTTAAGTGCAATGGCGTTGGTCGGCGATCCGACCGAGGGTCGGTCCTGGGCCGACCCAGGGCGAAGGCGCGGGCGGCGACCATTTTTTCCGACGCCATGTCGGAACGCCGCGCCGTCGCCCGTCCTTTGGACGGCAACAACCCCAGGGAGGACGTCATGTCCTATGTCGACGGTTTCGTGATCGCGGTCCCCAAGGACAAGGTCGAGGACTACAAGGCGATGGCCCGGCTGGGCGGCGAGGTCTGGATGGAGTACGGCGCGGTGTCGTACGTCGAGTGCCTGGGCGACGACACGCCCTACGGCGAAGTGACCTCGTTCCCGCGCGCCGTCCAGGCCAAGGAAGACGAGATCGTGGTGTTCTCGTGGATCACCTACAAGGACAAGGCCTCGCGCGACGAGATCATGGCCAAGGTCATGGCCGACCCGCGCCTCAAGCAGGACCCCAAGGACATGCCCTTCGACGGCAAGCGCATGATCTTCGGCGGCTTCGTGCCGTTCCTGGAGCGGTAGGGAAGCCCTCGTAGGGCTGGCGCGGCCTCTGCAAGCAGCTTCACACCGTTCGCAGAGGCCGTTCTGCCCCTGTCAGCCGCCGCCCCCGCCGTCGAGCTCCTTGAGGCGCGCCTCAATGTGATCGCTAAGTTGGTAGATGTGGGTCAGCTCCGGAAGAAGGTGGCGATGCTCCTCCTTGCCAACAAAAGTACCTAGATATTTTGTGGTAATGCCATTGAAGTGCATCCGGGCGATGGTCTTTCGGTTGTTGTCATCCAAAAGTATCGCGCAATAAGACTTCGCGTCTCGGATGATGATGCGTTTGGGGTCAACAAATTTAGAAGCAATCGCCTGAATGATGTGGAAGCCGGATATTTCTTCCGCGGTCGTAATGACGCCATCCTCGTTAGGCTCTTCTTCCGGGTTGTCATTCTCCAAGATCGAAGGGTTGGAAGCGTTCAGTGCTGAGGACAACCGTTCGTTGACGAGCTCCCGAATGACGGTCGAGATCGATGAAGCTATCATTTTCCCGAAGCTATCCTTGATCGCTGGCGTCAGGCGACCTTCGTGAACTCGACCGGCGAGAAGCTTGGTGAACTCCTCGGATGGCTCGGCGAATTCCTTCTCTATCTCTTTTCTGAGAAGGGATTGTAGCTTTAGATTTCCGGCTTCCTGGACGATTTTTTCAATATCGAAGGATGCTTTCGCGAACTTTTCCAGCGTTTTGACGTCCGCAGTTTTCACGCCGTCCAGGCTGAACGTGAAGAACGGCTTGTCATCCATCTTGTTGGGGCGCTCTACATCTGAATAGAACTGATAGACAACACCATTAGTGAGAACGGCGAGTCGAGCGTCGGTAACGCTGAAATAGCGAAATAGCTGACCTGCGTGATTGATGTTGAGTTCGACGGTGGACGGTTTGCATTCGACAAGAATTGAGACCTTTCCCTCGTTGCAAACGGCGTAATCGACCTTCTCACCCTTCTTGGTGCCAACGTCCGCGGTAAATTCTGGCACGACTTCGCTCGGATTGAAGACGTCATAGCCTAGCGATTGCAAGAACGGCATAACGAGCGCCGTCTTTGCGGCTTCCTCTGTTAGCAGCACTTCCCGATGATCGAGTGCGCGCTTTTGGAGTTCGAGGATGCGTGTGGCCAAATCCATGGAACGGATCTCCCCCCAATTTTATAGCTAAGCTACTTAAGACCCAGGAGGTTCGGGTTCGCAACCTTTTGCGCGAGCGTCTTTGGCTTCACCAACCGCGAGGTGGTGTTGCTCGTGTCGCTCATCGAGTCAGTCTGGGCGGGCATGAGGTAGTCGAGGCCGACCTTCGACGCGCTTCGAGCGTGGTCTGGCGAATTTGGACAGCTACAGTCGTTGCAGGATCGCTGGGAGGTCTACAAATTCGCACGGGAAGCCAGTCTCATCGACAAGAGCCTGTCATGAGCAGTAAGCTGGACCGGGAGAACATCGCAAATGCCGTGCGCGCTGCCACTTGTGTCGCCGCGCACGGCACGCGCGAGGAGCATTCGGGCGCTTTATCGCCCCCACGCCGACTCCCTCGAGCGGGGCCGTTCCGAAGAAGGCCCAAACCGCTCGAGGCTAGGCAGCTTCGTTTCAATAGAAGAACCGCTCCTCGGCGATCTTGCCGTCGCGGATGGTGTAGAGGCCGACCTCGTCCAGGGTCGTGCGCTCGCCCGTGGCCTTGGGCGTCACGTCCATCTTGAAGCCGACGACGAACTGGTCGCCGTTGACGTAAGGGCCGGTGACCGTGAAGCCGTGGACCTCGTTGTTGGCGGCCCACCATTCGCCCTTGCCGCGCACGGCGGCCTTGCCGGCGATGCGGGCCATGTCGCCGGGCATGGCCTCGATGCTGACCACGTCGTCGGCCCAGTACTTCTCGCCGGACTCGTCGAACTTGCCTTCCTTGCACAGGGCGACGAGGTCGTCGGCGATCTCTTGAACGGTCATGATGGTGCTCCGGGGTGAGGGCTTGCGGCGGGACCATCGACCCGCGCGGCGGCCCGCGCAATCGCGGCGGCGCGGGTTGATGACAAGGGGTGTCAGCAGACAGGCGGCGGGCTTTCGGTCTAGCCTGCCGCCATGACTCGCACGCCTTTCCCCGGCTTCGCCGCCGCCGACCTGGCCTTCCTGACGGGCCTCGCCGCCCACAACGACCGCGAGTGGTTCACCGCCCACCGCGCCGTCTATGACGACCGCCTGAAGCCGACGCTGTCGGCCCTGATCGACGCCCTGAACGGGGCGCTGGCGGCGCGCGATCTGCCGCTGGCGGGCGATCCGAAGAAGAGCGTGTTCCGCATCCACCGCGACGTACGCTTCTCCAAGGACAAGCGGCCCTACAAGACCCACGTCTCGGCCACCCTGACCCGCGACGGCCAGAAGCTGTCGCCGGGCCTGCTCTATGTGCACATCGAGCCCGAGGGCGGGCCGGCGCCGGCCTTCGATCCCGAGACCATCGACCCGCTGGACCCCTCGACCCTGCCGTCGGCCCAGGAGGAGCAGGCGGGTTATGCCGGCAACGGCCCGTTCGCGGCGGCGGGCTTCTACCTATCGGAACGCCCGCACATCGACGCCTTCCGCCGGGCCATCGTCGCCGATCCCAAGGGTTGGCTGGCGGTCGAGAGGGCCCTGGCCGCCAAGGGGCTGCCGCTGGAGCCCGGCGAGCCGACCAAGCGCATGCCCAAGGGCTTCGAGGACCATGCGGGCACGACGCTGGAGGCGGGCCTGAAGCGCACGCGCTGGCTGGTCCGCCGGCCGCTGACCGGGGCCGAGATCGGCGGCGACGACCTGCCCGAGCTGATCGCCGACTTCGTGGCCGAGGCCCGGCCGCTGCTGGCGTTCGGCTGGAAGGCGCTGCACGGCGTGAGGACGGACTAGGCGGGTTCGGCGCGGAAGCGACGCCGCGCCGGCTGGGCGGCCGCCTGGCGTCCGGCCAGGCGGGCTATGCCGCGGAAGCGCGGGCATTCCATCAGGCTGGGCGCGGTGCAGGCCACGGCGTGCAGCAGGCCGTCGCGCAGGCGGGCCAGGTCGTCGATGCGGCGGTCCAGCTCGGCGGCCTTGGCCCGCAGCTGATCCTTGTCGATGGCCGGGCCCTCGCTGAGCATGGCGGCGATCTCGTCCAGCGAGAAGCCCGAGGCCCGGCCCAGGGCGATCAGCGACAGGCGCTCCACCGTCGAGGGGGCGAACAGGCGCTTCAGGCCATGACGGCCGGTCGAGACGATCAGGCCCTTCTCTTCGTAGTATCGCAGGGCCGAGGCCCGCACGCCGGTCCGGCGCGCCAGTTCGGCGATGTCGATATCGAACATGCTTGACCTCAAGTCGGCTTGAACTTGCAGGATGCGGTCAGACCGCCAAATCCGCAACGATCGGGAGACCCGCATGACGACCGAGAACACCACCCAGGCCGCGCGAGGGGCCATGACGGCCGAATTCTGGAACACCGAGGGCGGCGAGGTCTGGGTGCGCCAGCAGGACCTGCTGGACCGGCTGAACGCCCCCATCGGCGAGGCCGTGGTCGCGCGGGCCGATCCGGGGCCGGGCAGGCGGGCGCTGGACGTCGGCTGCGGGGCGGGGGCGACGACCCTGGACATGGCCCGCCGCCTGGGCCGGGACGGGGTCTGCGTCGGGGTGGACGTCTCCAGGCCGCTGCTGGACCTGGCGCGCGAACGGGCCCGGGACCAGACGACCGGCCGGGCGGAGTTCGTCCAGGCCGACGCCCAGGACCACGCCTTCGAGGCGGGCGCGTTCGACGTGATCCTGTCGCGGTTCGGGGTGATGTTCTTCACCGACCCGGACGCGGCCTTCGCCAACCTGCGGCGGGCGCTGAAGCCCGGCGGCGCGCTGGTCTTCGCCTGCTGGCGGAGCCCGGCCGACAATCCGCTGTCCCAGGTCCCGCTGGAGACGGCCGCGCCGTTGCTGTCGCAGCCTCCGCCGCCGCCGCGCAAGGGACCGGGCCGCTTCGCCTTCGCCGACCCGGACCACGTGCGGGGGATCCTGGACCGCAGCGGCTGGCGCGACATCGAGATCGCGCCCCTGGACGCGCCCATGCCGGCCAGCCTCGACGAGATGATGACCCTGAGCCTGGAACTGGGCCCGCTGGGCCAGATCCTGCGCCGCGAGGACGAGGCGACCCGCGCCAGGGTCACCGACGCCGTGGCCGCCCGCCTGCGCGAGGAGATGCGCGACGGCGTCGTGCCGCTGAAGGCGGCCTGCTGGCTGGTGACGGCGAGAGGGTAGGGGCCTAGTCCTTGCGGGCCTTGGCCTTGTCGCCCGTATAGACGTCCACGGCCTGCTTGGCGCCGCCGGCCTTCAGCTGGCGGATATAGGCCAGCTCGGCCTTGGCGCCGCCGTGGTCGGGCTCCAGCTCCAGCGATTTCAGATAGGCGGCCTCGGCCTCGTCCAGGCGATTGAGTTCGGTCAGGCAGAAGCCCCGGCTGCGCTCGATGCGCGCCTCGCCGTCCGGATTGGCCAGGGTGTCCAGCAGGTCCATCGGCGGCCGGGCGTCGTAGAAGGCCAGGGCCTCGGCGAAGCGGTGCTGCAGGATCAGGGCCGAGCCCTTCTCGGTGACCAGCATCAGGTTGTCGGGCTGGAAGGCCAGGCCGCGGTCCAGCCAGACCAGGGCCTCCTCGGGCTGGCGATGCTCCACCGCCAGGGTGCCCAGCAGGAAGGCGGCCGTGCCATAGGTGTTGAACACCGCGATCACCTGGCTCTGCCCCTGGCCCGCCTTGGCGGCGACGCCCGCCGCGGTCACCGTGGCGATGAGGGCGGCTTGCGAGTCGTTGACGCGGATCGTGGTCACGCCGGGCTGGCGGTCGATCACCGGCCAGCGGGCCGGCGCGTTGGCGACCACCTTCTGCAACTGGGGAACCATCGGCTCCAGCTCGGCGAAGGAGGTCACGTGCAGGGCCTTCTCGACCACCTCGCGGTCCTTGGCCTCCTGCTTGGCGAAGGCCTTCTGGTCCAGGGCGGGCGGCGAAGCGGCCGCCTGGGCCAAGGCCTGGGCCGGCAGGGCGGCCGACGACAGAAGGGCGGCGGCGATGATCGCCTTGAAGGGGGCTCCACGCATGCGTCGTCTCCGGCAAAGCTTATGGCAAGGGTGAGCTACAGGTGTAATAAGTCAAGCCCTGCCAGGGATACGCCTCGGAACGCGCGACGACGTTTCCGCATTCCACAGCCATGCTCGCGCTCATCCTCGACCTCTCGAACATCCTCGGCGGCTTCCTGCTGGCGATCGGCCTGCTGGCCCTGATCCCCAACGCCGGCGACAACCTCGCGCGGTTCGCCGAGCGGCTGGGCCCGTTCCGCTGGATCGTCGGGGTGATCGCGCTGGTCTGCGGCGGCTTCTTCCTGATCGTCCACCTGGTCAGCGGGCCGCGCGTCTTCCACTTCGAGATCGTCGGGATCGCGGTGGGCGTGCTGCTGCTGTGGGACCGGCTGCGGGCGGGGCGGCTGGCCAATCGCGACCTGCCGGCCAGCGGGGCGCAAGGGCCGGGCCTGGTGCTGGCGGTGTTCGGGATCATCGCCATGATCGTGGGCCTGCAGGGGATCTTCACCCCCGATTGAGGCGGCGGCTATTTGACCGCCTTGGCCTGGTCTGAGGTGTAGATCTGGACCGGCTCGATCTTGGCCACGCCCGCCCGCTTGTCGGCGATGTATTTCAGCTCGCGCAGGGCCCCGCCGTGGTCCGGCTCCAGGACCAGCGACTGCTTGTAGTCGGCCTCGGCCTCGTCCAGGCGTCCCAGTTCGATCAGGGCCCAGCCCCGGGCGCGCCGCAGGCGGGCCTTGGACTTGGGATCGAAGGTGCGGTCGCCCAGGGCCAGGGTGGCGTCGTAGAGCGCCAGGGCGTCGGCCGGCCGGTTCAGCATGGCCAGGGCCGCGCCCTTCTCGGTGACGAGGTACAGATTGTCGGGCTGCAGGGCCAAGCCCTTGTCCAGCCAGGCGATCGCCTCCTCCGGCCGGCGACGGGTGACGGCGTCGGAGCCCAGCATCAGGGCCGCCGTCGGATAGACGTTGAAGGCGGCGTCCACATAGACGGTCTTCTTCTCGGCCTTGTCGGCGCCCGCCGCCTGCAGGCCGGCCACCAGCGACAGCGCGGCGATCTCATCGGCCCCGACGCCCCGGACGATGATGTGGCCGTTGCGCGGCTCGACCAGCGGGTAGCTGGCCGGGGCGCGGTCCAGGACCTCGCGCAGCGTCTGCAGTTGCTGGGGCGTGCGGGGCGGCGAAATCATGATGCCGCGGACGATCTTGGCGTCGGCGCGCTCCTCGGCCGTAAGCAGGGAGGGCGCCGGGGCCTGAGCCTGGGTCGGGGCCGGGGCTTGCGCCTGGCTCGCGGCCGGGGCCAGCGGGCCGGCCAGCAGCAGGGCGGCCAGGATCGTGCTGCGGACGGTCATGCGGGCCCCTAAGGCTATGCGATCCGAGGAGCTTAACCTTGGGTGGAGTCTTGGCAAGGGGCGCGCTGACGCTTCTCAATCGGCCGTTAAGGCGGCGGGCGCAGAGTTTCCCGCAATCCGCCAGCAGGGCGGAGACCAGGGAAGACCGTCATGTCCTCGACCGTGACATCCAGCTTTCGCCGCGGCCACGACCATTTCGAGCCGCAGGACACCGATCCCCAGACCCAGCGCCGCCTGCGCGGCCAGCTGGAGCAGATCGACTACACCGCCTTTGCCTCCAACACCGCCGTGATCTCGCAGGTGGTTGGCAAGAGCGACGCCGGCAAGTTCCAGCGCCTGGCGGTGGCCGCGGCCATGGCCCGGGCCCGCTGGGTGGCGGAAGCCGTGGCCATGACCGAGGGCGGGTCCGCGATCACGGCCGAGCAGACGGCGCGCCTGGCCACCCTGCGGGCCGCCTACGAGGAACTGGCCGAGGTCTACGAGGCCATGCGGCGCATGGTCGAGCGCGGCTACCTGACCTACAGCAACCCGATGGTCACCGAGGGCGGCAACGTCGTAACACGATAGTGAAATAGAAATACGCGCATAAGTTTCATCTTGCGCTAACGTGCCGCCGCTCATTCCGAGCCGGAGGCATTGCCCATGTCGGCCTATCCCATCGCCATCTATGGCAGCGGTCTGTTTCAGGACGGTTATCCCACCCCGCCGGTGCCCTATACCCAGCAGGCCGCCCAGCTGACCGACGGGATCACCACGGTCATCCTGTGGTCGATCCACATCCACTCGGGCGGCGACCTCTACCTGAACGACACGCTGTTCGTGAGCGGCGGCGAGGTCAAATATGCCACCGACGGCAAGACCGGCGTCAATCCGGACTTCCCGGACCTGGTGAAGGCGCTGATGAGCGGCGGCAGCGTCAAGGACCTGATCGTCTCGGTCGGCGCCTGGAGCACGACCAGCGACTTCACGGCCTGGCTGGCCGCTCGCGACCAGGTGAAGGCCAACCTGGGCGCCCTGGTCTCGGCCTTCGGCGTGACCGGCGTCGATTTCGACTACGAGTCCGAGGACGGCTACACCAGCCAGGACCAGTCGATGATCGTCACCCTGACGCTCGATGTCGGGTCGCTGGGCCTCTACGCCACCTATTGTCCGTACACGGCGACCGACTTCTGGACGGGCTGCCTGACCGACGTCTACGCCCAGAACAACCAGGCCCAGATCGTCAAGTGGATGAACCTGCAGTGCTATGCGGGCGGGACGGGCAATTCGCCCACTGACTGGGCCCAGGCCGTCCAGGCGGCGGGCGAGACGGGCGTGTCCGACGCCTACGCCTTCATCGTGCCGGGCTTCGCGGTGCTGGGCGCCGACGGCTTCGGGCCCGAGGAGATGCAGCAGACCTTCCAGACCTTCGCCGGGACCGGGGTCACCGGCGGCTTCCTGTGGAACAGCAGCGGGATCTGGTCGACCGAGGCGTCGGGCGATGGTCAGCCCACGCCCGCCGACTACGCCCAGGCGATCAGCGCCGGCCTGGGCGCGACGGCCAAGCCGCGCGAGTCGGTCGAAGCCTAACGCGAAGCGGAGCGCCGACACCCGGCGGCGCTCCGCCAAGCTGGGGATAAGACTAGGCCGGAACCTTGTCGCCGCGATGCAGCGGGTCGGGCAGGGGATCGCCGGCCTTCACGAACTGCAGCGACACCGAATTGATGCAGTAGCGCAGCCGCGTCGGGGCCGGGCCGTCGGGGAAGACGTGGCCCTGGTGGCTGTCGCAGCGGGCGCAGCGGGTCTCGACGCGGAGCATGCCGTACGAGGTGTCGCGCACCTCCTTGACGTGCTCCTCGTCGAACGGGGCGTAGAAGCTGGGCCAGCCGGTGCCGCTCTCGAACTTGGTGCGGTACTCGAACAAGGGCAGGCCGCACTCGCGGCAGCAGTAGACGCCGGGGCTCTTCTCGCCCAGCAGGCCGCCGCAGAACGGGGCCTCGGTGCCGTGGTGCAGCAGGACGCGGGCTTCCTCGGCCGTCAGGTCGGCCTCGAGGCGCAGGCGCTCGGGCTCGGTCGGCGGGGTCAGGTCGAAGCCGGTCGTGGAGAGATGGGCTGTGTCGGTCATGAGCGGCAATATGGGCGCTCGAAGCCTTTTGCGGTAGGGGGTGATCGCCTGCTGACAGGCGCCGACGCGACGGAGCATAAGGCTGTCCTCCGCGTTCGATCCTCGTCGCCGAAAGGACCCCGCCATGACCGTCGCCGTCGCATTCCTGCAACCGGGCTGGGCCGACTGGGAGGCCGGGTCGGTGCTGTCCTACCTGCGCGAATATTGCGGGGTGCAGGTCGAGATCGCCACGCCGGACGGCGAGCCGCAGACCTCGATCGGCGGCGTTCTGGCCGCCTCGGACTACAAGTTCACCGACCCGGTGCTGTCGGACGCCGACGTCTTCCTGCTGATCGGCTCGGACGCCTGGCCCGGCTATCGCGACGAGGCCTTCGACGGCCTGCTGCGCCAGGTCCACGCCGACGGCAAGATCGTGGGCGCGATCTGCGGCGCGACCGTCGCCGTGGCCCGGGCGGGGCTGCTGGCCGGCAAGGCCCACACCTCGAACGGCGCCGAATGGCTGGCCGGCCACGCGCCGGACTATGCGGGGATCGAGGGCTATGTCGACTCGCCCAAGGCGGTGGCGGACGGCAAGATCGTCACGGCCTCGGGCCTGGCGCCGGTGACCTTCAGCGCCGCGATCGGCCGCCTGGTCACGCCCGAGGCGGGCGCCAAGCACGACGAGTACCTGGCGCTGTTCGCGCGGGAGTTCGCGGCCTAGATTTGATCCGCTCATCCCGGCGAATGCCGGGATGAGCGGAGTTTGGGGTTATTTCAGCGCCGCCGCCCCGGCGCGAGCCACCTGGCCGTCCTGGGCGCCGGAGCCGCCCGAGGCGCCGACGGCGCCGGCGATCTTGCCGTCGATGATCAGCAGCTCGCCGCCCTCGATGGCCATCGCGCCGCTGAAGATCGAGTTCAGGGTGCCGCCCTTCACCGCCTCCTGGAAGTAGGACGTCGGCCGGCGGAAGTTGGCGCTGGTCTCGGCCTTGCGGCGGGCCACGTCGTTGGAGCCGTACTGCGTCCCGTCCATCTTCTCGCTCATCACCAGGGCGCCGTTGGGCTCGACCACCACGATCACCATGGTCCAGCCCTGCTTGCGGGCCTCGGCCTCGGCGGCGGCGACCACCGTCTTGGCCTCGGCCAGGGTGATCGTGCGGCCGTAGGCCGGGGTTGGAGCCGGCGTCGCCGGGGCCGGGGCGGTCTGGGCCAAGGCGGGACCGGCCGCCAGAACAGCGGCCAGGATCAGCGGGGCGAGGGCGGGGCGGAGCATCGACGGTTTCCTCTCGGGCGGCGCGACAGGCCGGTCGGGAGGGTTTCGCGATTGCGAAACGAAAACCCGTGGCTGATCGTCGCTCATTGTTTCGATCCGGCTTGGAAACCGGTGTCATGGACAATGTCACGCTGCGGCGCCGTTGCAAACCTCTGGCGGCCTGCTAGTGCCTGTCCAACGAGACAATTAGAAATGCGTAGGGAAGGGCCGGGATGTTCAAGAAGCTGCTGATCGCCAACCGGGGCGAAATCGCGGTCCGCGTGATCAAGACCTGCCGCCGCCTGGGCATCAAGACCGTCGTCGTCTATTCCGACGCCGACGCCGACAGCCTGGCCGTCGAGATGGCCGACGAGACCGTGCACATCGGTGCCGCGCCCGCCGCGCAGTCCTATCTGGTGGCCGACAAGATCATCGCCGCCTGCAAGCAGACCGGGGCCGAGGCGGTTCACCCGGGATTCGGCTTCCTGTCGGAAAACGCCGGCTTCGCCCAGCGCTGCGCCGACGAGGGCGTGGTCTTCATCGGTCCCAATCCCGGCGCCATCCAGGCCATGGGCGACAAGATCGAGAGCAAGAAGTTCGCCCAGGCCGCCGGCGTCTCCTGCGTGCCCGGCCACATCGGCGAGATCGACGACACCGCCCACGCCGTGAAGATCTCCGAGCAGATCGGCTATCCGGTCATGATCAAGGCCTCGGCCGGCGGCGGCGGCAAGGGCATCCGCGTGGCCTGGAGCCGGCAGGACGTCGAGGAGGGCTTCCCGGCCGTGCGCGCCGAGGCCAAGGCCAGCTTCGGCGACGACCGCATCTTCATCGAGAAGTTCATCGAGAGCCCGCGCCACATCGAGATCCAGGTGCTGGGCGACAAGCACGGCAACGTCGTCCACCTGTTTGAGCGGGAGTGCTCGATCCAGCGCCGAAACCAGAAGGTCATCGAGGAAGCCCCGTCGCCGCTGCTGGACGAGGCCACCCGCGCGGCCATGGGCGCCCAGGCCGTGGCCCTGGCCAAGGCCGTGAACTACGACAGCGCCGGCACGGTCGAGTTCGTGGCCGGCCAGGACAAGAGCTTCTACTTCCTGGAGATGAACACCCGCCTGCAGGTCGAGCACCCGGTCACCGAGCTGATCACGGGGCTGGATCTAGTGGAGCAGATGATCCGCTCGGCCTGGGGCGAGACGCTGGCCTTCAAGCAGGACGACCTGAAGATCAACGGCTGGGCCATCGAGAGCCGCATCTACGCCGAGGACCCGTACCGCAAGTTCCTGCCCAGCATCGGCCGCCTGGTCCGCTACGACCCGCCCGCCGAGGGCCAGCAGGACGGCTACACCGTCCGCAACGACGCCGGCGTCCGCGAGGGCGACGAGATCTCGATGTACTACGACCCGATGATCTCCAAGCTCTGCACCTGGGCCCCGACGCGCCTGGGCGCCATCGACGGCATGGGCCGGGCGCTGGAGGATTTCCACATCGAGGGCCTGGGCCAGAACATCCCGTTCCTGGCCGCGGTCATGGACCAGGAGCGCTACCGCTCGGGCAAGATCTCGACCAACTACATCAAGGACGAGTTCGCCGACGGCTTCAAAGGCGTGGACCCCACGCCCGAGCAGGTCGACGTGCTGACCGCCGTGGGCGCGGCCATGCAGCGGGTCTACGCGGCCCGGGCGCGCAATACGGATGCGGGGCTGAGCAATCCGGTGCGCACCGAATGGATCGTCGCCGTCGGCCACGCCAAGCGACGGGTGAAGCTGTCGGGCGAGGCCGAGCATCTGTCGGTCGAACTGCCCGACGAAGGCCGCACCATCGAGCTGGAGACCGTCGACTGGCGTCCCGGCAAGCCGGTGTTCCTGGGCCGGCTGGACGGAAAGGCCTTCACCGTCCAGGTCACGCCGGCCGCCGAGGGCTTCACGATCCGCCACCGCGCCGCCAAGGCCAAGGTGCTGGTCCTGACCCCGCGCTCGGCCGAGCTGCACGACAAGCTGCCCGAGAAGCAGGCCGCCGACACCTCCAAGCTGGTGCTGTCGCCGATGCCGGGCCTGGTGGTCAGCATGGACGTCGTCACCGGCCAGCAGGTCCGCGAGGGCGAGGTCGTCTGCGTGCTCGAGGCCATGAAGATGCAGAACATCATCCGCGCCGAGCGCGACGGCGTCGTGAAGGTCGTCAACGCCAAGGGCGGGGACCCCGTGGCCGCCGACGAGGTGCTGGTCGAGTTCGCCTAGACATGGTCTTGTCGTCCCAGGGTAGAGCTTGGGGGATTCGATGACGTTCACGCAGAAGCTGTTCTCGTTCCAGGGACGCCTTCGCCGACGCGACTACTGGCTGCTGAGCCTGTTGCTGGTCGCGATCGCGATGGTGGCCTACGCCATGGCGGCGGTCATGGGCGTCGAGGTCACCGGCGAGAGCGCCGAAGCGACCATCCTGCAGCTCGGTGTGAGCGCGGTGCTGATCTGGCCCAGCCTGGCCGTCGGGGTGAAGCGCTGCCATGACCGCAATCAAAGCGGCTGGTGGCTGCTGATCGAGTTCGTTCCGCTCGTCGGCGGCGTGTGGGCCCTGATCAACCTGGGCATCCTGGACGGGACCCAGGGCGTCAACCGTTTCGGCAAATCGCCGAAGGGGATTGGCGGCGAAACCGACGGCGCCCTCGCCGACGTCTTCGCCTGACGCGACGCGGGGCGGTCTCGATGAACCTTCTGCAGAAGTTCTTCAGCTTCAAGGGCCGCCTGCGCCGGCGCGACTACTGGCTGTGCAACCTGGCGCTGGGCGTGGCGATCGGGGTGATCGTCTTTCCGCTGATCATCGCCTTGAAGATCCAGCCCGAGGATCCGCGCTTCCAGGCCGCGACCCTGGTCTTCCTGTGGCCGTCGATCGCCATCCTGGTGAAGCGGATCCACGACCGCGACAAGACCGGCTGGATGGCGGCGAACTACTGGGTTCCGTCCCTGGTCTCGATGGGGCTGAGCTTCCTCTCCGACCCCGAGTTCGCCATGTGGAAGGTGTTCGTCGACATCGGAACCGGCATGGTCGGGCTGTGGTACCTGGTCGAGTTCGGCTTCATGGACGGCACCCATGGCAAGAACGCCTACGGGCCGTCGCCCAAGGGCGTGGAGCCCACCGAGACGGTGGCCGAGGTCTTCTCCTAGCAGAGGCCTTCCGCTGAAACGCGGCGCGGCCTAGGTTCGGGTATCGGAGTCGCTGGGGCCGGACGGGATGAACGAACGCGCGGAAGGGTGGGACCTGTTCCTGTCGGCCACGGGCCGGACCGCGCGCGGACCGTTCCTGATGGCGGCCGGGGTGCTGCTGGGCGTCGCCATCCTCTACGACGCCAGCCTGCCCGACGCCTTGCATTGGCTGACCGGCTGGCTGGTCTATCCGACCCTGGTGTTCTGCGGGGCCTGCGTGCTGTCCAAGCGGTTGCACGACCGGGGGCGGTCGGGCTGGTGGGCGGCGCTGGTGCTGATGTCGCTGGTCGCCGTCTGGCCGACGCCCAAGCACTTCCTCGACTTCCTGTTCGCCGGGATCATCGTCTGGGCGATCGTCGAACTGGGCGTGATGCCGGGCGAGCAGGGCGCCAATCGCTACGGACCCAACCCGCTGAAGCCGGCCGCGACGGTCTAGACTATTTGATGTCCCGCTCATCCCGGCATTCGCCGGGATGAGCGGATTAAGGTCTAGACCGGCGCCTCGGCGGTCTCGATCGGCCCGAACACCCGCTGGAACGCCGCCCGCAGCGCCTCGTCCGCCTCGTCCATCGTCACCGGCAGGCCCAGGTCGACCAGGCTGGTGACGCCGTGCTCGGTCTGGCCGCACGGCACGATCCCGGAGAAGTGCTCCAGGTCCGGCTCCACGTTCAGGCTGATGCCGTGGAAGCTGACCCAGCGCCGCAGCTTGACGCCGATGGCGGCGATCTTGTCCTCGCGCGACCAGCCCGGGCCCTTGCGCTCGACCCAGACCCCGACCCGGCCCTCGCGCATCTCGCCGACCACGTTGAAGGCGGCGAGGGCGTCGATGATCCAGGCCTCCAGCGCCGCGACGAAGGCGCGCACGTCGCGTCCGCGCCTGGTCAGGTCCAGCATCACATAGGCCACCCGCTGGCCGGGGCCGTGATAGGTGAACTGGCCGCCGCGGCCGCTCTCGAACACCGGGAACCGGTCGGGCGCGATCAGGTCGGCGGGCTTGGACGAGACGCCGGCCGTGTAGAGCGGCGGATGCTCCAGCAGCCAGACCAGCTCGCCCGCCGTCCCGTCGGCGATGGCGGCCGCGCGGGCCTCCATGGCGGCAACGGCTGCCGGGTAGGGCACGTACCCGGTCGAAACCGCCCACCCCACGGGCGCGCCGTCGGGCGCTCCCAAAGACGGAAGTGTCGAATTTTCAAGGTTTAACGGGCGATCAAGCATACGGCCTTAGTCTTGCATCGGGTGGCGCGCGATCGAACGTGATCGCGTGTGAAATCCAGGGACTTACTTCGTGAGCCAGGTCAACGCCGTCAATGTCGAGATCTCCGTTCTTCTGGGACGGTCGATCCTGCCGATGCAGCAGCTGCTGCGCATGGGCCGCGGCGCGGTGATCCCGCTGGACGCCAAGACCAACGACGAGGTCTGGATCCTGGCCAACAACCACCCCATCGCCCGGGGCGAGATCCAGATCAGCGACGACCGCATCGCCATCCAGGTGACCCGCGCCGCCGACGTCTACGACTACATGGCCGGCGGCTCCTGACCAGGGATTGCGCTGACGCTTGAGCGCGGGCCAAGATCGTCTACGACGCTCGGAGACGGCGATGAGACACATGCTTTGCGCCTTGGCGCTGCTGGGCGCCATGACCGCCGGCGCCTCGAGCGCGGCCGATCGCGCGGGCCATGGCGGTCTCTACGATTCCGTCCGGATCTCCACCGTCACCGGAGACCAGGGCGGGGTGCGCATTCGGGTCTATGACGGTCTCTCGCCGACGGTCGATTTCGAGCTCTGCGAAGGTTGGTGCAACGGTTCGGAGGTCTTTCCCGCGAAGATCGACGGCGATCGCCTCACCTTCACCTACGTGTCGCGCTGGGTGAGCGAGGGCGGATCGCCCGGCGCCGATTCCATTCCCGTGTCCGGACGGTTCGTACGCGATGGCCTGATGTTGAAGATCGGCGACGCGCCGCCGGAATTGGTGCGCCGAGCCAGGCCCAGACCCCGTTGAAATCGGCCGCTTTGTCGCGCCGGCCCCGAACTCGCAACTCCGCTCTTTCCAAACCCGTTGCGGTTTGCTACCTGCCGCGCCTCACCACGAGCGGTCGTGGCGGAATTGGTAGACGCGCAGCGTTGAGGTCGCTGTGGGGCAACCCGTGGAAGTTCGAGTCTTCTCGACCGCACCAAGGTGACAACGGATAGAGCGCTTCCGGCGAATTCGGTTTCCGACTCGCCGGGGGCGCTCTAACCATTTCCGGGGAAGGGCTTGGCCCTTCGCAGCATTCAGGTCACGCGCAGGACGCACGTCTTACGAGTTCAGGAGGTCCCAATGTCCCGGGAAACAACCGACCTGACAGACGATCCGCGCCACAACCTGGTCATCCCCGAACCCCAGCTGCCCGAGGATCTCGAAGACCTCGCGCTCGGCGACGACTACGCGCTCAATCCCGAATACGTCGAGATGGTGATCGACGCGGCCGACCGCGGCGACACGGCGCGTCTGCGCGAGCTGGTCCACGCGCTGGAGCCGGCCGACGTCGCCGACCTGATGGGCTTCCTGTCGGCCGGCTACCGGGAAGAGGTGATCCCGGTCCTGGACCCCGAATGGCTGGGCGAGATCATCGCCGAGCTGGACGACAACCTGCGCGAGGAAGTGCTGGAGGCGACGCCCTCGCACACCCTGGCCAAGGCGCTGGAGGAACTGGACTCCGACGACGCCGCCGACGTCATCGACGACCTGGACGAGGGCAAGCGCGCCCAGGTCCTGGCCGCCATGGACGAGGGCGACCGCGCGGCGATCGAGACCACCCTGTCCTACGAGGACGAGACGGCCGGCCGCCTGATGCAGCGCGAGTTCCTGGCCGCGCCGCAGTTCTGGACCGTGGGCCAGACCATCGACCACGTGCGCGAGAACGGCGACAACCTGCCGGAGCTGTTCTTCGACGTCTATGTGGTCGACCCGGCCTATACGCCCGTCGGCGCCCTGCCGGTCAGCCAGCTGCTGACCCACAAGCGCGAGACGCCCCTGGCCGAGATCATGGAGCCGGTGACCGAGATCACCGTCGACATGGACCAGGAAGAGGTCGCCTACATCTTCGACAAGTACCACCTGATCAGCGCGCCGGTCGTCGAGGCGGGCGGTCGGCTGGTGGGCCAGATCACCGTCGACGACATCGTCGGCGTCATCCGCGAAGAGGCGGAAGAGGACATCCTGGCCCTGGCCGGGGTGAGCGACGCCGGCCGCGACGCCAATGTCGTGGAGATCGTCAAGTCGCGCCTGCCGTGGCTGCTGCTCAACCTGGTGACCGCCACCATCGCCGTCAGCGGCGTGGCCGTGTTCCAGGGCGAGATCGCCCAGCTGGTGGCCCTGGCCATCCTGATGCCGATCGTCTCGTCCCTGGGCGGCAACGCCGGCACCCAGACCCTGGCCGTGGCCGTGCGCGCCCTGGCCAGCAAGGAGCTGACCACGGCCAACGCCCGCCGGATCATCCTGCGCGAGCTGTCGGTGGGCATCGTCAACGGCTGCACCCTGGCCCTGGTCATGGGCGGGGCGACCTATCTGTTCTTCGGTCCGGCCGACCACCACGGCAAGCTGGCGATCATCGTGGGCCTGGCCCTGATCACCAACATCTTCACCGCGGCGGTGGGCGGCATCCTGGCGCCGCTGGCCCTGGCGAAGATGGGACGCGACCCGGCGGTGTCCTCGTCGATCTTCGTGACCTTCCTGACCGACTTCACGGGCTTCTTCGCGGTCCTGCTGATCGCGGCCCTGCTGTTGCACTAAATCGGTCGAAAACGCCGTCCGTCTGGACGGCGCGGCGCGAATCCGCCACGGGCGGCGTTCATTTCATGAAAGAGGGGCCGAAAGCCCCTGCGGAACGCCAGAACGGCGCCCATCTTGCGCGGTGCACCCTGAACGCATCCGCGTCTGTCTCAAACTGGGTCATTCTAGGCGATGAAACCGCGCTATCAGGTCTCCCGCGCCGCCGTCGATCTCATCAAGAGGTTCGAAGGGTACCGGATGAAAGCCGCTCAGCTGCCCGACGGGCGCTGGACGCTGGGCTACGGCCATACCCTGACCGCGCGGGCCGGGGCGTCTGTCTCGGAACAGGACGCTGAAGCTCTGCTGCTCTACGACCTGATCACTGTGGCCCATGCGGTCAACGAGAACGTCTACGCGCCGCTGAACCAGAACCAGTTCGACGCCCTGGTCTGCTTCGCCTTCAACATCGGGACCGAGAACTTCATCCGTTCGGCGGTGCTGCGCCGCCTCAACGAGGGCGCGCCGCTGCTGGCCGCCTGCGAGATGGAGATGTGGCGCAAGGCCGACTTCGAGGGCGAGCGGATCGTCGTCGACGCCCTGGTGCGCCGCCGTTCGGCCGAGAAGACCCTGTTCCTGACGCCGACCGACGGCGGCTGGGTGGCCGCGCCCAGCTCGGTGCTGCGGCCCAAGATCGACTACGACGCCGGCAAGCTGGTGCCCAGCCAGCCGCCGGCCGCCATCACCACCTCGCTGAACGGCGACAAGGCCGTGGCCCTGCGGACGGACGGCGGGGCGAACCCGGCCCTGACCGGGAACGGACCCAGCGCCAGCGAAGTGGCCTCCGCCGCCGTCAGCGCGCGCCTCGAGGCGATCCTGCCCGATGAGACCGCCGCCGCGCCGGTCCGGCTGACGCCGCCGCAGCAGGACCTGGTCCTGCCGGAGCCGCCGGTCCTGGCCGCGACCGCCGCCGCCGCGCCGTCGCCGTTCATCTACGCCAATCCCGAACCGCCGGGCCCGATCATCGCGCCGTTCCAGCTGACGCCGGACGAGCCGGTCGCCGAGTCGGCGTTCGCGCCGCCGGCCGCACCGCCGGTCGCCGAGCCCGCCGTGGAACCCGAGCCCGAGCTGTTCGAGGCCGCCCGGGCCCCGGCCGAGGCCTCGCTATTCAATCTGGGCGGCTTCTCGACCAGCGGCGCGGTCGACCTGGCGGCCCAGGACGTGGCGCTGGCCCCGGTCCAGCCCCACGCCTTCGGCGGGATCAGCCTGCTGGTCAGCCTGGGCCTGCTGGGCCTGGCCCTGTTCGGCGGCGGCATCCTGTGGAACCTCAGCGTGGGCGCCAACGAGGGCCTGTCGCCGATCCGCATGTTCGGCTGGGGCGCCAGCGTGATCGGCATGATCTGCTTCGCCACCTCGGCCTATCTGCTGATGCGCCGGCTGGGCGATCCGGACATCCAGGACGAAGAGTAGACCTCGATCCACCGAGATCGAGAGCATGAACGCCCGCGGGTCTGCTTGATCCGCGGGCGTTTGTGCTATGGAGTCGCGCATGACGAACCAAACCGCACCCTCGATGGACTTCGCGCTGGGCGAGACGGCCGACGCGATCCGTGACACCACCGCCCGCTTCGCGGCCGACCGCATCGCGCCGATCGCCGCCCGGATCGACGAGACCAACGAATTCCCCCGCGAGCTGTGGGTCCCGATGGGCGACCTGGGCCTGCACGGCATCACGGTCGAGGAGGAGTTCGGCGGGCTGGGCCTGGGCTATCTCGAGCACGTGATCGCCATGGAGGAGGTGAGCCGCGCCTCGGCCTCGGTGGGCCTCAGCTACGGCGCCCACTCCAACCTCTGCGTCAACCAGATCCGCCGCTGGGCGAACCCCGAGCAGAAGCAGCGCTACCTGCCCAAGCTGATCAGCGGCGAGCACGTCGGCTCGCTGGCCATGAGCGAGGCCGGTTCGGGCTCGGACGTGGTGTCGATGAAGCTGAAGGCTGAAGCTGTCGGCGACCGCTACGTGCTGAACGGCGCCAAGTTCTGGATCACCAACGCCCCGCACGCCGACACGCTGGTGGTCTACGCCAAGACGGACGAGCGCCGCATCACCGCCTTCCTGATCGAGAAGGGCATGAAGGGCTTCAGCGTCAGCAAGAAGCTGGACAAGATGGGCATGCGCGGGTCGGACACCGCCGAGCTGGTGTTCGAGGACTGCGAAGTGCCCGAGGAGAACGTGCTGGGCCCGGTGGGCGGCGGCGTCGGGGTGCTGATGAGCGGCCTGGACTACGAGCGCGCCGTGCTGTCGGCCGGGCCGCTGGGCATCATGCAGGCCTGCCTGGACGTGGTGCTGCCCTATGTCCGCGAGCGCAAGCAGTTCGGCCAGGCCATCGGCTCGTTCCAGCTGATGCAGGGCAAGATCGCCGACATGTACGTGGCCCTGAACTCGGCCCGGGCCTATGTCTACGCCGTGGCGCGGGCCTGCGACGCGGGCAAGACCACGCGGTTCGACGCGGCGGGCGCGATCCTGATGGCCTCGGAGAACGCGGTGAAGGTGTCGCTGGAGGCCATCCAGGCCCTGGGCGGCGCGGGCTACACCAAGGAATGGCCGGTCGAGCGCTTCATGCGCGACGCCAAGCTCTACGACATCGGCGCGGGGACGAACGAAATCCGGCGGTTCCTGATCGGGCGGGAGCTGGTGGGGGCGTAAAGACAGCCCACGCAGGCCCTCCCCCTGTGGGGGAGGCGATCGCGCAGCGATCGGTGGGGGGAGTTTAGGATAGTCGGTCTGGGAGGCGGAGCGATCCGATCACTCCCCCCTCCGTCGGCTTCACCGACACCTCCCCCACAGGGGGAGGACCTAGGTGGTTCATAATGCAAGGGCCGCCCCGATTGCTCGGGGCGGCCCTCCATCGTCGTAGCCGCGTCGCGGCGTGACTTTGAACCTTAGGCGTTCAACGCCTTCAGTTGGAAACCTCGTTCTTAAGGCTCCAGGTCACTCGCGACCTCGGTTGGAGACAATGAGACACTGGTCACCTCCTTTCAGTTGTTGAACAACACAAGAGGAATATGGGCGCCGATCGGCCGTTGTGCAAAGGGGCAAAGTCGCGACGGGACGTCGCGGGCGCCGAATGCTTGATCGGAAGGCGGAAGAGGCGTGGCGTGGGGGAGGGCACTCCCGGGTCGCGCAAAGGGGGGATATGCGCGACCCGGGGCCGCATCATCCCGGTCGGGCTAGAGGGCGCGCACGACCAGGACGATGAGGGTCCAAAGACCGAGGTTGAGGCCCAGCATGCCCAGGCGATGCACATTCACGGCCGGGGACTTGGCGGCGACGGCGACGGCGGTGGCGACGGCGGAGCGGTTCACTTCGGTTTCCATCCTGCGGCGCGGTTGATCAGCGCCTTAACCAAAAGATAGTGAAGGGCGGCCTCTGCTCCCATGCGACAAAGTCGACGGATCGGTGCAAATGAGCGGACCGATTGTCGCAGTTCTTGCACGGAGGGCCGGATGCCGGTCTGGGATCCCGACGTCTACCAGCGCTACAAGGCCTATCGCGACCGGCCGGCCCTGGACCTGATGCTGCAGATCCCGCGCGACCTGGACCCGCGCGAGGTCTGGGACCTGGGCTGCGGGACCGGCGAGCACGCGGCACTGCTGAAGACCCGTCACCCCCAGGCCCAGGTGCACGGCCTGGACTCCAGCCCCGAGATGCTGGCCCGGGGCAGGGCGATGCGGGCCGACATCGACTGGGTGCTGGGCGACATCGCGACCTTCGCGCCCGAGGTCCCGCCCGACCTGATCTTCACCAACGCCGCCCTGCAGTGGGTGGACGGGCACGAGACCCTGTTCCCCCGCCTGATGGGCCTGCTGGCGCCCGGCGGCGTCTTCGCCTGCCAGATCCCCGTGGTGGCCGACGACGGCTGGCGGCGCAGCCTGCGCGAGACGGCGCTGGACGGGCCGTGGGCGTCGCGCCTGGCCGACATCGAACGCGTGCGCTCGGGCGTCGATCCGCGGCCCTATCACGACTGGCTGTCGCCCCTGAGCCAGGACCTCGACGTCTGGGTGACCACCTATGTCCACGCCCTGGGCGGTGACGACCCGATCGTCGACTGGACCTCGGGGACCAGCCTGCGGCCGTATCTGGAGGCCCTGGGCGACCCGGCCGAGCGCGCGGCGTTCCTGGCGGCCTGGCGCGAACGGCTGGCGGTCGACTATCCGCGCCGCGAGGACGGCGTGACCCTGTTCCCGTTCACCCGCCTGTTCGTGGTCGCGCGGCGCTGGTGAGGGGGCGAATGGCCCTCGCCAAAAGACAGACGTCCGCCCAATAGGGCGGTCTGTCCCGATCAATTTTGGGGATGACGCTGTCGGTCGTTGCCTTAACGAGGGACTTTGAAGCTGATCGGGATCGTCGCGCGGCCCTTGATCACGAGTGGGCCGTTGGGATCCATCCGCAGGATTTTGGACATTCTGAGCGCCGCATCGCCGAAGCCGTAATCGACCGGGGTTTCAGAGACGACGGTGCACTCCTCCAGCTTTCGCTCCGACGTTATGGCGCAGTCGAGAACGACCTTGCCGTTGACCTCAAAGCGTTGCGCCTTGTCTGGATAGAATTGCGGCGGCGCGTCCGTGGCGGACGGCGCCGATGCATCCGCCTGAGGCTGAGGATGGGCTTGGCCGGAGGCCGCAACGGCCCAAAACATTGTCGCAGTGAGAAGCTTCCGCATCGTGAACTCCACCTTGTGTGGAGTGAACTTAACATTGGCGCTTGGCGCGTTGGCTAGACCTGCCAGCGCAAAAAGCGGACCCATCGAACTTCGCCCTTGGGGTGGTTGTCGGTCATTGCAGCTCAACACCAATACCGATCATCCCCGCGAAAGCGGGGATCCAAGCCGAGCCTGAACGCCAAAGGCGCCGGATGATCCCGGCGCCTTTGGATCCCCGCTTTCGCGGGGATGATCGGTAATCTTGAAGATCAGCAACGGGTGAAGGCGGCCCTCGGAACCCCTCTCTCTTTGAGAGAGGGAGGGGCCCGCCGCGAAGCGGTGGGAGGGTGAGTGGTTTCACCGCCGGCCGGCAAACCCCACGACGTTCAAACTCGCTTTCGAGGCGTCGGAAGAAGCACGCCATGCTTACCCGTCGTGAATCTGGCGAACAATCGAACTCCTGCTGAACAACCGCACCTCATTCGGAGAGAGTGTAACCACTCACCCTCCCATGGCTTCGCCATGGGCCCCTCCCTCTCTCAAAGAGAGAGGGGTTCGGTGGGCGTCCTTCAACGTCAGCTACAGGTCGAAAGCAGAAACTAACGCCGCCCTTGGGCCTCGGAGAGCTCACTCAGGCTCGGCCGGCGGCGCAGCTCGGTCACCGGCTTGCCCAGGTTGTCGATGGCCAGGGCGGCGGCGGCGCGCCCGGCGGCGACGGCGGGCGCGAAGGCCTTCCAGTCGCGGATGTCGATCTCGTTGAGCTTGGGCGTGATCAGGACGTCGGTGGCCTCGCGGCTGGCCGCCAGGTCGCGGCCGGTCGACACCGTGGCCGCCCGCATCAGCAGGGCCACGATCGGCGGCCCCTTGCGCCACTCGCCCGACCAGAACCAGCGCCACAGCGAGGCGGGACGATGCACGTCCTCGGCGGTGATGCTGCGGCCGCGCGTGACGTCCACCCCGACGATCGGCCCCAGCTGGAAGGCGCGCATGACGTCGGCGGGGAAGTTCTTCATCACCGCTCCGTCGACCAGCACCGAATGGCCGTCGGCCACCGGCGGCAGCACGCCCGGTAGCGAGATCGAGGCCCGCAGGGCGTCCTTCAGCACGCCCTGGCGGTGCAGGTGATAGGCGCCCGAGGTCAGGTTCGACGACACGCAGAAGAACGGCAGCCACAGGTCGGCGATCTCGATGTCGTCGAAATGCTCGTCCAGCCGCGCCTTGACCTTCAGGCCCTGGGTCATGGCCACCAGGGGGAAGGCGATGTCGTCCAGGGGGCTGGTCTCGACGAAGGCCTTGCGGATGCGGGTCTCCATCTCGCCGTCGTCCCAGCCCATGGCCAGGCCGGCCGCCACGACCGCGCCCATCGAGGCACCGCCGACGAAGTCGATCGGCACGCCGCGCTCGCGCAGGGCCTGGATGGCGCCGACATGGGCGTAGGCCCGCGCCCCGCCGCCCGACAGCACCAGGCCCACCGACTGGCCGGTCAGCACCCGCGCCATCCGCTCGACGTCGGCCATGCCGTTCTCGCGCAGATGGAACAGGCGGGCGGCCTGGGTGGCGTTCAGCCATTCGCCCGAGCCCTTGGGGTGGGTGACGTTGGCCGGCTGCAGCAGGATCAGGTCGACCAGCCGCTGGTCCTGCAGGGGGCCCGAGGCGTAGGACGGGATCACCGCCGGCGGCTTGCGGTCGCCCAGGCCGACGCGGAACAGCCGGTCCACCTGGCGGCCGACCACGTGCTTCCAGGCGGTCTCCTCGGCCTCGGCGACGTAGAGGACGAAGTCGTGCCGGCGCTCGACGCCGCTGAACCACTCGGTCGGGGCCAGCAGGGATTCGGCGCCCTCGACGGTGACCGAATAGCCCAGGCCCGAAATGGCGTGGGCGATCCGCTCCACGACCGGCCGGATCGCCTTGCCGGGCTCGACCGCGATGAAGCCGTAGACCGACGGGTCGCCGATCGAGGCGTGGGCGCCGGCGTTGCGGGCCCGCCGGATCATCAGCCGCGACAGCTCGATCATCACGTCGGGATCGCGTTCGACGGCCTCGAAGAAGGCGGCGCGGGGCAGGGCCAGGATTTCCGAATCGCGCAGGGCCACTAGGTTGGCCGAGTGGGGCGCGCCGGCGATCATCGCCATCTCGCCCGCCGGCTCGCCGGGGCGGATCACGCCCAGGAACTGCGGCTCCTGGCCTTCCTCGCGCCGAAACGCGCCCAGCCGGCCGGTGCGCAGGAAGTAGAGATAGTCCGCCGCCTCGCCGGGCGCGTACAGTGTCGCGCCGCCCGGCAAGGAGAACCAGGCGGCGTCGCCTTCGCGGTGCTCTTGCGCGAACAGGCGGGCCAGGGCCGTATCGGCCATGAAGTCGGGCAGGGTGACCACGACCCGACGCTAACTTGAACCGCGGACCTTGACCATCGAAGGTCAAAAACTGCGGCTTTCGGTGGGAAACGGAAAAGGCTATGCCTCGATAATGCCGAAGATGAACACGGGTATCGACAAGAACGGCGAGACCTTCGCCAAAAACGCCGCGCACAACCGCGGTCTGGTGGAGGCGCTGCGCGAAAGGGTCGCGCAGGCGGCCCTGGGCGGTCCGGAGAGCGCGCGCACACGTCATGCGGCGCGCGGCAAGCTCTTGCCGCGTCAACGCGTCGAGCGCCTGCTGGACCCCGGTTCGCCGTTCCTGGAGATCGGCCAGCTGGCGGCCTGCGACCTCTACAACGGCGAGGCGCCCGGCGCGGGCGTGATCACCGGCATCGGCCGGGTGTCGGGCCGCGAGGTGATGATCGTCGCCAACGACGCCACGGTGAAGGGCGGCGCCTATTTCCCGATGACGGTGAAGAAGCACCTGCGCGCCCAGGAGATCGCCCAGCAGAACCGCCTGCCGTGCGTCTATCTGGTCGATAGCGGCGGAGCGAACCTGCCGCACCAGGCCGAGGTCTTCCCCGACCGCGACCACTTCGGCCGCATCTTCTTCAACCAGGCCCGGATGAGCGCCCAGGGCATCGCCCAGATCGCCTGCGTCATGGGCTCGTGCACGGCCGGCGGGGCCTATGTGCCGGCCATGAGCGACGAGACGGTGATCGTCCGCGACCAGGGCACGATCTTCCTGGCCGGCCCGCCGCTGGTGAAGGCCGCCACGGGCGAGGTGATCAGCGCCGAGGAACTGGGCGGGGCCGACACCCACGGGCGCCGGTCCGGCGTGGTCGACCACGTGGCCAACGACGACGAGCACGCGCTGGAGATCGTCCGCTCGATCGTCGCCAATCTGAACACCACCAAGCGGGTCGAGACCGAGATCCGCGACGCCCGGCCGCCGGTCCACGATCCGGCCGAGCTGTACGGCATCGTGCCGACCGACGTGCGCGCGCCCTACGACGTGCGCGAGGTGATCGCCCGCGTCGTCGACGGCAGCGAGTTCGACGAGTTCAAGGCGCTGTACGGCACGACCCTGGTCTGCGGCTTCGCCCGCATCTGGGGCCAGCCGGTGGCGATCCTGGCCAACAACGGCGTGCTGTTTTCCGAGAGCGCCGTGAAGGGCGCGCACTTCATCGAGCTGGCCTGCAAGCGCAAGATCCCGCTGGTGTTCCTGCAGAACATCTCGGGCTTCATGGTGGGCGGCAAGTACGAGGCCGGCGGCATCGCCAAGGACGGCGCCAAGCTGGTCACGGCGGTCGCCAGCGCCGAGGTGCCCAAGTTCACCGTGCTGATCGGCGGCAGCTTCGGGGCCGGCAACTACGGCATGTGCGGCCGCGCCTACTCACCCCGCTTCCTCTTCACCTGGCCCAACAGCCGCATCAGCGTGATGGGCGGGGAGCAGGCGGCCAGCGTGCTGTCGACCATCAAGCGCGACGGCATGGAGGCCAAGGGCGAGACCTGGGCGGTCGAGGACGAGGAAGCCTTCAAGGCCCCGATCCGCGCCCGCTACGAGGCCGAGGGCGACCCCTACCACGCCACCGCGCGCCTCTGGGACGACGGGATCATCGACCCGGCCCAGACCCGCGACGTGCTGGGCCTGGCGATCAGCGCCAGCCTGAACGCCCCGATCCCCGAGACGACCTTCGGCGTCTTCCGGATGTAGGCGGACAGGGCAGGGAGGAAACGACAATGACCAATCCGATCGCCGACCCCATCGTCGAGGTCCTGAACACCGACGCCATGACGCCGCTGGTCCACCTGGAGTCCACGCCGAGCGGCGCCGTCACCGTGTGGATCAACCGTCCGGCCAGGAAGAACGCCTTCGACGCGGCGACCATCGCCGCCCTGAACGAGGCCTTCCAGACCTTGCACGGGGCCGAGGGCGTGCGGATCGTCTTCCTGCGCGGGGTGGGCGGGGCGTTCAGCGCCGGGGCCGACCTGGAGTGGATGAAGGCCGCCGCCGACTGGAGCGAGGACGACAACCGCGAGGACGCCCTGGGCCTGGCCCAGATGCTGAAGGCCCTGCACGACATCCCGGCCCTGACCGTGGCCCTGGTCGAGGGACCGGCCTTCGGCGGCGGGGCGGGGCTGGTGGCCGCCTGCGACCACGCCCTGGCCACGGCCGACGCCCGCTTCGCCTTCTCGGAGGTCAAGCTGGGCCTGACCCCGGCCACCATCAGCCCCTATGTGATCGCCGCCCTGGGGCCGCGCACCGCCAAGCTGCTGTTCGCCACCGGCCGGGTGTTCGACGCCGACCAGGCCTGGAGCTACGGCCTGGTGGACGAGGTGTTCGACGACGCGGCCGGGCTGGTCGCCGCCCAGGACGCCCTGATCGAGGAGGTGGCCGTCTGCGCCCCCGGCGCGATCGGCGACGCCAAGGCGCTGGTCAACGACTTCGCGGGTCAAAAGATCGACCGCGGCCTGCTCGACGAGACGGCAAAACGCATCGCCCGCCGCCGCGTGTCGGATGAAGGCCAAGAAGGCGTGCGCGCGTTCCTCGAACGTCGTAAGCCCAGCTGGACCATCTAGAGTCGAGCAGGGGATTACATGACGGCGGCGGATCTCGAGACAGCGGCGGCGGACTCGGCGGGGAGCTTCTTCCGGCCGAGGAAGAAGCCGTTCACCCATCAAGGCGAGCCTTGCAAGAATTGCGAGACGCCGCTGGAGGGCTGGTACTGCTATTCGTGCGGCCAGAACGCCGACACCCACCACCGCTCGATCTGGCACCTGATCTGGGAAGCGATCGAGGGGATGTTCCACCTCGATGGTCGCCTGGCCAACACCCTGCCGCTGCTGTTCTTCCGGCCCGGCGTGCTGGCCAAGGACTACATGGAAGGGCGCATCGTGCGGCACGTGCCGCCGTTCCGCACCTTCCTGGTGGCCCTGCTGCTGTTCATCTTTGCCGCCGAGCACGCGATCCATTCGGCCCAGCACCACGCCGAGGAAGAACGGCACAAGCGCGCCGAGCTCCTGGCCACGCCGCAGGGGCGCGCCGCCGAGGCCGCCCGCATGCGGACCGAAGCCGTCAAGGACCGCGACGAGCGCCTCAAGGGGGCGAACGCCGACCGCGACGAGGTCCTGGCCGACGCGGCTAAGACCCGTGACGAGGACCTCAAGGACGCCGACCAGGACCGCGCCAAGGTCCTGAAGACCTATCAGGACGACGTCGCCAAGGCTCAGGCCGACCACCAGAAGGAGGTCGCCGACGCCCAGGCCCACTACGCCAAGGACATCGCCGAGGCCGACCACCTGCAGAACAACCCGCTGGCGGGGCAGGAAGCCCTCGCGGCCGAGGAGAACCTGCGCAAGTCGGCGGCCGAGAAGGTCCGCTCGGCCCAAGTCCCCGACATCTTCGACGCCGACAAGGTCGAGGCCCAGGCCAATGCGATCGCCGAGAACTCGACCGAGACCGCGACGATCGGCGGCGTCCACATCAGGACGCCGAACCTGTCCTCGTCGGCCGGCGGAGACGCCGCGCACGGCGCGCCCGCCGCCGAAGCCGATCACGGCAAGGCGCGTTGGCCCAAGGCAGGCCTGGCCAAGGCGCTGGAGAACCCCGAGTACTACATGGTCGTGATGTTCGGCTGGGGCCACCGCCTGGCGGTGCTGCTGCTGCCGATGTTGGGCCTGAGCCTGGCGCTCGTCTATCTGAACAAGCGCCAGTACTTCATCTACGATCACCTGCTGACCGCCACCAACCTGCTGTCGTTCGCGTTCCTGACCAATGCGCTGGGGCTGGTCCTGCCCGACCCGGTGCGGGGCTGGTGGTTCGTGCTGCTAATGGTCTGGACGCCGATCAACCTGTTCCAGACCCTGCGCGGCGGCTACGGCTCCAGCATCCTCGGCGCGATCCTCAAGACCCTGATCGTCTGGTGGTCCACCGTCTTCTCGTTCGTTCTGCTGCTGGGGTTCCTGATGGTCTTCACCCTGGCCCAGATCTAGGAAAATCGCCTTGCTCTCTTCCGTCCTCATCGCCAATCGCGGCGAAATCGCCCGTCGCATCATCCGCACCGCCCGCGAGCTGGGCGTGCGGACGATCGCGGTCTATTCCGAGGCGGACGCCGAGGCCCCGTTCGTGATGGAGGCCGATGTCGCCATCCTGATCGGACCGGCCCCGGCGCGCGAGAGCTACCTGGTCCCCGAGAAGATCCTGGCCGCCGCCCGCCAGACCGGCGCCGAAGCCATCCATCCGGGCTACGGCTTCCTGTCCGAGAACGCCGACTTCGCCCAGGCGGTGATCGACGCCGGCCTGGTCTGGATCGGCCCGCCGCCCTCGGCCATCCGCGCCATGGGCCTGAAGGACGCGGCCAAGAAGCTCATGATCCAAGCTGGCGTGCCCACCACGCCCGGCTATCTGGGCGAGGACCAGTCGGTCGAACGCCTGGCCTCGGAAGCCGGCAAGATCGGCTTCCCTGTGCTGATCAAGGCCGTGGCCGGCGGCGGCGGCAAGGGCATGCGCAAGGTCGACAACCCTCCGGACTTCGCCGCCCTGCTGGCCTCGTGCCAGCGCGAGGCCAGCGCCAGCTTCGGCGACGACCGGGTGCTGCTGGAAAAGTACGTCACCCGCCCGCGCCACATCGAGGTGCAGGTGTTCGGCGACACCCACGGCAACGTCGTCCACCTGTTCGAGCGCGACTGCTCGCTGCAGCGCCGCCACCAGAAGGTCATCGAGGAGGCTCCGGCCCCGGGCATGGACGAGGCCACCCGCGCCGCCGTCTGCGGGGCGGCGGTCAAGGCGGCCCAGGCCGTGGGCTATGTCGGGGCCGGCACGGTGGAGTTCATCGCCGACGCCTCGGAAGGCCTGCGCGCCGACCGCATCTGGTTCATGGAGATGAACACCCGCCTGCAGGTCGAGCATCCGGTCACCGAGATGGTCACCGGCCAGGACCTGGTCGAGTGGCAGCTGCTGGTGGCCTCGGGCGAGCCCCTGCCGCTGGAGCAGGACGAGATCACGCTGGACGGCTGGGCCATGGAGGCGCGCCTCTACGCCGAGAACCCGGCCACCGGCTTCCTGCCCTCGACCGGCCCGCTGACCCACTTCCGCCTGCCGGAAGGCGACGTGCGGGTGGACAGCGCGGTGGAGGAGGGCGGCGAGGTCACCCCGTTCTACGACCCGATGATCGCCAAGCTGATCGCCCACGGCGTCGACCGCGAGGACGCCGCCGCCCGCCTGGCCGAGGCCTGCCGCCTGGTCGAGGTGTGGCCGGTCAAGACCAACGCCGCCTTCCTGGCCCGCTGCGCCAGCGATCCGGACTTCGTCGACGGGGCGGTGGACACCGGCTTCATCGAGGCGCGTCTGGAAGACCTGACCGCCCGCGAGTTCTCCGACGCCCCGACCCTGGCGGCCATCGGCCAGCGCCTGGAGGCCTTCATGGAGGCCGACCAGCCCCGCGCCGACGTCTGGGCCAGCGCGCCGTCGCGCCTGCTGGGCTTCCGGATGAACGCCCCGCGCGCCGCCATGACCCTGCCGCTGGCGGTGGACGGCAAGCCCGTGCCGCTGCGCGTGGCCCTGGCGGGCGGCGCCCTCTCGGGAAGAATGGGTGACGACTGGTCGTGGGACATCACGGTCGAGGACGGCCGGGCGCTGGACGACGTGGACGTGCTGCCCGGGACCTTCGGCGGCGATCCGCTGTACGTGTTCGAGGGCGGCGACGTCCGCGAGTTCGACTTCGCCTACCAGGGCGGCGGCGCCCATGCCGCCACGTCCGACGGGGCGATCCTGTCGCCGATGCCGGGCAAGATCGTCTCGGTGGCGGTCGAGGCCGGCCAGACGGTGGTCAAGGGCCAGACCCTGCTGACCCTGGAGGCCATGAAGATGGAGCACGCCCTGGCCGCGCCGTTCGACGGCGTGGTCGCCGAGCTGTCGGCCACGGCCGGCGGCCAGGTCAGCGAAGGCGTGGTGCTGGCGAAGCTGGAGCCCGTCGGCTGATTTTTGGCGCGTGACGGGCGCCGAAACCGCTCACACTTTCGGCTGTCACGCACTAAGTACGCCGCCATGCCCCTGCACATCATCAAGCTCGTCGTCGGCTGCGACAACATCGAGGAACTGGTCGCCTGGCACGCCGAGGCCGACCGCCCATGGATCATGCACACCCGCATGACGCCCAAGCGCATCGACGAGGTGCTGGACGGCGGCTCGCTGTACCGCGTGATGAAGGGCCAGATCCTGTGCCGCCAGACGATCCTGAAGATCGACACGGTGGGCGAGGGCCAGGCCTCGCGCTGCGAGGTGACGGTCGACCCGACCATCGTCCGCGTGGCCCCCACGCCCCGGCGGCCGTTCCAGGGCTGGCGCTATCTGAAGAACGAGGACGTGCCGCCGGATTTGACCGAGGCCGAAGCCGCCGAAATGCCGGCCGAGCTGGCGCGGCAGCTGCGGGAGTTGGGGGCCTGGTAGGGGTCCAGGACGAGGTGGGCTCCGGTCCGCTTTCGACCCGTTGCAGACCCGACGAGTAGTATGCGGCAAGAACGCAGCGACTGCCTAGCCGGCTTCCGCTTGGTGGAGTTTCGTGGGACAAACAAGCCTTGCTTCGGCTTAAGTTTTCCGGGGGGAAGATGGCATATCAACTTGGCGCCTACGCCGGAGCCCTTGCTTTGGGATGGCTGCTCTCGCGGTTCTTCCTTGCAGTATTCAAATTCATGGAACCGAGCGTCTACCGAGTTTATGTCGCGTTTGGCGTGGCTTGGGGTCTGTCCATCGTCATCTCGGGGTTCGGCAATGCAAATGGGGGCGCCTGGAACCCTGGCGCTGGCCTGCTGCCATGCACAATCGGCTTTGGGGTCTGGCTTGTCGTCGAGCTGCTGGCGCGAAAAGGTCGGATGGCCAATCCACCTCCAGAAACCCAGCCAATGAATCTGGGCGACCTCTAGAGCAACACCCGCGACGACAGGTGAGGCGGGCCGGTGCAGCAACTTCCGCTTTCGACCCTAAGCGGACGCTAGTGCATCCCTCGTTGCTAGAGAGCGATGAAGGCGTCGTTACGGCGATAGAAGTCGAAGGCAGCGAATAGATCATCGCTTGAGACGTTGGCCCTTTGCGAGCGAGCGTTCCGAACCGCGTCTTGGAGAACCGTGACTGGCAGCACCCGGACGAGGCCATTGCGCCTGGCGAAGTCTGGGACGCCGGCTTCCGGTTCGTCTTCCAGTTCGGGCGGCACCTCTTCGCTCTCGATCACTGCGGACACACTGTCGGGCTGCCAAGGGATCGCAGCTTGCAAGTAGACCCATGCACGCGGGTCAGCCCGGTCGATGTTCACGAGCAACTCCGAGAAGGGCTGCGCCGCAACATCCATAGCCTTGCCTCGCTTCGTTATGCCAACGTTCGTCTTGAGGCGGCCACGGTATTGGGCGAAGCGTTCGTAATCCACCCCTAGCTGACACCTCGACGATCGGCTCGGTGGGGCGGCGCCCAACGTCAGCGTTGCGGAGCTGGAACGCTCAGCTCCCGGCGACGGTGAGCGTCCGCCGTCTAGGCTCTGGCCAATGCGCTGGCCGCCTTGCCGTCATACTGGCCGCCGAAGTTGGCCTTCAAGTGGGCCATGATCGCGCCGACGTTGGCGTCGGGGTTCTGGACCCGGAAGTCGTTGATGGCCTCGCGCAATTCCGCGTCCGTCATCTGCTTCGGGCCATAGGACGATAGAATCGCCAGTTCGGTTTCAGCCGCCTTGGTCCGCTCGTCCACCTTCGATACATCGCCACCGGCTTCGACCAGCCGCGCGCGTTCGGCCGCGAGGTTCTCCAGCGTCAGCTTCGTGTTCTTCAAGAACTTCGCGACGGTTGCGACGACTTTCTCGTCGGTGACTTCGGTCACGCCGCGCTTGAACTCTTCGGTCGTGATCTGCGTGGCTTCGCCGATCAGCGTGGTGAGCAGGTCGGCCTTCAGGCGGTCGCTCACCTTGCGCGCCGCCAGTTGGTCAGCCTTGAGCTCGTCGAGCAAAGCCATGTCGCGGTCCTTTCAAGTCACTCTGTTCGGTCGTGCTGTAGTGGGGTGAGGGAGACAGCCGTTCAAGAGCGCAGTCGCGCCGTAGGGCGGTTTCTGGCGTCGCCGGGATCGTTTGAAGGACCGCCTTCGACCCTGAGTGGACAGAGGGCGGCCCTCCTGACCCCTCTCTCTTAGAGAGAAGGAGGGTGAGAGGTTACACCCTCACCGAATGAAACGCGGCTGTTCAGCCGGTCTTCGACATGAAGAGCCCCGCCTTTCAACCGTCATCCTGGGACTTGTTCCGAGGACCCCTCTATCGGCGGGGTTGTCGGTTGGGGGAGGCCGTGATCTCGCTGCTCCACGGATCGTCCTTCTTCGCGGCTGAAGCAGGGGTCCTCGGAACAAGTCCGAGGATGACGGCGGCGGAGGTGAGCGCAGGCCGGGGACATGCCCTTGCGGCGTGTCCCCATCAGCTAGCGCCGCGCCTGGACTTGGGGACACGCCGCGAGGGCATGTCCCCGCGCGGGGATTGAGCCGCGTCTATCCCCGCTAGCGACGGGAAAAACCTGAACAACCCCAACGCCCTGCAGAAAAGCAGCGTCACCGACGCGCCAGGGGGCAGCCCTCCCGCACAATCAGACCCGTCACCATCACGGGGAGGGCTCTTGGTACCGGCCCAAGCAGGCGATGGGGATGGAACCGA
>NZ_JBBEUD010000025.1:0-80460 GCF_037402475.1 Caulobacter sp. CCG-8
CGGCGATGTCGTGGAAAGTGGAGGGATTCTGTTGGCAGGCTCCCTCCGGGCCCCGCCTAAGGATCTGAACCCCTAGGACTTAAGAGGCGAGATCACCCGCACCGCATTACGCGGCGATGGCGAACTCTTCAGCGAAGTTATCGTTCGCAGTTAGTTTAGCGGCCCGATACGGTGAGCCACGCCGAGAGAAAGCATACACCTTTACACGTCTGTCGATGCTGATCGGCCCCATGCATTCCCGTGATAACTCGGGAGGTTTTGGTGGAGCCGCCGGGAATCGCACCCGGGTCCAGTCCGCTTATTACGTGCGCGTTTATCCCCATAGTCCGGGCGAACCCAGACGGACTCAATATAGAGGCTGGGGGGCATGGATGGAAGGCCGCCCGTATTTTTGGCCGTAGCGGGGGTGACGGCGGCGCTGGGCCGGAGGCGGCGGGGTCAGGTTCAGGCGGCCCTCGGTCAGGCGACCGGTCAGCTGGCCGCCGCCGTCCTCGAACAGGCGCACGTCGTCGCCGACCAGCTCGTAGTGGCCTTCGAACACCAGCTCGCCGTCATGACGTTCCTCGAACCGGCCGTCGAGGCGCAGTTCCAGGGCGACCGCCTGGTTGGCGCTGGCCCAGACGCCCGAGATGCGGCGGCCGATCAATGGGAAGCTCCCACAGCGGAAGCGGCGGTGATGAGGGCGGTGGCGGTCAGCCAGACGGCGACGAACCACCGTGGCGCGGCCTGGGGCCGGCGGGGCGAGTAGCGTGTCATGATATCCTCGGGGGCGGACGGCCGCTGCGTCGCTCGGTCCCGAAGCGGGCGCTTCGGGAAGGGGCGGCGACGGCGGCGATGCGGGACGTCCCCACAATGACTCATGGATCGCCGTTCGCGATAGACCGATGCTGCCCCTTGATTGCACGATCCTGCACATCACCTTTGGCAGGCGTGACGGGGTGATCCCCCGAGCGTATGGCAACGTCCATCAGCAAAAGGAAATGTCGATGGTCGAGCAAGGCGAACTCGCCGCGCTGATTGAACGATACGCGCCTCATGACGGCGACCACACCGTGTGCGAGAAGGCCTCGCTGCACCGCTCCAGCCAGCCCACCGAGCCCAAGCACGGCGTGTTCGGCGCCGCGGTCTGCGTGGTGGCCCAGGGCCGCAAGCAGGTGCTGAGCGGCGGATCGGTGCTGGTCTACGACCCGCTGAACTACCTGGTCGCCTCGGTCGACCTGCCGGTGATCGGCCAGGTGATCGAGGCCTCGCCGGACGAGCCCTACCTGTCGTTCCGCATGACCCTGGACCCGGCGGTCATCGGCGACATGCTGCTGCAGCTGGGCGGCGAACCGGCCCTGGCCCAGGACGCCGGGCCGCTGATCCAGGCCATGGCCGTCAGCGAGGTCAATCCGCCCCTGCTGGACGCGGTGATGCGGATGGTCCGCCTGGCCGAGAACCCGCGCGACGCCGCCGTCCTGGCCCCGCTGCTCGAGCGCGAGATCCTGTACCGCATGCTGCTGGGCGACCAGGGGCCGCGCCTGGCCCAGATCGCCCGGGCCGACGGTCGCATGCGCCAGGTCAAGCGGGCGATCGGCTGGATCACACAGCACTTCAACCAGCCCTTCAGCATCGACGAACTGGCGGCCGAGGCGCGCATGAGCCCCTCGGCCCTGCACCGTCATTTCAAGGCCGTGACCGCCCTCAGCCCGCTGCAGTACCAGAAGCAGATCCGCCTGCAGGAGGCGCGCAAGCTGATCCTGGCCCAGCGGATGGACGCCGGCTCGGCCGGCCACGCGGTGGGCTACGACAGCCCCTCGCAGTTCAGCCGCGAATACGCCCGCCTGTTCGGCGCGCCGCCCCTGCGCGACGTGGCCCGCCTGCGCGCCCGGCCCGAGATCCTGCTCGACACCTAGGGCGCGACGTCGCCCCTCCTGGAGGTTTTCCCCCATTTCTGGCCCGGCCGAAGAGGGACAAGCTCGCCCCGCTCGCCTTCGGAGCGAGCTGGGAGAGGAGAGGGTCAGATGTCCAAGTTCGTGGCCGAGTTGATCGGCACGTTCGCCCTGGTGCTGTTCGGCTGCGGCGCGGCGGTCCTGGGCGGCGACCATGTCGGGCAGCTGGGCATAGCCCTGGCTTTCGGCTTCGCGATCGTGGCCATGGCCTACGGGATCGGTCCGGTGTCGGGCTGCCACGTCAATCCGGCGGTCAGCCTGGCGGCCTTCGTGGCCGGGCGGATGAGCGCCAAGCAGATGGTGCTCTACTGGGCGGCCCAGTTCGTCGGCGCCACAGCCGGCGCGGCGGTGCTGCTGTTCATCGCCGGAAGCACGGCCAACGGCCTGGGCCAGAACGGCTGGGGCCCCGGCTACGGCGGCGGGTTCGGCGTCGAGGCGGCCTTCGTCTTCGAGGTGGTGATGACCGCCCTGTTCGTGATCGTCATCCTGGGCTCGACCGGCACGGACTCGGCCCCGGGGTTCGCCGGGATGGGCATCGGCATCGCCCTGGCGGTGATCCACATCGTCGGCATCCAGGTGACCGGCGTCTCGGTCAATCCCGCCCGCAGCTTCGGCCCGGCCGTCTTCGTCGGCGGCCAGGCCCTGGCGCAGCTGTGGCTGTTCTTCGTGGCCCCGGCGATCGGGGCGGTGCTGGGCGCGCTGCTCTACCGCTTCAACCTGCTGAAGGTCGGCTGAGGCGCGCCCAGTCGGCGCGGTGGGCGCTTCGGCCTAGTGCGGCAGGTCGGACCAGTTGATCACGACCGAGTTCTTGGACTGGCCCACCAGGGTCAGCTTCTGGCCCTGGTCGTCGCTGAACACGTCGAAGATGTAGCGCGCGCCGCGGACCTCGACGTTCCGCAGGACCTTGCCGGTGGAGTCGAAGGTGACCACGGCGAACGAGGTGCGGTTGTCGCCGTAGCTGAAGATCCAGGTCCTGGTCGAGCCGTAGTAGACGACCGGGCAGGTCTTGCTGGTCGGCGCGCCGTCGACCGGCGCGTTGATGCAGGCGGTCTGCAGCCCGGGCGGGATCGAGGGGACCTCCGCGGAGGGGACGAACTGGATCTGGGGCGTGTTCGGCACGGCCTGGGCCTGGGCGGCGGTCGCGCCCAGGGCGGCGGCGAGGCCGGCGGCGGCCAGCATGGATTTCAGGACGACGGTCTTGGCCATGGATTCCCTCCGGAGTTATGGTCAAGTTTGATAACGGCGTTATCCAGAAATTGCAATTTCCAGGCGTGGACCCGCGTCTTGCTCGCTAGGGCGAGGTCGGGGGCGGCGCGTCCGGCGTGTCGTCCGGCGCCACGGGCACGGCGGCCGGCTGGGCGCGGCTGCCGGTTCCCGCCTTGAGCCGCCCGCCCGAGGCGATCAGCGAGTCGTAGGCCTGTTGCTGGCGCGAGAAGTCGCCGCCGCGGGCGAACATCGCGTCGAACCGGGCGTCGCGGCCCGACGCCGCCGACAGCGCCGCCGTCAGGGCCGGGGCGATCGAGCCCACCTCGGCGTCGTCGCAGGCCCGGCGCAGGTGGCGGGCCTGGCCGGGGACCAGCAGGGTGACGTCCCACGAGACGCCCTCCAGGCACACCGGCTCCACGGCCCCGCCGCCGTAGTCGACGATCACCGAGCGGGGCTGGGCCCACATCGGCGCGCCGACCAGGGCCTTGAGGGGCGGGATCTGCTGGGTGGCCAGTTCGGCGTCGATGTCGACCCGGCGGCCGATCTCCGGCGTACAGCAGCCCAGGCCGGCGCGGGCCTGGACGAAGGCGCGGCCGTCGCGGCGCACCGTCACCCGGACCACCGCCTGGCGCACGCCGGTGGCCGGCCGGGCCCAGACCTCCAGCACCAGCTCGCCGGGCTTGATCAGCTGGCTCTGCAGGGGCTGCAGGCCCCAGAGGCGGTAGAGCAGGGGATCGACCCCGTTGTCGATCGGGACCAACTGCTCGCCCTTGCGCAGGCGGCGGCCCTGGAAGGGGTCCTGCTCGGGCGGCGGCTTGGGGATTTCCGGCGACCACCAGACGGCGGGATCGGGCGGCGCGGTCGGAGGTGCCTGGGGCGCGGGCTGCTGGCCGGCGAGGGCGAGCCCCGTCAGGAGGCCGGCCAAAAGCATCGCGCCCGTCATGGCTACATCCCTTCAACACCCCGTTCGATGGAAAGCACGCCGGTGCGCGACAGTTCCACCAGACCCAGCGGCCGCATCAGGTCCAGGAACTTGTCGATCTTCGACGGCACGCCCGAAATCTCGAACACGAAGCTCTCCAGGGTGGTGTCCACCGGCTTGGCGCGGAAGATCTCGGCGATGCGCAGGGCCTCGACGCGGTCGGCGCCCGAACCGCGCACCTTGACCAGGGCCAGTTCGCGCTCGACGCCGTTCGGGTCGCGCGTCACGTCGTGCACGCGGCGGACGTTGACCACCTTGTTCAGCTGGGCCTCGATCTGGTCCAGCACCTGGCGGGTGCCGCGGGTCACCACGGTGATGCGGCTGGTGTGGGCCTTGCGGTCGGTCTCGGCCACCGTGAGGCTTTCGATGTTGTAGCCGCGCGCGGCGAACAGGCCGACCACGCGGTGCAGCACGCCCGGTTCGTTGTCCACCAGGAGGGCGAAGGTGGCGGTCTGCTCGACCTGTTCGTTCGGGGCCATGTCGTAGGCGGAGGCGGGTTGAAGGTCGGTCATGACAGGTCTTCCAAGCGGATCTTGATGGCGGGGCGTGTCTGGCGGACGGCGGCGGAAGAGCGCCGGCTGGAGCCGACCTCCTTCTGCAGCAGGGATACGAACTCGCGGCGGGCGTCGCGCAGGGGCTGCTGCAGCCGCCCCTTCCGCTCCGGGCCGGCCTGGGGGATCAGGTGGGCGACATCATAGCCGACGATCACCTGATCCAGGATCACCACCCGCGAACCGCGATAGGCCTCGGGCTTGTCGCCCCGCTGCTGGCCCTTGGACTGGACGTTGGGGAAGAACATCCGGCCCTGGTCGACCAGGCTGGATAGGCGCGCGGCGATGGCCAGGCGCTCGCGATCGAACTCGACGCCCGGCCACAGCGAGGCGGGGTTGGCGCACAGGGTTTCCAGTTCGGCCATGGCGTCCATCACCTTGGCTCCCCAGGCCAGCAGTTCGTCGTCCCGTTCATCCGAACGCTCCCGCGCCGCCAGCAGCCACTGGAAGAGGCTGAACAGACCGGCCACCACGGCGAAGGCCACCGGCGCGACGGCTAGAAAGAGTTGCAGCGACATGGCGTCCCCCACGAATGCCGCCGCAAGCTATAGCAGAGCCCGCGTGTCAGACGAGCCCGGCGCCCGCCGCGCCGATGACATTCCCGATGTCCTCGACGTCGCCCATGATCATCTCGTTGTGGGCCTTGCCCGAGGGGATCATCGGCAGGCAGTTCTCGTGCTTCTCGACGCGGCAGTCGAAGACCACGACCTTGTCGCTGTTGATCATCTCCAGGATCTTGCCGTCCAGCTCGGCCGGGTCGTCGCAGCGGATGCCGACGGCGCCGTAGGCCTCGGCCAGCTTCACGAAGTCGGGCAGGCTGTCGGAATAGGAGTGGCTGTAGCGCTCGCCGTGCAGCAGCTGCTGCCACTGGCGGACCATGCCCATCCATTCGTTGTTCAGGATGAAGATCTTGACCGGCAGGTCGAACTGGATCGCCGTCGACAGCTCCTGGATGCACATCTGGATCGAGGCTTCGCCGGCGATGTCGACGACCAGGCTGCCCGGGTGGGCCAGCTGCACGCCCAGGGCGGCGGGCAGGCCGTAGCCCATGGTGCCCAGGCCGCCCGAGGTCATCCAGCGGTTCGGCTCCTCGAAGCGGAAGAACTGCGCGGCCCACATCTGGTGCTGGCCGACCTCGGTGGTGATGTAGGTGTCGCGGCCCTTGCTCAGCTCGTACAGGCGCTCGATGGCGTACTGCGGCTTGATGACCTTGTCGGACGGGCGATAGGCCAGGCACTGGCGGGCGCGCCACTGGTCGATCTGGGCCCACCATTCGGTGAGGGCGGCCTTGTTGGGCTGGTGGCCGCCGGCCTTCCAGGCGGCGATCAGGTCCTCGAGGATGCTGCCCGCGTCGCCGACGATCGGAAGGTCGACGCGGACGTTCTTGTTGATCGACGAGGCGTCGATGTCGATGTGGATCTTCTTGCTGCCCGGCGAGAAGGCGTCCAGGCGCCCGGTGACCCGGTCGTCGAAGCGCGCGCCGACGCAGACCATCACGTCGCAGTCGTGCATGGCGTTGTTGGCCTCGAACGTGCCGTGCATGCCCAGCATGCCCAGCCAGGCAGGATCGGCCGCCGGGAAGGCGCCCAGGCCCATCAGGGTCGAGGTGACCGGCGCGCCCGTCATCGCCGCGAATTCGCGCAGGGCGGCCGAGGCCTTCGGGCCGGCGTTGATGACGCCGCCGCCGGTGTAGAAGATCGGCCGACGGGCGCCGGCGATCAGCTTTGCCGCCTCGGCGATGCGGGTCTGGTCGCCCTTGACGCGCGGATTGTAGGCGTGGGTCGAGGCGACTTCCGTGGGGCCGTAATATTCGCCCTTGGCGAACTGGACGTCCTTGGGGATGTCGATCAGCACCGGGCCCGGGCGGCCGGTGGTGGCGATCTTGAAGGCCTCGTGGATGATCTGCGGCAGGTCGCGGACGTCTTTGACCAGGTAGTTGTGCTTGGTGCACGAGCGGGTCATGCCGACCGTGTCGGCTTCCTGGAAGGCGTCGGTGCCGATCAGGTGGGTGGGGACCTGGCCGGTGATGACGACCATCGGGATCGAGTCCATCAGGGCGTCCATGATGCCGGTGATGGCGTTGGTCGCGCCCGGGCCCGAGGTGACCAGGACGACGCCCGGCTTGCCCGAGCTGCGCGCGTAGCCCTCGGCGGCGTGGGTCGCGCCCTGCTCATGGCGGACCAGGATGTGCTGCAGGCGCGGTTCGTGGAACAGCGCGTCGTAGATCGGCAGGACCGCGCCGCCCGGATAGCCGAACAGGACCTCGACGCCCTGGTCCACGAGGCCGCGGACCACGATCTCGGCGCCGGTCATGGCGCGATCGCTGATGGTCTGGGCGGGAGCTTTGCTCTCGATGGTCTGGTGGGCGGTCATGGCGGAATCCCTGGATTGGGAGGCGGGCGGGGAAGCTGGGCTTTGGGGTAGGCCGGAAAAGAAAAAAGGCCCCGAAGGACCTTTGTGCGCGCGACCGATCTATCAACGTGACTTCGAGGTCACGCCGTGAACGGCCGCTCCATAAGTACGATCATGGTGTTGCGCACGAGTGTTGCTCCAAATGGATGATTGGGGAATGCCATGCGCACTGGAGAGCGTCAAGGCGCGGTTTGACGCAAGAAACGACCCGTTGCGCTGGCGCAACGCCGTTCTTCCAGGCGAGATTCAGCCCAAGGACTTCAGCAGCAGGGCAAGAGCATGCTCGGCGAAGCGCCGCATGTTGGCCTCGCGGTCGTCCTGGCCCGTCTCGACGGTAAGACTGACCTCGACGCCGGGGCCGACCACGGCGGTGCAGCTGTGGCCGGCGGCGTCGCCGTAACGGTTTCCGTCCGGTCCGGCGGCCCCGGTTTCCGACAGGCCCCACGTCGCCTTGAGGTTCTTGCCGGCCACCCGGGCCAGCAGGACGGCGTAGGGTTCGCTGGCCGAGCGCAGGCCGTCCATGGCCTTCTGCGGGATGTCGAGCAGGGTGAGGCGGGCCCGCGCCGTATAGACCACCGCGCCGCCGACATAGAATTTCGACGCCCCCGGCACGGCCAGCAGGGCGGCCGAGATCAGGCCGCCGGTCGAGGACTCGGCCACGGCGACGGTCTCGCCGCGTTCGACCAGGCGGGCGCCGACGGCGGCGGCGAGGCGGGAAAGTTCGGTCATGGCTATGCTTTCGTCGTCCAGGGAACGACTCGTTCCCAATCCGGGGTCTGGTTCCTGAACCAGGTCATCTGACGCTTGGCGTAGCGTCGCGTCTCCTGGCGGGCGGCGTCCAGCGCCTCGTCCAGCGTGGTCTCGCCGCGCAGGTGCGCCGCCAGTTCGCGATAGCCGACGGCCTTGAGGGCAGGGAGGGACGGGTCCAGGCCGCGCGCCTCCATGGCCCGCACCTCGTCGAGGGCGCCGTTCTGCACCATCAGGCCCAGACGGGCGTCGCAGCGGTCGTAGAGCTCGGCGCGGGGCGGATCGAGGACGACACCGCGCCAGGTCCCTTCGGCGAGGGCCGGCTTGGTGTCGGTCTGCCAGGCGGTCAGCGGCTTGCCCGTGGCCACGGCCACGGCGTGGGCGCGGACCAGGCGCTGGCGGTCGCCGATCTCGATGCGCTTCTCGGCCTCGGGATCCAGCTCGGCCAGGATGTCGCGGAACTCCGGCTCGCCCTGGGCCGCGTACAGAAGGGCCGAGATCTCGCGCTGGGTCTCGGGCACCGGCGGCACGTCGGCCAGGCCGTGGGTCAGGGCGCGGAAATAGAGGCCGGTGCCGCCCACCACGACGGCGGGCCGGCCGCGCGCGGCGATGTCGGCCAGGGCCTGCGTCGCCGCCGCCAGCCAGCGTCCCACCGACCAGCCGTCGGCCGCGTCGGCCACGCCGAACAGGTGGTGCGGCGCCTGGGCCAGTTCATCCGGCGAGGGACCGGCCGTCAGCACCGGCAAACCGGCGTAGATCTGCATGGAATCGGCGTTGACGATCTCGCCGCCGCTCTCGCGCGCCAGGTTCAGCGCGAAAGCCGACTTGCCGCTGGCCGTGGGGCCTCCGATAAGGGTGATGCTGTTGGCGGCCAAATCCTGAGTCCAACGTCTCGTCTCGGCGACACTCTACTGTATCTGGCGCCTGCATATCCGGGGGATGCGATCCATACCATGCTAGACTTGATCTTCACCGCCGCCCTGGTGTCGTCCACGACGCCGGCCGCCACCAAACCCGTCGCGCCGTCGCCGATCGCGGCCCAGTCCAAGGCCGACCAGAAGTTCGGCTGCGCCGTGCTGTTCGTCGGCGCGGACGAGGTCATCCGCAGCAATCCGGCCATCCTGGCCAAGCTGTCGGAAGGCGAGGGCGGCAAGGCCGTCGGGCCGCTGCTCAAGATGATGGGCGTCAGCGGCGAGACCATCCTCAACGCCGCGATCGCCGATGGCGCGGCCCGGGGCGAGAAGCCGGCGGACGTCTATCGCCGCGGCGTGGCCAGCATGGCCAGCATGATGATCGACGCGCCGGTGACCAAGAAGGGCGACGACGCCAACGAGGAGCGCGGCATGCTGCTCTTCACAAACTGCCTGTCGCTGATGAACGAATAGGGCCCCGCCGGGTCCCAATCGCGCACTGCCGGGTTGACGCGGGCGGCTTCCTCCAATAGCCGCCCCTCATGCTCGCGATCACCCTCGTCTCGCCCGACCCTGCCGCCCTGGCGGAGGCCGCCGCCGCCGTGCGCGCCGTCCTGACGGTCTCGTCGGAAGCCCTGCTGGGCGACGGCGCGCTGGACCTGCTGGCCGACGGCCCGCCGGTCGAGACGCACCAGGCGGTGAAGGCCGCCGTCGGCGACCGTCCGGTCGACTTCGCCGTCCAGCCGGTCGCGAACCGCCGGAAGCGCCTGCTGATCGCCGACATGGACTCCACCATCATCAACGTCGAGTGCCTGGACGAGCTGGCCGACTTCGCCGGCGTGAAGGACAAGGTCTCGGAGATCACCGAGCGCGCCATGCGCGGCGAGCTGGCCTTCGAGGGCGCCCTGCGCGAGCGCGTCGGCATGCTGACGGGCCTGTCGGTCGACGCCCTGCAGGCCTGCTACGACGATCGCGTGAAGCTGAACCCCGGCGCCCGCACCCTGGTGCGGACCATGGCCGAGAACGGCGCGCGCTGCGCCCTGGTCTCGGGCGGCTTCACCTTCTTCACCTCGCGGGTCGCGGAAGCCGCCGGCTTCCACCTGAACCGCGCCAACACCCTGATCGAGGCCGACGGCAAGCTGACCGGAACGGTGGGCGACCCGATCCTGGGCAAGGAAGCCAAGCTGGCCGCCCTGCAGGAAGAGACGGCCGCCCTGGGCCTGACCCCGGCCGACGCCCTGGCAGTCGGCGACGGCGCCAACGACCTGGCCATGATCGAGGTCGCGGGCCTGGGCGTGGCCTACCGCGCCAAGCCGATCGTCGCCGCCCAGGCGCATGCGAAGGTCGACCACGCCGACCTGACGGCCTTGCTCTACTTCCAGGGCTACACCCAGGCGGAGTTCGTCTCGTGAGCTTCCCCCGCGGCGTCCAGGCGGTCGTCTTCGACATGGACGGCCTGCTGCTGGACACCGAGACCGTCTACCAGGCGGCGATGATCGAGGCGGGCCGGGCGTTCGGCGTCGACTTCACGGCCGCGACCTACCGCTCGATGGTGGGCAAGACCAATCCGGAATGCGCGGGGATGCTGCGCGACCTCTACGGCCAGGCCTTCCCGGTCGAGGACTATTTCAAGCGCACCTGGGCCGACGTCGAGATGATCCTCGAGGCCGAGGTGCGGCTGAAGACCGGGGTGATGGAGATCCTCGACTACCTGGACGCCCTGGGCCTGCCGCGCGCCATCGCCACCTCCAACAGCCGCCAGGCGGCCGAGCGCTATCTGGGCCGCTTCGACCTGTTCAAGCGCTTCCACGCGGTGGTCGCCCATGCCGACGTCACCCGCCACAAGCCGCATCCCGATCCCTATCTGGAAGCGGCCCGCCGGCTGAACGTCCATCCGACCCTTTGCCTGGCGCTGGAGGACTCCCACCCCGGCGTCCGCGCGGCCCACGCGGCGGGCATGATGACGGTGATGGTGCCCGACATCCTCGATCCCAACGACGAGATGCACGAGAAGTGCATTCACGTGGCCGACAGCCTGCACGTGGTGATGGACCTGCTGAAGGCGGCGGCCTAACGCGCCTTGCGGCGGGCTTTCGCGGGGGCGGAGGCCTCCGCGAGCCGTTGTTCGCCCAGGAACGCCACCAGGGCCTCCAACGCCATCGGCTTGGCGATGTGGTAGCCCTGGGCCAGGTCGCAGCCCATCATCTGCAGCATGGCCAGGGCCTCGCGGCTCTCCACGCCCTCGGCGGTCACCTTCAGGCCCAGGCTGTGGGCCAGGTCGATCGTGGACTTGACCAGCAGGGCGTCCTTGGTGTCGTTCTCCAGCGACAGCACGAAGGCCTTGTCGATCTTCAGCTCGTCGGCGTTGATCTGCTTCAGATAGGCCAGGGACGACAGGCCCGAGCCGTAGTCGTCGATCGACACCGGGATGCCGGCGGCGTTCAGCTTGGCCAGCACGCCCAGGGCGACGTCCGGATTGCCGATCACGGCGGTCTCAGTGATCTCGAAACAGAACCGCGCCCCCGACGCCGCGACCTTCTCGATGGCGCGGTCGGCGAACTCGGCGTCGTCGATCAGGCGGCCAGAGATGTTGATCGAGATCGTCAGGTCGTGGCCCAGGTCGCGCAGGGCGCGCTGGTCCAGGATGGCCCGGTCGATCACGCAGTCGGTCAGGGCGCGGATGTGGCCGGTCTCCTCGGCCATGCCGACGAACAGGTCGGGCCGCAGGAGGCCGCGGGCGGGGTGGTTCCAGCGCACCAGGGCCTCCACGCCCGTGATCGCGCCCGTGCGCAGGTCCAGCTTGGGCTGGTGATGCAGGAACAGGGCGCCGGTCGCCACGCCCTGCAGCATCTCGCTCATCAGCGACAGGTTGCCGGCCGGGTCGCCATAGGCCACCGGGTCGAAGATCGCGACCTTGCGGCCGCAGGCGCGAGCTTGGTCCAGGGCGATCATCGCCTGCTCGATCAGGCGCGGCGCGTCCAGGCCGCCGGCCTCGGCCGCCGCCAGGCCGTTGGACATGTGGACGTCGACCAGTTCGTTGCCCAGCCGCACGGGCGCGGCCAGGTCGACCAGCGCCCGCTCGACCACAGGCACGACCTCGTCGGTCAGCGCTGTCAGGCGGGAGATCACGCAGAGGGTCGAAGTCGTCAGGCGGCCGACCACGGCCTCGGGGTCCAGCACCTGGATCCGCGCCCCGATCTCGCGGACCAGCTGGGTGAACAGGGCGTAGCCGATGGCGCTGCGCAGCACGGTGAAGCGGTCCAGCCCCAGGGCGGCGACCACCACCTGCTGGCCGGGCGCCAGGCGGGCCATGCGCGCCTCGATCTCGCGCTCCATGGCCAGGTGGTTGGGCAGGCCGGTCTCGGCGTCGCGCAGGGCCAGTTCGGTGATCCGGACCTCGCGCTCGCGGATCTCGGCGGCCATCAGGTTGAAGCTGTCGGACAGGCGGCCGATCTCGTCGCTGGAGCGGACGTCCACGTGGGCGGCCTCGCCGTGCCGCAGGCGGCGGGCGGCGGCCTCGAGGGCGGTGATCGGCCGGGCGATGTCGCGCGACAGCGCCCAGCTGGCGGCCACGACCAGGGCCGCGCCGATCAGGCCGGCGATGATCACGGCGGCCATCAGCGGCTGATAGGGCGCCAGGGCCAGGGCCATCGGATAGCGCAGGACCAGGGCGGCCGGGGTCTGGCCGTCCAGCGTCATCAGCCGCTTGACCAGCACCAGGCTGTCGCCCGTGGCGGTGCGCAGGCGGGCGGGTTCGGCGGTCGCCTGGCGCATGGCCGTGGCCACGACCGCGCCCAGGGCGCCGGTGTCGGCGGTCTTGTCGGTGGTCACCCAGGTCTCGCCGCGGCGGTCGAACACCTGGGCGTCCAGGCGGATGGCCGACAGCCGTTCCAGGGCGGTCATCTCGCGGTCGTCGAGGCGCGCGCCGAACACGATCCAGCCGGTCAGGTTCGGCGACATCACGGGTGCGGAGATCAGCTGGTAGGGCGCGCCGTCGACGATGAACACGCCCTGGGCCCGCTCCTCGTGGTCCAGCGCGCTCCACAGCTTGTCGATGTCGACCTTGGCCGGATCGACGCCGACCACGTCGCCGTCGACGCCCACCAGGAAGGCCAGGTCCAGGCCCATGCGCTGGCGCAGGTTGGTCACCGCCGACTCCACGGTCGGCGCGTCGCGGGTGGCCACGGCGGCCCGGAAGCCGAAGTCGCGCGCCAGCAGGTCGGCGCCGTCGCGCAGCCGCTGGGTGCGCAGGGCCCAGACGCTGTCGAACACCGTGCCGGTCGCGGTCAGCTCCCGCCGCACCTGCTGCTGGGCGTTGTTGGCGATGGTCAGGTAGACGCTCACGGCGACCAGGCTCAGGGCCAGGGCGAACAGTCCGGCGTAGAGGACGGTCAGCTTGGTCTGGAGGCGCCTGAACATCGGGGTCAGCGACCGCCTGGACGCAGTTCGATCGTCGCGGTCTCGCGCGCCGCGCCGCGAACGGCGGCGACGGCCAGGGTCTTCTCGTTCTTGGGCGCGCGCAGATAGGGGTGCCAGACCTTGGCGACGACCGGACCGTCCGGCACGCCGTGGATCACGGCCACGCCGTTGGCGTCGCTTTTGGCCGCATAGGCGGTGTCGACCACCTTGATGAAGCCGACCATCTGGTCGTGGATGTTGCAGCCGATCGCCGCCACCCCGACCGCGGGCAGCCGGACCGTGCGGCTCTCCTCGTGGCCATACAGCTTCAGTTCGAACTTGTTGCCGGCCGAGAACGAATAGACGTGGTGGCGGACCTTATCGAGATTGGGGAACGACACCTCGGCCCCCGCCGGCACGATCAGCACGAACGGGGTGAACTGGATGTTCTGCTGGGCGACGCGATAGGGCCAGTCGAACTTGATCGGGCCCTTGGTCGGCTGGCCGTTGGGATAGACGGTGACCACCGCATCCGGGATGGGCTTGCCGTCGGGTCCGCGCACGGCGACCGTCAGGTCCGCGGCCTGCGCCGAACCCGCCAACATTGCTACCGCGAAGAGTATCGGGGCGATCTTCATGACGCCTGCTTAGCCTTGGCGCCGTGAAGTCCCAGTTAACGGGCGTCGAGCGGTGTTCTTCGACCAAGACCTGCGACAAATTGGCAGGGCTCAAGGATCGGTAAGGTCTTACCCGGCATGGTGTTGGACGTAATCGGTTGGGGACGTCATGCGGTCGAGACTTTGGGTTATGGCGGCGGTCGCGGCGACGCTGGCGTTCGGGAGCGGCGCTGTTCAGGCGGCCGAGGCCGAGCCGGGCGGCAAGCTGCTGCTGACTGGCGGCGTCAGCGCCCTCGAGGGGGGCGGGGGCGGCGGCGTGGCGACCTGGGCCCTGATCGGCGGCAACGAGACCTCACGCGGCGTCGGCGGCTCGGTCCACGCCACCTATGTGAACGTGCCCGACTACGAGCTGCGTTCGGCGGGGGTCACCCTGGGCCTGTTCGACCGGGTCGAGCTGTCCCTGGCCCGCCAGGACTTCGACACCGGGGCCACCGGCGCCAAGCTGGGGCTGGGGCAGGGCTTTACCTTCAAGCAGACCGTCGCGGGCGTGAAGGTCCGCGTGCTGGGCGACGCGGTCTACGACCAGGACATCTGGCTGCCCCAGGTGGCGGTGGGCGCCCAGTTCAAGCAGAACGACCAGCCGGCCATCGTCCGCGCCGTCGGCGCCCAGGACGACACCGGGATCGACTACTACGCGGCGGCGACCAAGGTGCTGCTGGACAGGAGCCTGGTCGTCAGCGGCGCGGTGCGCCTGACCAAGGCCAACCAGACGGGCTTGCTGGGCTTCGGGGGCGACAAACACGACAGCTATGGCGCCCAGTTCGAGGGTTCGGCCGGCTGGCTGGTCTCCAAGCGCCTGCTGGTCGGGGCCGAGTATCGGACCAAGCCCGACAATCTGGGCTTCGCCAAGGAGGACGACTGGGCCGACGTCTTCGTGGCCTACGCCTTCAGCAAGACCCTGTCGGTGACGGCGGCCTATGCAGACCTGGGCGACATCGCCACCTTCAGGAACCAGCGGGGGCTCTACGTCTCGCTGCAGGCCGGCTTCTAGGGGAAGACACGACCATGCGCCTCGTCCTGGCCGCCACGGCCCTTTCCCTGACCTTCGCGGGCGTCGCCTTCGCCCAGCAGCCCGTTCCGTCCGGCGAACAGCCGGTCGAGCCCTACGTCCAGTCCAACGCCAACGCCGGCGCCACGCCGATGAAGGACAAGGCCGTGCTGGAGGCCTTCCACGGCAAGGACGGGATCGCGCGGATCGCCAGCGACCTGGTCGACCGCAACATCAGCGACCCGCGGATCAAGGACATCTTCGCCACCGCCGACATCGTCCGGCTGAAGCGGACCCTATCGGAGCAGTTCTGCTACATCCTGGCCGGCCCGGCCTTGGACGGCGGCTGCGACTATACCGGCAAGGACATGAGCGCCACCCACCAGTACCAGGGGATCACGCCGCGCGACTTCAACATCCTGGTCGAGAACCTGCAGAAGGCGATGGACAAGGAAGGCGTGCCCTTCGCCGCCCAGAACAAGCTGCTGGCCAAGCTGGCGCCGATGAGCCGCCAGGTGATCGAGCGGCGCTGATCAGCCCGCCGGGCCCTTCTCGAAGTACTTGAAGAACGCGCTGTCGGGCGAGAGCACCAGGGTGGTGTCGCCCTGGCCCAGCGACTTCTCGTACGCCTGCATCGACCGGTAGAAGGCGGCGAAGCCCGGATCGCGGCCGAAGCTCTCGGCGAACAGCTGGGCGCGCTGGGCGTCCGCGTCGCCGCGGATCTTCTCGGCTTCCTCGTAGGCGGTGGCGACGATCTCGCGGCGCTTCTGCTCGCCGATGGCCCGAAGCTCGGCGGCCTCCTGCTTGCGGGCCGTCTGCATGCGCTCGAACACCGCCTGTTCGTTGGTGGGCGGCAGGTCTGCGCGCTTGATCCGCACGTCGATGATCTGGACGCCCAGGTTCGAGGCGGCCACCTGGCGGGCGACGCGGGCGCGGATGGCGGCCATCACCTGGGCGCGCTTGCCGGCGATCACCTCTTCCGAGGTCGAACGGCCGATTTCCTCGCGCAGGGCGGCGTTGACGATGCGGTCCAGGCGGTCGGCGGCGACCGTTTCCTGGCCCAGGGCGCGGTAGAACTGGCGCGGGTCGGTGATGCGGTAGCGGACGAAGGCGTCGACCACCAGGCGCTCCTGGTCGGCGGCGGTGACTTCCTCCGGCTGGGCGTTCTTCATCTCGATGTTGCGCTTGTCGAACCGGATGACGGTGTCGAACGGGCTTTTCACGTGGAGGCCGGGCTCGCGTACGGTGCGGACCGGATCGCCCAGGCGGACGATCAGGGCCTGCTGGCGCTGGTCCACCTTGAACAGGGTGAAGTTGGCCAGGATCAGCAGGAACAGGGCGCCGACGCCGGTGGCCAGGACGGGCGGGTTGAGGCGGTTCATCGGACGGTCCCCTCGGCGGCGGCGGTGCTGGCGGCGACGGAGTTCCTGGGGCGGAACGCGTCGGGCGGCAGGATCACCGGGGCGGTCGCGCCCTTGTTGTCGATGATGACCTTGTTGGACCGCTCCAGCACCCGCTGCATGGTCTCGATATAGAGGCGCTCGCGGGTGACGGCGGGGGCCAGCTTGTACTGGGCGTAGACCTGGTTGAAACGGTCGGCGTCGCCGGCGGCCTCGCGCACGACCTGTTCGCGATAACCCAGCGCCGCCTGCTTGATCTGGGCGGCTTCGCCCCGGGCGTTGTTGGCGGCGGATTCGGCGTTCTGGGCGGCGCGCTGCACGTCGCGATAGGCTTCCAGCACCGGGCCCGGCGTGGTGGCGGCCTGGATGTTGACGCTCTGGATCGAGACCCCGACGTCGTAGCGGTCGAGGATGCGCTGCATCAGCGCCTCGGTCTGGTCCTGCACCTGGCCGCGGCCGGTGGTCAGGATCGGGGTGAGGGCGGTGCGGCCGATCACCTCGCGCATGGCGCTCTCGGCGACGTCCTTGATCACGGTGTCGGGCTCGCGGACGTTGAACGCGTATTTGGGCGCGTCCGAGACCTTCCATTGCACGGTGAAGCTCAGGTCGACGATGTTCTCGTCGCCGGTCAGCATCAGGCGCTCGTCCGATACCGGCTGGCTGACCGTGCCGCCGATGTCCAGGGTCTGGATCGAGGTGAAGGGCACCAGCTCGGCGTGCTCGACCGGCCAGGGCAGGTGGTAGCGCAGGCCCGGCTGGGCGGTGCGGCTGTAGGCGCCGAAGGTGGTGACCACCGCCTGCTCCTTGGGCTGGACCACGTAGCAGCCCGAGATCCCCCACAGCACCGCCAGGCCGGCGGCCGAGGCGAGGATGGCCCGGCCGCGGCTGGGACCGCCGAACGTCTGGCGCATCCGGTCGGACAGGCGCTCGATCAGGGCGTTGAAGTCGACGGGCGGCGGCGGCTCGCCGGGAGCCCTGGGGCCCCCGCCGCGCGGCTCCTCGCCTCTGTTGCGATCAGCGTCCTTCTTGCCGTCGTTCGGCGGCGGGGCGCCCCAGGGTCCGGGGCCGGCGTTGTCGTTCCAGGGCATGGGCGGTCTGGTCTTCCCGTCGCGGCGAATGGCGGGCCAATGGTGGGCCAAATGGCGGGGTTGTAAAACGACCCCCGCACGCGGATATGAAAGCCCCTGCAGAACAAGGCAAGACAATCCCGTGACCCCAGCTTCCCCCGCCACCCTCGATCACGCCCGCGCGGCGCTGGACCGGGTCGTCGATCCGGTCTCCGGCGAAGGCCTGGTCGCGGCCGGTCTCGTGCAGGGGCTGGTCGTGCGGAGCGGACGCGCGGGCTTCATGCTGGAGGTCCCGGCGTCGCAGGCGGCGACCTACGCCCCGGTCCGCGAGGCGGCCGAGAAGGCCCTGGCGGCCCTGCCGGGGATCGACGTCGCCCAGGTGGTCCTGACCGCCCAGGCGGCCGAGGGCGCGACCCGCGTGCGCAAGGGCGCCAAGGTCTCGGAAGACGGCCAGGCCAAGCTGGTCCCGCCGCCGGAAGCCGAGAAGCCGGCCCATGTGAAGCACGTGATCGCCGTGGCCTCGGGCAAGGGCGGGGTGGGCAAGTCCACCGTCGCCACCAACCTGGCCTGCGCCTTCGCCGCCCAGGGCCTGCGGGTGGGCCTGCTGGACGCCGACGTCTACGGCCCCTCAGCCCCGCGCATGATGGGCGTCGACGGCGAGCCCAGCTTCGAGGACGGCAAGCTGCAGCCGCTGGAGGCCCACGGGATCAGGCTGATGTCGATCGGCTTCCTGGTCGACGAGGGCAAGGCGATGATCTGGCGCGGCCCGATGGCCTCGTCGGCCGTGCGCCAGATGATCCACGACGTGGCCTGGGGCAGCGAGGCCGCGCCGCTGGACGTGCTCGTGGTCGACCTGCCGCCCGGCACCGGCGACATCCAGCTGACCCTGGTCCAGAAGCTGCGGATCGACGGGGCGGTGCTGGTCACCACCCCGCAGGAGATCGCCCTGATCGACGCCCGGCGCGCCGCGGCGATGTTCGGCAAGACCGCCACCCCGATCCTGGGCCTGATCGAGAACATGGCCTTCTTCGCCGACCCGGTCACCGGCGCCCCGATCCCGATCTTCGGAGCCGGCGGCGGCGTGGCGGAAGCCAAGACCCTGGGCGTGCCGGTCCTGGCCCAGGTGCCGATCGAGATCGCCGTCCGCGAGGCGGGCGACGCGGGGACGCCCGTGGTGCTGCGCGCGCCGGACAGCGCGGCGGCCAAGGCGTTCGCAGGGGCGGCGAAGGCTCTCTGGACCAGCATCCAATAATCCGCTCATCCCGGCGAATGCCGGGACCCAGATCCCACAACGGGGTCGGAGGGTTGGAGGGGCTCAGTGTTCCTGGCGACAGCCCCAAAGCCATTCCATCTGGGTCCCGGCATTCGCCGGGATGAGCGGAAGTTGGTTTGAAAGAAAAAGGCCGCCCGGGTTTCCCCGGACGGCCTCGTTCCGTTCAGCTCACGTCGAAGCCTAGAAGCTCCAGCGGACGCCCGTCGACAGGACCACCGCCGAGCCGCCGACGTCGCCCTTGAGGTTCAGGGCCGTCGCCGCCGCGGTGCCGGCGTAGATCGTCTCGGTGCGGTTGATCGTCGTGTCGTCGAAGTTGATGTACGACACGGCCGCGTCCCACGAGATGCTGTCGGTGGCCTTCCAGGTCGAGCCGATCGCGTACAGCATGCGGTCGCCGTCCGGCACGCGGGCGGTGCGGCCGATGTCCGGCGTCGGGGTCGGGTCGAACTGCACGCCGCCGCGCAGGGTCAGCTTGTCGTTGACCACGTAGTCCACGCCGACGGCGTAGGTCGTGGTGTCCTTGTAGTTCTGCTCGCTGATCTGGGTGCGGCCGGCGTACTGGATGACGATCTGGTCGAACTCGCCCCAGCCGATGCGCGAGACCGAGGCGTTCAGCGTGGTCTTGTCGTTGACCTGCCAGCGGGCGCCCAGGTTGGCCATCCACGGGGTGGTGATGTTGGCGACGCCGTCGGTGCTGACGTTGTTGGGGGCCAGCGGGCCGAGCAGGCCCGAGACGACGACCTTGCCGTCCAGGTCGTGCTTGATCTTCGAGCGGTACGACGCGCCGATCGTCAGGGTCGGCGTGGCGTGGAACTGGGCGCCCACGTTCCAGCCGTAGTCCCAGTTGCCTTCGCCCTTCAGCGAGGACGAGCCGTCGGGCAGCAGGGGCGACAGGTTCGGCAGGGCCGAGCTGAGCTCGGCGTCGGTGTACTGGGCCGAAACGCCCACGCCCAGGTCGAGCATGTCGTTGACGCGGTAGGCCACCACGCCGTTGACGTCGATGGTCGTCAGGTTCGACTTCAGGGCATCGTACCGGGTCCAGCTGTTGCTGTTGTAGTCGGTGGTGAAGTTGTAGGGCGCGGCGACCGACAGGCCCAGGGCCAGCTTGTCGTTGACGCGGAAGGCGCCCGCGAAGTTCGGCACGATGCCGTTGTTGATCGGGCCGCCGGCGATGCGGTCGCCGCCGACCGGGGTGGTCAGGCCGGCCGGGGGGATCGGACGGGTCAGGGTCGAGCCGCGGTCGTTGACCTGGGAGTCGACCTGGACGAGGTGCAGGCCGCCGTAGATCTCGTTCTTGTCGAGACCGGCGATCGAGGCCGGGTTCCACCACAGGCTGGCGGCGCCGCGGTCGGCCACTTCGCCCGAATAGGCGCGGCCGGCGCCGCGGACGGATTGCTCTTGCAGATAGAACGCCGCGGCCGAGGCCTGCGAAGCGGCCGCCAGGACGGCCAGCGCCACGCCGGCGGCGAGGGAGGTACGCGAAATAGACATGAGAGACGACCTTCTGGGGAGGAAGCTCCGGCGCCCTTGATGGCGCCGGTTGCCGTCGCTCTAACGCATTAAGTCAAAAAACGTTGCTTTTTATTCGCAAAACGGTGAATTTTGTACCTGATGTCAAATAACCAAGATCGGTATTCGATGTCTATATTTCGCTGTTACGTCAGAAGTGCTTCTCGTTGCCTAAAAACAGCGCGGTTGAGCTGACGTAAGGGAAGTCTACGTCAGCCCAATCCGCGCTGCAATTCAGAATCGTCGGGTGAACGACTTAGCCGCCGGCCAGCGTGCGGAAGAACTTCGCGCCCTGTTCGCCGCCGTTGAAATAGGCCTTCTGGCCGGGCTCGGCGGTGATCTTGTCCCAGTTGTCGCGGACTTCCTCGGCCGACAGGCCGCCTTCGCCCAGATAGACGCCTTCGGTCTCGTAGATTCGCGACAGGGCGAAGGCCCCGGCGCCGGCGGTCAGGATCGCGCCCGTGGGAGCGTCTTCCGAGACCAGGTAGACCACGCCGGGGGTCACGTATTCCGGCTTCAGCTTCTCCAGCACTTCCGGCGGCATCAGGCCCTCGGTCATGCGGGTGGCGGCCACCGGGCTGATGGCGTTGATCTTGACGTTGTTCTTGGCGCCTTCGAGCTTCAGCGTGTTCATCAGGCCCAGCACCGCCATCTTGGCCGCGCCGTAGTTGGACTGGCCGAAGTTGCCGTACATGCCCGAGGACGAGGTGGTGACGACGATGCGGCCGTAGTTCTGGGCCTTCATGATGTCCCAGACCGCCTTGATCGGCTTGAACGTGCCGAAGACGTGGACCTGCAGGACCAGCTCGAAGTCGGCCAGCTCCATCTTGGTCAGGGTCTTGTCGCGCAGGATGCCGGCGTTGGCGATCAGGATGTCGATCCGGCCCCACTTGTCCATCGTGGTCTTGACCAGGTCGGCGACGCCGGCGTCGTCGGTCACCGAGGCGCCGTGCGCGATGGCCTGGCCGCCCAGGGCCTCGATCTCGGCCACGACCGCCTTGGCCGCTTCGGACGAACCGCCCGAGCCGTCGACGCTGCCGCCCAGGTCGTTGACCACCACCTTGGCCCCGCGCCGCGCCAGCTCCAGCGCATGCTGCCGGCCCAGGCCGCCGCCGGCCCCCGTGACGATCGCCACCTGACCGTCGAACCGGATATCGTCCGCCATGCTCGTATCTCCCTCAAACGCGTGTTTGGTTTGGCGCGTTTGTGCGGCGCGGGAGAGGGGGCGTCAAGATGGAGCCTCTTCCCCCTCCGGGGGAGGAGGTCGCGCAGCGACCGGAGGGGGCAAGGGCTAGGTGCAGAGCGGGCGAACACTTGCCCCCTCCGCGCCTGCGGCGCTCATCCCCGGAGGGGGAAGAGGACTCGGACTAAGCCTTCTTCTTCTCGCCCCCGGCCACCGGCGGCTTGGGCTGGTCGCGCTTCACGCCGGCTTTCTGGCCGGGCTTCATGAACTTGACCAGCACGCGCTGGCCCACCAGGACCGGGGCGCCGTCGGCGCTGACCACCACCTCGACGACGCGCTCGTCGCTGCGCTGGCTGGGATCGTCCGAAGCCAGTTTGCGGGCCCCGAACACGGCGGCGCGGCGCAGCACCTTGCCGACATAGGTCTTGGTCGGGTCGGCTTCCGGCTGGATCTCGACCTCCTGGCCGATCGTGACGTTGGGGATGTCGGCCTCGACGATCTCGGCGCGGACGATGCGGGCGGTCTGGGGCTCGAGGTCGAACATCGGGGTGACATTCAGGGTCGAGGCGCCCGAGCCCGGATTGGCGTAGCGGCGGGCGATGCGGCCGTTGGCCGGGGCGCGGATCACCGTCAGTTCCTGGTTGTAGCGGGCCTGGGCCAGCTGGGCGGTCGCCACCTGGATCGCGGCCTGCTGGGCCTGGATGTTGGCGTTGGCCGACGAGATCTGGTCCTGGGCGGCGTCCAGGCGCTGGCCGGCCACGAAGTTGGAGGCCGACAGGTTCTGCAGGCGCTTGTACTCGCGTTGGCCGGTGCGCAGCTGCACCTGGTAGACCGCGATCTGGGCGCGGGCCGAGGCGAGGCTGGCCGAGGCGGTGTCGGCGGCCAGGCGGGCGTCGTCGTCCTCCTGCTTGGCCAGGGGCTGGCCGGCGACCACGTCCTGGCCTTCCTGCACATAGACCTCGCGCACGATGCCCTGGCGGCGCGCGGCCACCTGGATGATGCCGCCCTCGACGTCGGCCTTGCCGTTGGCGATGGCCGCGTAGGGGGAGGGCTCCTCCGCCACGGCGGCGGCCTCGAGCTTCTTCTTCTTTTCGGCCGCCTGGCCCTTCAGGAACAGGAAGCCGCCGCCCCCCAGCAGGACGAGGGCGATGACGATCCAGAAGGCGGGACGGCGCAGGAACGCGGGCATGTTTGAGAGCTTCCCCAGAGATCAGTGGCTGAGCGGCGGCGGATTGGCGTCGGGCGTTCTACGCACGTCGTCCAGGATGCGGCCGTCTTCGATGTGGATGACGCGGTCGGCATAGGCTTCCAGCCGCGGGTCGTGGGTCACGCAGATCACCGCCGCGCCGCGCTCGGTGGCGGCCTGGCGCAGCAGGCGGATGACCACCTCGCCGCTCTTGCCGTCCAGGGCCGAGGTCGGCTCGTCGGCGAAGATCAGGTTCGGGTTCTTGGCCAGGGCGCGGGCGATGGCCACGCGCTGCTTCTCGCCGCCCGACAGCTCGGACGGGCGCTGGTTGACGCGCGGGCCCAGGCCCACCGACTCCAACACCGCCTGGGCGCGCCGGCCGGCCTCGCCAGGGCCGACGCCCTGGTACTTCAGGGCCGTCATCACCTGCTGCTTGGCGGTCAGGGCCGGGAACAGGTTGAAGCCCTGGAAGATGAAGCCGCAGTGGTCGAGACGGAACTTGTCGATCTTGCCCGCCGACAGCTTCCACAGGTCGGGCGTGTCCATCGCCTGGACCTTGCCTTCCTCGGGACGCAGCAGGCCCGACAGGGCCGCCACCAGGGTCGACTTGCCCGAGCCCGAGGGGCCCATGACCATGGTTACGTCGCCGTGCTTGGCGTCGAAGTCCACGCCCTTGAGCACCTCGATGAAGGTGCGGCCGGTCTTGAAGCGCTTGACCAGACCCTTGGCCATCAGGGCGCTTTCGCCGCGCTTGTGGCTGTGATCGCCGTTCATCGCAAAAGGTCCGCGGGCTGGCTGTTCTTGAGGATGCCCAGCGACAGGAAACCGGACAGCATGGCGATGACGATCAGGAAGACCGAGACCAGCGCCACCAGGGCGGGCGGGAAGGCCATCGGCACGCCGTTGGCCGTGGCGATCAGCCAGACCAGCCAGGTCAGCAGGCCCGAGGCCAGGACCCCGACCACCCCGACCCAGAAGCTCAGCTCCATGACGATGTTGCGCAGGTCGCCCATCGACACGCCCAGGGCGCGCAGGCTGGCGAACTCCTTGATGTTGGCCATGATCGCCTGGCGCAGGGTCTGCCAGGTGATCACCACCCCGATGAACAGGCCCAGGAACGCCGAGAAGCCCAGGATGATGCCGATGATCTGGTCCTCGAACATCGCACCGGAATTGGCGTCGGCCAGTTCCTGACGGGTCCAGGCGCGGAACTTGCCGTCGCCCTTCTTGTTCAGCTGGGCGGCGACGATCTCGGCGCGGGCCGGGTCGCGGATCTGCACCATCAACGGGCCGACGCGCTGGCCGGTGTCGGCCTCGCCCAGCATCCGCAGGGTGTCGCGCGACATCACCAGGGTGGGCTGGATGATGTTGGGATAGCCGTCTGTGACCACGCCGATGGTGATGGTCTTGCCGTTGTACAGCGCCTTGTCGCCCTTCTTGACGCCCAGGCGGGGCAGGGCGGTGCGGTCGACCGCCACGGCGTAGGGCTGGCGCAGGGCCTCGACCATGCCCGGCGTGTAGTCGGTGGGCACGGTGACGTAGCCGGGGATGGCGTCGATGACGGTGACGTTGACGAACTCGCTCTTGCGTCCGCCCCCGCCGCCGCCCTTTCCGCCCTTCTTGGCGCGGGCCTCGGCCTTGGCCTGCTGCTCGGGCGACAGGATGTTCTGGAAGCGTCCGCCGGACCCGTCCAGCGGGGCCACCTGAACCACTTCGGGGTGGGTGTAGACCAGCGGGATCATCCGGCGCGGCAGGCCGGACGGGCCGCCGTTGAACAGCGCCTTGGCGCCCGGGCCCAGGACCATGATGTCCGCGCGGGCCCGATCGATCTGGGCGGTGAAGCCTTTGCCGATGCCGACGAAGATGCCGACCTGCGCCAGCACGAGCAGGCCCGAGAAGGCCAGGGCGACGACCGCCGCCATGTATCTACGCCACTCGTACAACAGTGTGGCCAAGGCCAACGACATGCTTGAAACGCTCCCCACATCTAGGGTTGCAGCAATGACCGGTGAACTTCAAGCGGCCAAGTTAAATCGGGTTAAGGCGTGTCGGGCGGGCCCTGGAAGCGGCGCCTTGCGCGTTTCGGCGGCGCGGACGCCGGCGCGCGCCGCCTGGCGAAGCGCGCCGATCCCCTCCCGCCGTATCGATGGCCGGGCCATTGTAGCGTTCCCGTAACAACTTGAAATAGGGCACGTTTTTCGCACCCCACCGACCGCGTCGAGCCTTCGGCGCGGGCGCCCGGCGCAGGGACCGGCGCTCCTTCGTCAAAGGAGAGACAGATGACCATATCCAGTGTCGGGTCCTCATCGCTTCTGCAGCAGTTGATGCAGGCCAGGGCGACGACCGCGACCCAGACCGACTCCACGTCCAGCGAGGCGCTGTCGTCGATCGGGCAAAACCTGCAGACCGGCGGCAAGAACGGTCCGCCGCCGCCGATGCAGGGCTGGTCCTCGTCGGGCCAAGGTTTCGGGGCCGATACATTGGCCTCGCTGCTCTCGACCCAGCAGACCGACCAGAGCGACCGCGCCGCCGCGATGTTCGCCGACGCCGACGCGGACGGCGACGGCTCGGTGACCAGCGACGAGCTGGCCACGGCCATGGCGGCCCACGCCCCCGAGGACCTGCCGTCCGACGCGCCCAGCGCCACGGACATGGCGTCGAACATGATCTCCAGCGGCGACACCGACGGCGACGGCAAGCTGTCGGCCAGCGAGTTCCAGGCCATGAAGCCGCAGCACGGCGGCCCGCACGGGGCCGGCGGCCCGCCGCCAGGACCGCCGCCATCGGGCGGCGCGGACGACAGCGGCTCGTCGACGTCCGACTCGACCGACCCGGCCGACCTGAACGGCGACGGCGTGGTCTCGGCGGCCGAACTGGCCCAGACCCTGAGCGCGTCGGTCGATCAGCTGGGTTCGGACGTCTCCAGCGACGCCTCGGACCTGATGCAGAAGCTGCTGGCCCAGCTGACCGCCAACCTCACCAGCACGACGATGTCCACCAGCTCGACCTCGTCCTCGGTCGACGTCGCGGCCTGACGGCGGCCTGATCCCGGGACGCGCGAGGGTCGGGCAGTTCGCCCGGCCCTCGCGGTTTCGCGCGCATACCGCTTGCGCGCCGCCCCCCATTCATAGTCATTTGGGCCCTTGGCCGCGTCGCGGGGGCGCGTCGCTCATCTAGGATCCTTCGTCTTGATCTTCCTTCCCGAGAACGTCCAGGCCCTGGCGGGCGTGGCGCTGATCCTCGGCCTTTGCTGGCTCGTCTCCGAGAACCGCAAGCGCTTTCCGCTGGTTCTGGCCGTCTGCGCGATCGCCATCCAGCTGGTCCTGGTCTTCGTGCTGTTCCGCCTGCCGGCCACGCGCGACGCCCTGCAGGGCGTGAACGGCGCGGTCGAGGGCCTGGCCTCGTCGACTCAAGCCGGGACCAACTTCGTGTTCGGCTACCTGTCGGGCACCACGCCGCCCTATACCGAGACCAATCCGGGGGCCGGCTTCCTGTTCGCCTTCCGCGTCATGCCGGTGATCCTGGTGGTCTGCGCCCTGTCGGCCCTGCTGTGGCACTGGGGCATCCTGAAGTGGCTGGCCAAGGGGCTGGGCTTCCTATTCCAGAAGACCCTGGGCCTGCGCGGCCCGCCGGCCCTGGCCACCGCCGCCACCATCTTCATGGGCCAGATCGAGGGGCCGATCTTCATCCGCGCCTATCTGGAGCGCCTGACCCGTTCGGAGCTGTTCATGCTGATCGCGGTCGGCATGGCCTGCGTCAGCGGCTCGACCATGGTCGCCTACGCCACCATCCTGCACGACGTCCTGCCCAACGCCGCCGCCCACGTGCTGGCCGCCTCGCTGATCTCGGCCCCGGCCGGGGTGCTGCTGGCCCGGATCATGGTGCCCGGCGACCCCAGCGAGAAGTCCGACGACCTGGACCTGGCCGAGGAGGACAAGACCTACGGCAGCTCGATCGACGCGGTCATGAAGGGCACCACCGACGGTCTGCAGATCGCCCTGAACGTCGGCGCCACGCTGATCGTCTTCATCGCCCTGGCCACCATGGTCGACAAGATCCTGCTGGCCCTGCCGATGGTGGGCGGCGAGCACCTGAGCATCGCCCGCATCCTGGGCGTGATCTTCGCGCCCCTGGCCTGGGCCATGGGCATCCCGTGGAAGGAGGCCGGCGCGGCCGGCGGCCTGCTGGGCGTCAAGCTGATCCTGACCGAGTTCACCGCCTTCATCCAGCTGGCCAAGGTGGGCCCGGAGATGCTGGACCCGCGCACCCGGATGATCATGACCTACGCCCTGTGCGGCTTCGCCAACATCGGCTCGGTGGGCATGAACGTCGCCGGCTTCTCGGTGCTGGTGCCCACGCGCCGGCAGGAGGTGCTGGGCCTGGTCTGGAAGGCGATGATGGCCGGCTTCCTGGCCACCTGCCTGACGGGCTCGCTGATCGGCCTGATGCCGCGCGGCTGGTTCGGCCTCTAGATCCCCCCCCCTCCGGGGGAGGTGTCCCGAAGGGACGGAGGGGGTTTCCTTCCCTCACGGAACCGAAGCATCCTCCCGGTCAAAAGCCGGGAGGATTTTTCGTTGAAGCTCTACGACAGCCGCCGTGCTCCCAATCCCCGCCGCGTGCGGTGGTTCATGGCCGAGAAGGGCATCGACGACATCGAGATCGTCGACGTCGACATCTTCGGCGGCCAGCACCGCACCCCCGAATACCTGGCCAAGGTCGGCCTACCCAACGTGCCGGCGCTGGAGATGGACAACGGCCAGACGATCACCGAGTCGGTGGCCATCTGCCGCTTCCTGGAAAGCCGCTATCCGCAGCCCAACCTGTTCGGCGAGGACGCCTGCGAGGCGGCGGTGATCGAGATGTGGTCGCGCCGGGCCGAGATGATGGTGGCCACGCCGCTGATGATGCTGGTCCGGCACACCCATCCGGCCCTGGCGGCCATCGAGACCCAGGTCCCCGAGATCGCGGCCGGCAATCGCACCATCGCGGAGCGGGGGCTGAAGATGCTGGACCGCCGCCTGGCCGAAAGCGAATTCATCGCCTGCGAGCGCGTGACCATGGCCGACATCCTGGCCGCCACCGGCCTCGACTTCGCCCGCATGGCCCGTTTCCGGCCCGATCCGGAGCTGGCCAACGTCAAGCGTTGGCTGGACGGCATGATGGCCCGGCCGGCCGCGAAGGCGGGGACCTAGCGCTCCACGGCTGGGGACAGGCGCATGCGCCTGTCCCCAATTCTAGCGCGGCCGGATCTTCTTGATCACGCCCGAGAAGCTCAGCATCGGCGCGCCGCCGGTCGAGATCAGGCCGCGCACGAACAGCAGCGAGCCGCCGGCCTTGGTGACCTCGCCGGTCGATTCCACCAGGTCGCCGGCCTTGGCCGGGCCCAGGAACTCGCCGTTCAGGCTGACGGTCACGGCGCGGACGTCCTTCAGGTGCGCCCACGAGATCGAGAACAGCGAATAGTCGGCGAAGGTCATCATGCAGCCGCCGTGCATGAAGCCGCCGCCGTTCATGTGGCGGGCCTCGGCGCGGAAGGCGCTGCGGACGACGCCGTTCTCTTCCTTGAAGTAGAACGGCCCGGTCTGGTCCTCGAAGGCGTCCATGCCGGCCCAGGTGCGCCAGCCGGCCCACTCGCCGTCCGTCACCAGCTTGGGTCCGTCCCAGATCTCGTTGCCGCCGTCCATCCGTCCCTTGCCCCGTTTTTCTTTGGGTTGTCTTTGAGGACCTAAGGCCCGACGGCCAGGCGCGCAAGTCGGCCCATGTCATAGGGTGTCAGCAACAATCGGCGTGACGGCCCCCGGTCGCGCCGTGCACAGTCCGGGCGACTCGGCGGGGGAGGGGCTCATGACGGTCGGAAAGCGGATGGCGTGGATCGCGGCGGGGATCGCCGCGGTGATGCTGGCGGGCCCGGCCTGGGCCGGCGTGATGTCGCCGTTCGAGTTCCGGCTGGAGCTGCGCGACGCCATCCACCGGTTGTCGCCGAAGGCCAAGATCGAAATGGTGGGCGATGACGCCCTGCGCGTCGTGCCGCCGGGATCCAAGCCCGACGACGGGGTCTCGCTGTTCATCGGCAACGCCTATCAGCGCTATCTGAACAAGCCCGAGCTGCTGGAGACCATCGTCGGCCAGATGGCGCGGTCGGCGCTGGGCGACAGCGATCAGGCGGCGGTCACCCCGGAAAGCCTGGTCGTGCTGATCCGGCCCAAGGACTACGTGACCGCGCCCGGCGCCGGGAAGGTCAAGATGCTGACGCGGCCGTTCGCGGGGGACTTCATCGAGATCATCGCCGTCGACGGGGAGGAGACCTTCACCATGCCCTCCGCCGACAAGGTCACGCCGCTGTTCCCCGACGTGGCGGCGGCCTGGGCGCGGGCCGACGCCAACACCCGCGCCAAGATGGGGCGCATGGAGATCGACACCCTGGAGCCCGGGGTCTGGACCATCACCAACCAGAGCAGCCTGGCCCTGAACTTCGTCGACCAGCCCGACACCTGGGCGGTCCACGGCGTGACCATGACCGGCGACCCCGTCGCGGTCTTCTCGCAGCGCAATCTCTTGCTGCTGGTCGACGGGGGGGATAAGGAGCGGCTGGAACGCGTCGCGATGTTCGTCGATCAAATCGCCGGCGACCCCGAAATCATCTCCACGACCATGTTCACGCGTCACAACGGCGTCTGGTCCGTGCTCGAGCGAAAACCATGACCACCCCGATCCAAGACACCATCCTTTCGCAGCTGGCCGCCGTGGCGCCGGGCAAGTCCATCGATCCGATGTCGGTGGCCAAGGCGATCCAGCCCGAGCGCTGGCAGCGCCTGCTGGGCCACATCCGCACCGACGTCATCGAGCTGGCGCGCCAGGGCCAGATCGTCATCCTGCGCCACAACAAGCCCGCCGACCCCGAGACCTTCCGCGGCGTCTACCGCCTGCGCCTGCGCCAGGACGGCGACCCGACCAGCTTCGAGAAGGTCGCGGACGAGGGCGGCGATGAGGGCGGCGAGGACTGATCGCACCTAAGTCTTGATTCAAAACGCGATCGGTGGACCTATGAGTTGAACTCATAAGGGAGGGTCCACCATGATCGTCTACGGCTCGTCTCTGTCGCCCTATGTGCGCAAGACCCTGGCCTTCGGGGCCGAGAAGGGGCTGGTGCTGGAGAACAAGGTCCCGCGGCCCGGCGAGCCCGATGCCGAGTTCCTGGCCTGCAGCCCGTTCAAGAAGATCCCGGGCTTCAAGGACGGCGATTTCCAGATCTCCGACTCCTCGGCGATCATCACCTATCTGGAAGCCCTGCATCCCGAGCCGAACCTGATCCCGACCGACCCGCGCAACCGCGCCCGGGCGATCTGGTTCGAGGAGTTCACCGACACCATCGTGGTCGCCGCGGCGGGGCCGCTGTTCTTCAACCGCATCGTGGGCCCCAAGTTCATGGGCGTGACCGGCGACGAGGGCGCCTGCGTCAAGGCCGAGCGCGAGACGATCCCGCCGCTGCTCGACTATCTGGAACGCATCGTGCCCGACGCCGGCGGCTTCCTGCTGGAGGATCGGATCACCCTGGCGGACCTCGCCGTGGCCAGCCCGTTCGCCAATCTCGATCATCTCAGCTTCGACCTGTCGGCCTGGCCCCGGACCAAGGCCTATGTCGAGGCGATCCTGGCCCGGCCCTCGTTCGCCGAGCGGGTCGCCAAGGAAAAGCGCCTGCTGGGCGCGGTGGCCTAGGAGCCGGACAGGCCCAGGAACTTGAACGGCGTCGCCGGCTTGAAGTCGGCGGTCGCGTCGCCCGAATAGGTGTGGTCCTGGTCCTTGCCCAGGTCGAGCCGCTTCACCGGCGCCTTCTCCGAGAAGTCGATCTTCTTGAGGTCCACCCAGAAGGTGTTCGGCGTCAGGGCGGACTCGAAGAAGTAGAGCTTGCGCTTGTGGTCGAACACAGTGCGCCAGCGGGTCGACGAGATGTTCGGCTCGTCGGGGGTGGTGATCCCGTAGGGCACCGAGGCGTTTCGGATCACGCTGAACACGCTGGCCAGGGCGCGGTTGGGGTCCTCGTCCTTGGGGATGGCGTCGACATAGAACGCGGCGCGGGCGAAGCGGTCAGAGGCCCGGTTCGTGCCGGGCAACATCACCGTGCCGCCGATCTGCTTCCAGTAGGCGACCAGGGCCAGCTGCTGGTCGAAGGTCGGCGAGTTGGTCATCACCTGGTACTGGCGGCCGTGGTGGATCACCTGCTTGCCGCCGACATATTCGACGATGGCGCTGTCGCCGGTCGCGTCCGACATCGACAGGTGCAGGGTGGCCAGGCGCTGCTCGCCGGGCACGGCGTCGGTGACGATGGTGAAGGGCTCCTTCTCCAGCGCCGCCACGGCCTCGGCGACGGTGGCGTAGTTGTCCAGCACGTACTGGGCCCAGGCGGCGATGGTCAGGCCCGGCTTGCTGTCCTTGCCGAACGGCGGGTACTGCGACTCCACCAGCCACAGCACGTTGGCCATCAGGCCCTTCTCGTTGACGCCGTCGGTGGTCGAGATCTCGTAGCCGGTGGCGATCACGCTGCCGTATTTCGAGGTCCACTTGATCGAGTTGGAGCCGGCCTGGCCGTCGCGGGCCATGCCGCGCGGGAAGATCCAGAGGTTGGTCTGGACGTCCACCTTCCAGTCCATCGACCGGGCGGTGATGATGTTGTCGTTCGGGCCCAGATAGACCACGCGGGTGCAGGCCTGGGCGATGGGCGCGGCCAGGGTGACGGCGATGGCCAGGGCGACGACGATCCAGGCGGCGAGCGTCTGCGGCATGACGGTTTCCTCCGTGTGGAAGGCCATTGATGGGGTGTCCGCCCGAGACCGGACAATCGGGGATCGCCTCTAGCCGGCCTCCTGCGATTTCCCGATCCGCGACGCCGCGCCCCGCTTGCCATCCGGGGCGCAGGGCCTAAGTCAGCGGCATGCCGCTGGACGCCATCCTCGCCGACATCGCCGCCTGCCGCGCCTGCGCGCCGTACCTGCCGCACACGCCCCGACCGGTGGTGCGGGTGGGGGAGGGCACGCGCCTGCTGATCTGCGGCCAGGCGCCGGGGCGGCTGGTGCACGAGACCGGCCTGCCGTTCAACGATCCGTCGGGAAAGCGCCTGCGCGATTGGATGGGCGTCGATCGCGAGACCTTCTACGGCCGCGAGGAGATCGGGGTGGCGGCCATGGCTTTCTGCTTCCCGGGCACCAATCCCAAGGGCGGCGACTATCCGCCGCCGGCCCGCTGCGCCGCCCTGTGGCGCAAGCCGCTGCTGGCGGCCCTGCCGAACGTCGAGCTGACCCTGCTGGTCGGGAGCCATGCCCAAGCCTGGGCGTTGGACTCCAGGATGAAGGGAAGCATGACCGACACCGTCGCCGCCTGGCGCGACTACATCGACCAAGGGGTCCTGCCGCTGCCGCACCCGTCCTGGCGCAACACCGCCTGGCTCAAGCGCAACCCGTGGTTCGACGCCGAGGTCGCGCCCTATCTTCGCCGCCGAGTGGCGGGCATCCTGGCGTCATGAACCGTCGGATTCTCCTCCTCGGGGCCGCCTGCACGGCCGGCCTGGCCGCCTGCACCCCGGTGACCCAGCGTCCGGGACCGGGGCAGCTGGGCTATCGCGGTCCGCGCCTGGACGACGACGGCCTGTTCAGCTTCGACGGCAAGAAACTGGGCCTGACGAAGTGGCTGCCGCCCGAAGGGACGCCCATCACCCAGGTGATCGTCGCCCTGCACGGCATGAACGACTATTCCAACGCCTTCCACCTGGCGGGGCCGTTCTGGGCCCGGCAGGGGATCGCCACCTACGCCCTCGACATCCGGGGCTTCGGCCGCTCGCCCGACCGGGGGGTCTGGGCGCCGCCGGAGCTGGTGGTCGAGGACATCCGCACCGCCGTCGCCCTGGTCCGCGAGGCCCATCCCGAGGCCAAGGTGGCCCTGGCCGGCGAGAGCATGGGCGGGGCCCTGGCCATCGTCGCCATGGCGTCGGAGCGGCCGCCGGCCGTCGACCGCCTCCTGCTGTTCGCCCCGGCCGTCTGGGGCTGGTCGAACCAGCCTCTGCCCTACAAGACCAGCCTTTGGATCACCGCCCACACCACGCGCAGCTGGGTGGTCAAGCCGCCCGAGTGGCTGGTCAGGAACGTCCAGCCGACCGACAACATCGAGGAGCTGCGGCGCATGGGCCGCGATCCGTTGATGATCTGGGGCGCGCGGTCCGACACGCTCTACGGCCTGGTCGGGCTGATGGAGAAGGCCTGGGCGTCGCTGGGCAAGGTCCAGGTGCCGGTGGCCTATTTCTACGGGGCCAACGACCACATCATCCCCAAGGAGCCGACCATGGAGGCGGCCCGGCGGCTCAAGCCCGACGACCGCTCGGCCTTCTACGCCGACGGCTGGCACCTTCTGCTTGTCGACAAGCAGGCCCAGGTGGTGTGGACCGACGCGGCGGCGTTCCTGAAGGACGCGCTGGCCGACCTGCCGTCCGGCGCCCCGCCGATCCCGGGCGCGCCGACCGCGCCGAACGTGGTGCGCAGTCAGCTTTCCAAGCAATAAAACTCCGCTCATCCCGGCGAATGCCGGGACCCAGATCCTAAAGCCGGGTGGCTGATTGGAAGGGCTCAGCGCTCTTGGCGTCAGCCACACCGCCATTCCATCTGGGTCCCGGCGTTCGCCGGGAAGCGGATGTTGGAGGATGTGGCGATAAGCCATGTAGCCAAAGGGCTTGTTCACACCACCTGGCCAGCGTACACCCGCGCGCAAACTTTCTGACCTAGGGCAGGACTCACGGCATGACTTTGTTCGATTCCCCGGATTTCGAGGGACACGAAGGCGTACACGCGTTCTTTGACGAAAAAACCGGCCTGAAGTCGATCATCGCCCTTCATTCCACCGCGCGCGGCCCGGCCGCCGGCGGTTGCCGCATGTGGGACTATTCCAGCGCCGACGCCGCCGTGACCGACGCCCTGCGGCTGTCGAAGGGCATGTCGTACAAGAACGCCATGGCCGACCTCGAGTTCGGCGGCGGCAAGGCCGTAATCATCGGCGACGCCCGCAGCCAGAAGACGCCGGAGCTGTTCGAGGCCTTCGGCCGCGCCGTCGACAGCCTGGCCGGCAAGTACTGGACCGCCGAGGACGTCGGCGTCTCGCCCGCCGACCTGGTCGCCACCCGCCGCACCACCCAATACGTCGCCGGTCTGGAAGGCCACGCGGCCGCCTCGGGCGACCCGTCGCCGGTCACCGCCGAAGGCGTGTTCCGGGGCGTGCGCCTGTGCGTCCAGCGGGCCCTGAACCGCGACCTGAACGGCGTAACCGTCGCCATCCAGGGCGTCGGCCACGTCGGCGCCTATCTGGCCGAGAAGCTGCACGCCGCCGGCGCCCGGCTGATCATCGCCGACGTCAACCAGAAGGCCCTGGACGAGGTGGCGGCCAAGACCGGCGCCAGGATCGTCTCGACCGACGCCATCTTCGACGTCGACGCCGACGTCTTCGCCCCGTGCGCCCTGGGCGGCGCGATCTCGGCCACCACCCTGCCGCGCCTGAAGGTCAAGGTGATCGCCGGCGGGGCCAACAACCAGCTGGCCGACAAGACGATCGGCCAGGCGGTCTATGACCGCGACATCCTCTACGCCCCCGACTACGTGATCAACGGCGGCGGCATCATCAACGTGGCCGGCGAGATCCGCGCCCTGGAGGCTGGGACGGCCTTCGATCCCGCGTGGGTGGCCGCCAAGCTGGACCGCCTGGCCCAGACCCTGGGCGAGGTGCTGGACCACTCGCTGGTCGACAAGCGCCCGGCCAACCTGGTCGCCGACGAGATCGCTCGCGCGCGCATCGCGGCGGCGAAATAAGAAACCCTCTCCCAGAGGGAGAGGGCGGGGCCCGCGCTCGAAGAGCGTGGGAGGGTGAGGGGTTACACCCTCACCGATTTCTCACGAGCGCCCTGCCGGCACGCCGTCAGCCGTTCCTAACCCCTCACCCTCCCACCGCTACGCGGCGGGTCCCTCCCTCTCCCTCTGGGAGAGGGCGTCTACGCGCACCCTTCCCGAAATCTCCGCCCCCGCGTCGCGGTCCAGCCGCAGGTAGACCGGCAGGGCCGCCAGCGTCACCAGGCCGATGGCCACGAACGGCCAGGTGAAGCGGTCCGGCGTCAGGTGGGCGCCGTGGCCGCGCGCCAGGTGCAGCATCAGGCCGCCGAAGCTCACTCCCAGGGCCAGGCCGACCTGCTGGGTCACAGCCGCCAGGGTCGAGGCGGCGGCCACCCGGGGCTGGGGCACGTCGGCGTAGGCGATGGTGTTGGCGGCGATGAACTGGTTGGACCGCGCGAAGCCGGCCAGGAACAGGGTGGCGGTCATCACGACCATGGGCGTGGCCGGCGTGAAGAAGCCCGGCATGGCCGTCAGGATCGCCGTGGCCACCACGAACACCGCCAGCGAGGTGCGGAAGCCGAAGCGCTTCAGCCCCGCCGCCGCGAAGGGCCGGGCGATCAGGGTGCCGACCCCGGTGCCCAGGGTCACGGCGCTGGCCTTCAGCGGGCTCCAGCCCAGGGCCACCTGCAGCAGCAGCGGCAGCAGGAAGGGGCTGGCCCCGATGCCCAGCCGCACGAACGACCCGCCCAGCAGGCTGGCGCGATAGGTGCGGTACTTGAGCAGGCCCAGGTCCAGGATCGGCCGGGGCGTGATCTTGGACTTGCGCAGATAGAGCCAGCCGGACGCCAGGGCGATCGACAGCACGGTCGCCTGGCCCCACGGCGGCAGCAGCGACAGGCCCGCCGTCTCGGCCACCACGACCAGGCCGCTGATCGCCACGGCCGACAGCAGGAAGCCCAGGGTGTCGAACCGGCCCATCTCCTGGGGCTGGCTCTTGGGCACGAACCGCATCACCGCCGTCATGCCCAGCAGGCCGATCGGCAGGTTCAGGTAGAAGATCCACGGCCAGTCGGCGACGGCCAGGACCAGGCCGGCCAGGGGCGGGCCGATCAGCGGACCGATCAGGGCGGGCATGGTGAACCAGCCCATGGCCCGGATCAGCTTGTCCTTGGGCGTGGAGCCCACGACGATCAGCCGCGCCACCGGCGTCATCATCGCCCCGCCGATCCCCTGCAGGATGCGCGAGGCCACCAGCGCCTCCAGGTTCCGCGACAGGCCGCACAGGGCCGAGCCGGCCAGGAACACGACCATGGCCGTCATGAACACCCGCCGGGCGCCGAACCGTTCCGCCGCCCAGCCGCTGGCCGGGGTGAACACCGCCAGGGCCAGGATGTAGGAGGTCAGGGCCAGCTTCAGGTGGATGGGATCGACGCTGAAGGCCCGGGCCAGGGTGGGCAGGGCGGTCGACAGGGCGGTGGAGTCGATGAACTCCATCAGCAGGGCGCTGGCCACGGCCAGCGAGATCAGCCGGGTTCCGAGAACCGAGTTGTCCGGGGAAGGGGAAAGCGGATCGGTCGACACGACGGGCGGCTTACGCCTGCCGGGGCGCGATCTCAAGTCGCCCGATCCAAAGTGGGATGGCCGACCGATCCGACATTTCGCGCGTTATCTTCCGTGCACACGCCGGGAGTCCGCGATGACCCAGGAAACCCATCTGTCGGAACTGGAGGAGGAGATGGCCCAGGCCGTCGCCGCCGAGGACTTCGAAACGGCCGCCCTGCTGCGCGGCCAGATCGACCAGATTCGCCGCGACCAGCGGGTCCTGGAACAGCCCGGCGCGAACGGCCCCCAGGCCGCCTATTTCAAGAACCGCGAGACGGGCAAGGCCGGCTTCCGCCTGCAATAGGCCTACTGCCCGGAGAGGGCGTCGAGCAGTTCCCGGTCCAGTTGCTCCAGCGTGAACGGCTTGGTCAGCAGGCGGGTGCCCGCGTCCAGCGTGCCGTTGTGGACGATGGCGTTGCGGGTGTAGCCGGTCATGTAGACCACCTTCAGGTCCGGCCGCAGGGCCAGGGCGGCCTCCACCAGCTGGCGGCCGTTGGAGCCGGGCATGACCACGTCGGTCAGCAGCAGGTTGATCTCCGGACGCTGGGCCAGGCGCTCCAGCGCCACCGCCGCACCGTCGGCCTCGATGACCTTGTAGCCCAGCTCGCGGGCGGCGCTGACGGTGAAGCTGCGCACGCCCGGATCGTCCTCGGCGACCAGCACGGTGAAGGCCTCGCCGCGGGCCACGACCGGGGCGGGGACCACCGGCTCGTCAAGCGGCAGGCCCTGGGTGTCGCGCGGCAGGTACAGCTTGACCGTCGTGCCCACGCCTAGCTCGCTGTAGAGCTTGATGTGGCCGCGCGACTGCTTGAGGAAGCCGTGCACCTGGGACAGGCCCAGGCCGGTGCCTTCGCCCAGGCGCTTGGTGGTGAAGAACGGGTCGAAGGCGCGCTCCATCACCTCAGGCGTCATGCCGCCGCCGGTGTCGGTGATCGCCACCAGCACGAACTGGCCGGCCTCGACTTCGTCGTGGGCGTCGGCATAGGCCTTGTCGAGGAAGGCGTTCGAGGTCTCGATCGTCAGGCGGCCGCCGCCGAGGTTGGCCTCGCTCATGGCGTCGCGGGCGTTGACCGCCAGGTTCAGGATGGCGCTTTCCAGCTGCGGCGGATCGACGAAGGCGCGCCACAGGCCGCCGGCCAGCACGGTCTCGACGGCGATGTGCTCGCCCAGGGCCCGGCGCAGCAGTTCCGACATGTCGGCCACGCACTTGTTGACGTCGGTGGGCTTGGGATCCAGCGGCTGCTGGCGCGAGAAGGCCAGCAGGCCCTTGGTCAGGGCGGCCGCGCGGTTGGCGCCCGACAGGGCGTTCTCGGCCAGGCTCAGCAGCTTCTCCTGCCCCGACAACCGGCGGATCAGCATGTCCAGATTGCCGACGATGATCGCCAGCATGTTGTTGAAGTCGTGGGCGACGCCGCCGGTCAGCTGACCCAGCGCCTCCATCTTCTGGGCCTGGCGCAGCTGGGCCTCGGCTCGTTCGCGCTGGGCGATTTCGGTCTTGAGGGCCAGGTTGTGGCCGCTTAGTTCGCGGGCGTGGTCGCGGGTCTCGCGGGTGACCGCATAGGCTAGCACCGCGGCGGCGACCAGGGCCAGGACGATGACCCCGATCAGCAGCGATCGCTGATTGGCGACGGCCGCTTGGCGCTGGACCAGCAGGTTCGCCTCGTAGGTCTCGAAGTCCTGGCTGAGCGCGCGGACGCGGTCCATCTGGGCCTTGCCCAGGTTGGTCTTGAGACGGGCGACGGCGGCGTCGGCGCGGCCGTCGCGGGCCATGGCCACGGTGAGGTCCAGCTCGGCCATCTTGGTGTCGATGGCCTGGATCAGGTCGGCGACGCGCCGGCGCTGCGCCGGATTGTCGGCCACCAGGGCGCGCAGCTGGGCCTTCAGGGCCGGAAGGCGGTCGTGGGTCTGGTTGTAGGGCTGCAGGTAGGCGGGATCGTGGGTCAGCAGGTAGCCGCGTTGGGCGGTCTCGGCGTCCTGCAAGGCGCTGAAGGTCACCGTCTGGACCCGGCGCACCTCCACGGAGTGCGACGCCCAGCGCTCGGCCGCCGCCCCGCTGATGGCGACGACCATGGCCGCGACCGCGGCGCAGACCAGCAGCAGGAAGCCCACGACGAGGCTCAGACGCACGCCCCGTCCGTGGGGCTGGGCGTCGCTCGACAGATCACGCGCCAAACTCGACTACTCCCCGATGGGTGTCCCGTCCCCTTCGAACCCAGGTTTGATACGTGGAATCGAGGAGGGCGACAAACGGGGCGATGCGCCGTGGCCGCCGAAACGGCGGCGCCCAGCGCCATGGGGCGCCTCGCTTGGCGCCGCTTTCAGAATTCCTCCGTCCGCGTTCCATCTTGACGCTTGCGCCAATTTCGAACGGCCGTAAGACTTCCCCGCAGGTAAAGGGGATACCGTAGTGAGTCCGAAGAGCGACGGCGCGACCGTCACCACCGCGCCTGAAACCGACGTCGAGGGCGTCGACAACGAAGCCGTCACCAAGAACCTGGTGTTCGTCGCCGCCGAACGTCTGTTCGCGCTGCACGGCTTCCAGAACGTCTCGGTGCGCGACATCACCGCCGCGGCGGGCGTCAACCTGGCCTCGGTGAACTATCACTTCGGCTCCAAGGACGCCCTGCTGTACGAAATCTTCCGCCGGCGCACGGTGGAGCTGAACCGCGAGCGGGCCAAGAAGCTGCACGAGGCGATCGATCGCCACGCGGGCAATCCGCCCGTGCGCGAGATCCTGGCCGCCCTGCTGACCCCGCCGCTGAAGTGGCTGGCCCCCGACCACGAGCGCCGCATCTCGCTGCAGTTCCTGATCCGGGCCCGCAGCGAGGGCACCGACGAGATCCGCAAGGTGCTGCAGACCGACGTCACCCACCTGCGCCGCTTCTCCGACGCCCTGCTCAAGGCCCGTCCGGACCTGCCGGCCGAGGAGATCTACTGGCGGCTGCACTTCACCCTGGGCATGCTGCACAACAACCGCTTCGCCGAGTTCGACCGCCTGAACGTCCTGTCGGAAGGCACGACCAGCGAGGCCGACGTCGAGGCGCTGCTGGGGCGGATGCTGAACTTCGCCGAGGCGGGCTTCTCGGCCTAGCAACAGGTCCACGCCATCGAGATCGGCCGCGTTCCGCAAGGGGCGCGGCCTTTTTCTTGGGCGTTTGCCCGTGGTGGTCGCGCCACACCGCTGCCGTTTATCCGACAATTGAGGGGCCAGGCCGCGCCTCGGTTTGACAGGGGAGGGCGCTACCCCTTATTGCACTTGCGACTCATTCTTGATCGCAAACGAGCCCCGCCCATGACCTCCTCCCTGCGCGCCTTCCTGCTGGCCGGCGCCGCCGTCGCGACCGTATCGACGGCGACCGTCGCCCATGCCGAGGACGCGCCCGCCGCCGTCGACGCCAACGCGACCGAGAACCAGGTGGACGGGGTGGTGGTGACCGGGGCGCGCGCCCGCACCTCGGCGGTGGCGGGCCTGGGCTTGAGCCTGCGCGAGACGCCGCAGTCGGTGACCGTGATCGGCCGCCAGCAGATCGAGACCTTCGCCCTCAACGACGTCAACCGCCTGCTGGCCAACGTGGTGGGCGTGAACGTCGAGCGGGTCGAGACCGACCGCACCTATTACAACTCGCGCGGCTTCGACATCACCAACTTCCAGGTCGACGGCGTGGGCCTGCCGATGATCTGGGGCATCCAGTTCGGCGACCTGGACACCGCCATCTTCGACCGGGTCGAGGTGGTGCGCGGCGCCAACGGCATGCTGACCGGGACGGGCAATCCGTCGGCGACGGTCAACTACGTGCGCAAGCGGCCCACCCAGGATTTTCAGGCCCAGGCCTCGGCCTCGTACGGTTCGTGGAACGACATGCGGCTGGAGGCCGACGCCTCGGGTCCGCTCAACGCCTCGGGCACGGTCACCGGCCGCCTCGTCTACGCCAACGAGGATAAGGACAGCTACCTCGACTACAACAAGGTCAACCGGAACGTCTATTACGGCGTCCTGTCGTGGGACGTGACGCCGAAGCTCAACGCCACGGTCGGCTATTCGCGCCAGGACAACCTGTCCAGTGGCGTGCTCTGGGGCGCGCTGCCGCTGGAATATTCGGACGGGACGCGGATCGACTATCCGCGCTCGGCCAGCACCGCGGCGGACTGGACCTACTGGGACACCAAGGACGAGAACGCCTTCGCTGAGCTGACCTACCAGATCGGCGCGGGCTGGACCGCCAAGGGAACCTACAGTCACAAGACCTTCGAGGAGAACGCCAAGCTCCTCTACGCCTTCGGCAATCCCGATCCGGTCACCGGCCTGGGCGTGCAGGGCATGGTCGGCCGCTATCCCTCCACCTACAAGCAGGACCTCTGGCAGATCGAGGTCACCGGCCCCGTCGAGCTGTTGGGCCGCCAACACGACCTGGTGTTCGGGGTCAGCACCGCCAAGCAGCACGGGCTGGAGTGGGAGGATTTCTCCGACACCTATGTCGACTATCCCGCCCTGCAGGACTGGGGCGGCCAGCAGCCGACCGAACCGACCTATCCCGGCGCCTATCTGGCCGCCGACACCCGGGACCGCCTGAACCGCTTCTATGGCGCGGCGCACCTGAACTTCAGCGATCGCCTGAAGGGCGTGGTCGGCTTCAACGCCATCGACCTGAAGTCGTCCGGCGATTCCTACGGAACCGACCAGGCGCGCTCGGCCTCGAAGGTCAGCCCCTACGCCGGCCTGGTCTTCGATCTCACAGCCAACGTCTCGCTGTACGGCAGCTACACCGACATCTTCAATCCGCAGTCGGAAGTCGACATCACCAACCACAAGCTCGATCCGGCCAAGGGGTCGAGCTACGAGGGCGGGCTCAAGAGCGAATGGTTCGGCGGCAAGCTCTACGCCGCCGCCGCGGTGTTCCGCTCCAAGCAGGCCGGGCTGGCCTCGTACGCCGGTACGTTCAACGACGGCGAGAACGACGACAACGAGGCGGACGGCCACGGCGACTACTACAGCGGCGTCGACACGACCGCGAAGGGCTACGAGCTGGAGATCGCCGGCGCGCTCACCGAGCAATGGACGATCAGCGGCGGCTGGACCCAGCTGTCGATCAAGGACGACGCCGGCGCGGCGGCCCGCACCTTCCTGCCGCGCAAGACCCTGAAGCTGGCCACCACCTACAGCTTCCCGGAGGTCCGCAACCTGACCCTGGGCGCCCAGCTGCGCTGGCAGGACGACGTCTCGATGGTCGACTACGTGGCGGCCAGCGACACCAGCGTGGAGATCGTCCAGAAGGCCTATACGGTCGTCGACCTGAGCGCCGCCGTCGACCTGACCGACAAGGTCCGCGCCTCGGTCAACGTCAACAACGTGTTCGACAAGACCTACCTGACCAGCCTGCTGTGGAACCAGTCGTTCTACGCCGCGCCGCGCGCGGCCTATGTGCGCCTGGCCTACAGGTTCTAGGGGCGGGCATGGACGCGCGAACCCAGGACCTGGCCTCCGCCGCGCCCGACGCCGGAGCCGCGCCCGCGCGGTCGGGCGCGATGCGGTTCGCGCCGCCGGGGCTGCGGCCGGCCCTGACGTTCCTCCATCGCTGGGTCGGGCTGTTCATCGCCGGGTTCCTGTTCGTCTCGGGCGTGACCGGCGCGGTGATCTCGTGGGACCACGAGCTGGACGACGTGCTCAATCCGCACCTGATGTTCGCCCAATCCAGCAAGGCAGGGGGCAAGGACGGCCCGCCTCTGGCGCCGCTGGACCTGGCGCGCCAGATCGAGGCCCGCGACCCGCGCGTGCAGGTGACCTATCTGCCCCTGGCGCCCGAGCCCGGCGGCACGCTGGCCTTCGGGGTCGAGCCCAAACGCGATCCCGCCACCGGCAAGCTGTTCGAGCCGCACTACAACCAGGTATTCATCGACCCGGCGACCGGCGCCGAACAGGGGCGGCGCGAGTGGGGCGCGGTCTGGCCGATCACCAGCGAGACCTTCGTCTCGTTCCTCTACGTGCTGCACTACAGCCTGCACATTCCCGAGATGTGGGGGATCGACCGCTGGGGGATCTGGCTGCTGGGCGGGGTGGCGATCCTATGGACGCTGGACTGCTTCGTCGGCTTCTACCTGACCCTGCCGTCGCGCCAGAAGGGGGCGGCCAGGCCAGGGCGCGGCTTCTGGGCGCGCTGGAAGCCGGCCTGGGTGATCAAGACCTCGGCCAGCGCCTACCGGATCAATTTCGACATCCACCGGGCCTTCGGCCTGTGGCTGTGGGGCGTGCTGTTCACCGTGGCCTTCACGGCCTTCTCGCTGAACCTCTACACCGAGGTGTTCTATCCGGTGATGTCGAAGGTCTCGAAGGTGACGCCCAGCCCCTTCGACCTGCGCACGCCGGCCGACCATCATTCGCCGATCGTCGCCACCCGCACCTACGCCCAGGTGCTGGCCGGCGCGCGGGCCGAGGCGACCAAGCGGGGCTGGGAAGCCCCGGCCGGCGGGGCCTTCTATTCGCCCGAATACGGCATCTACGGGGTGGCCTTCCACGAGCCGGGCGGCGACCACGGCGCGGCCGGGGTGGGACCGCCCTACCTCTATTACGACGGCAGGACCGGAGCCTTGCTGGGCGACTCCCAACCCTGGAAGGGGACGGCGGCCGACATCTTCGTCCAGGCCCAGTTCCCGCTGCACTCGGGCCGGATCCTGGGGATTCCCGGGCGCATCCTGATCTCGCTGACCGGCGTCGTGGTGGCGGCGCTCAGCGTGACCGGGGTGGTGATCTGGCTGAAGAAGCGCAAGGCGCGGGCAGGGCGTCGGGCGAAGCTGGCGAGGGGCGGCTAACGGCCGGGGGACATGCACTTGTGCGTGTCCCCATCGGTGAGCGCAGTGTCCGGAATTGGGGACACGCACAAGTGCATGTCCCCCGGCTTAGCCCGCCAGCTTCCACGCCAGGCGCAGGTCCGCGACCAGCTCCGCATAGGCGCGGTCCTTCGCCTCCGGGTCCGGTATCCGCAGCATGAAGGACGGATGCCAGCTGACGAGACCCTGGGCGTCGCCGTCCAGGACCTGGCGCTGGCCCCGTGTCTTGCCGACGGGCAGGGCCTTGCCGAACACCGCCTGCACCGCCGTCGCGCCCAGGGCCAGGATCACCTTGGGCCGCACCAGCCGCCGCTCGGCGTCCAGCCACCAGCGGCAGGCCTGGACCTCGCCCCGGTCCGGGGTCTTGTGCAGGCGGCGCTTGCCGCGCGGCTCGTGCTTGAAGTGCTTGACCGCGTTGGTGACGAACACCCGGTTGCGCGGAATGCCCGCCTCGGCCATCGCGCGGTCCAGGAGTTGGCCGGCCGGGCCGACGAAGGGCACGCCCCGCAGGTCCTCCTGGTCGCCGGCCTGCTCGCCGACGATCATCAGCGCCGCCTTGGCCGGACCTAGCCCCGGCACCCCCTGGGTGGCGTCGCGCCAGAGGTCGCAGCGGCGGCAGACCTGGATCCCGGCCGCCACCTCCTGGAGATTGACCAGGTTGCTCTCGCCGAACGACCCGTCACGGGCGTGCTTCAGCGCGGCCTTGAGGACGCGGTCCGACGGCTTGGTGGGCTGGGCGGCGACCATGGTTTCGGTCCGGCTCTGGGCTTTCTCGATCAGCTCCGGAATGAGCGCCGCCTCGGGCAGGTTCCGCCAATAGCGCTTGGGCATTTCCTGTTTCATCATCGCCGGGTTGAGCCGGGCCGGATTGAAGATCGAGGCGTAGTAGGTGCGCCACATCTCCTCCTGGGCGTCCTGCGAGGGCGCGTCGGCGGGATCGGCGCCGGGCGACATCGTCAGGAGGCTTCCGTCCCAGTGGACGCAGGCGTCGGGCGTCAGGATCGACCAGTTCATGTTGGCGAACCGCCGCGCGAAGAACGGGGCGGCGGCTTCGGTGACGCGGTGGGCCGGCTCGAACCAGGCCACGTAAGTTTCCGGTGTCACGTCCTCCACCAGGCGGAAACGGACGAAGGCGTGCATCTTGTGGATCGCCCGGCCCACGCCCTTGGCCATGTCGCGCGCCTTGGCGACGTCGGCGTCGGCGGGGTTGTCGAGCAGGCGGGGCTGGCGTTCGAGGCGGTGGAGGATGCGGTACAGCAGGGCGAGGCGCTCGGGCGAGCGATGCAGGATCACGGTCTCGGCCAGGTCGACGAAGGCCTTGGGGACACTAAAACTCTTTCCCTCCCCCTCGTGGGGAGGGTGGCCCCGAAGGGGTCGGGTGGGGTTTGATGAGTCTTGCGGCGGCGAGACCCCACCCACCAGCTTCGCTGGTCCCCCCTCCCCACAAGGGGGAGGGAAGAGGTCCTCTCCGAACAGCTCCCGCTGCACCGTCCAGACTACCGCCTCCGGCGCCACGCCCTCCGCCCGCAGCGCCCGGGCGGCGAGGCGCCAGCCGTTGAAGTCGATCTCGGACTCCAGTCGCGCCACCCGCATCAGAACAGGCTTAGCTGCTGCGGCGCGACCAGCGAGGCGCGCAGGTCGTCGCTGTCGACGGCCGCGCCCGGCGTCCAGTCGGCGGTGACGATGAACGGCTTGGCGCGCTTGACCGAACCGCAGACGCGCTTGACGTCGTCCAGGGTCAGGCGGGTCTGGGTCCGGGCCTGCAGGATGCGGTCGACGCCCCGCGCGCCCAGTCCCGGCGTGCGCAGCAAGGTCTCGCGGTCGGCGGTGTTGACGTCGACGGGGAAGTCGCCCCGATGGCGCAGGGCCCAGGCGGTCTTGGGATCGACGGCCAGGTCCAGGTCCTGGCCCGGCGCGACGATCTCGCCCTGGCCGAAGCCGTAGAACCGCATCAGCCAGTCGGCCTGGTAGAGGCGATGTTCGCGCACCAGGGGCGGGCGGCTCAAGGGCAGGCGGGCGCTGCCGTCGGGGATGGGGCTGAAGGCCGAGTAGTAGACCCGCTTGAGCTGGTAGGAGCCGTACAGCGCCGCGCTGCGGGCCAGGATGTCGCCGTCCTTGGCCGCGTCGGCGCCCACGATCAACTGGGTCGACTGGCCGGTGGCGAACTTGCGGCGGCCGGTCTTCCGCGCCGGCTCGGCGTGGTCCTCGATCCGCAGGCGCATCCGGCCCATGGCCCTCTTGATCCCTGCCGCGTCCTTCTCCGGCGCCAGCACCGCCAGGCTCTCGTCGGCCGGCAGTTCGACATTGATCGACACCCGGTCGGCGTAGAGCCCGGCCTCGGCGGCCAGTTCAGGCGAGGCCTCGGGGATCAGCTTCAGATGGATGTAGCCGCGGAAGTCGTGATCCAGCCGCAGGCTCCGGGCCACCCGGACCATCTCCTCCATCGTGTAGTCGCCGGTGCGGATCACGCCCGACGACAGGAACAGGCCTTCGATATAGTTGCGCTTGTAGAAGTTCAGCGTCAGGTCGACGACCTCCTTCACGCTGAACCGGGCCCGCTGGACGTTGGACGACACGCGGTTCACGCAATAGGCGCAGTCGTAGATGCAGAAATTGGTCAGCAGGATCTTCAGCAGGCTGATGCAACGGCCGTCCGGCGCATAGGCATGGCAGATGCCCATGCCCTCGGTCGAGCCGACCCCCTTGCCGCCCAGGGAGTCGCGCTTCTCCGCGCCCGAGGAGGCGCACGAGGCGTCGTACTTGGCGGCGTCGGAGAGGATGGCGAGCTTGCGTTTCAGATCGAGGATGGCCATCCATCCAACCTATTGTTCTTATTTTGTTCCGTCCATGCCGATCACCCGCCTGTGATGGAACGAAGCAGGGCCGGCGGGGTTATGCAGAGCCTATGGCGCGGCTCAGCATCCTTCATGAGACCCGGTACAGCTACGCCCGGCCGGTCGGCTTCGGGGCGCATCGGCTGCTGATCCGCCCGCGCGACAGCCACGCCATCCGGATCGTCGAAGCCTCGCTCCAGACGTCTCTTCCCGGCCAGACCCGCTGGACCTATGACGCGGCGGGCAATTGCGTCTGCTGGTTCACGCCGCAGGGCGAGGCCGACAGCTTCACCATCACCAGCCGCCTGGTCATCGATCGCTATCCCGCGCCCCTGATCAGCCTGCAGATCGACGACCCGCACACCATCTCGCCGATCGTCTATTCGCGCGAGGACCGAGCGGTGCTCAACCCGTTCATCACCCCCGCCACCGACGACGACGACCGGGTGCTGCTGCGCTGGCTGCGCCAGCAGATGGAGCGTCCCGACGAACCGGCGATCGACTTCCTGCTGCGGATGAACGCCACCATCCACGACAGCTTCGTCTACAAGGCCCGGCCCGAGGCCGGCACCCAGACCCCGGCCCAGACCATCGCCTCGGGGGAGGGCACCTGCCGCGACTTCGCCTGGCTGATGGTCGAGGCCCTGCGGCGGCTGGGTTACGCGGCGGTGTTCGCCACGGGCTACATCTACAGCGGCCCGGCCTCGGCCCTGCGCGGCGCCGGCGCCACCCACGCCTGGTGCGAAGTCTTCCTGCCGGGCCTGGGCTGGACCGAGTTCGATCCGACCAACGGCCTGGCGGAATCGCCGGACCTGATCCTGGTCGCCCATACCCGCACGCCCAACGAGGCCAAGCCGATCTCGGGCACCATCCTGGATGATCCGGGAGAGGCGCACCTCGGCGTCAAGGTCGAGGTGCGGCTGCTGGACGCGCTCGAAGCGGCGGCGTGATGAAAACGACACGAAAAATCGGGAGGATAAGGCCATGATGAAGCCCTTCCAGCAGCAAGCTCCCCTCGGCGGCGGCCACCTGCCGCATCCCGAGCCCAAGCCCCAGCACGGCCAGAAGCCGGACGCCGAGTGCCTGAAGGTCCCGGAGAAGCGCTCGTTCGAACCGCGCCCGGCCCACTAGCCAAGGCGCGGCGCTGAGCGCCGGTTGAGCGGATCGCGCCGCTCGCGACGTTTGGAATTGCGGTCTCGGCGATCTTCCCCGAGGCTCCTGTTCGACGTCGCTCCGAGAGGCTTGATGATCCTGTCGCGTCCCGCCCGTTCGCTTCGAGGCATGGCCCTCGTCGCCGCCCTGGCCCTCTTCCTTCCCGCCGCCGCCCTCGCCCAGGGCGCCAAGGCCACCTCGGCCGTCGATCTGGCCCACCGGGCCGATGCCCTCCAGCCCGGACAGTGGGTCTGGGCCCCGCAGATCGCGCCCAAGGGGCCGGTGACCGTCTATGTCGACCTGTCGCGCCAGCTGGCCACGGTCTACCGCAACGGCGTGCGCATCGGCGTCTCCACCGTGTCGAGCGGCAAGGACGGCTACGAGACCCCGACGGGGGTGTTCACGATCCTGCAGAAGGACGCCGACCACCGGTCCAACAAGTACAACAGCGCGCCCATGCCCTATCAGCAGCGGCTGACCTGGGACGGGGTGGCGCTGCATGCCGGCGGCCTGCCGGGCTATCCCGAGAGCCACGGCTGCGTGCACCTGCCGATGGGCTTCGCCAAGGCGCTGTTCGCCGTCACCCCGATGGGCGGCACGGTGATCGTGGCCGGGACGGCGGGGCAGGGGGCGACCATGACCGAGGCCGCGGGGGTGCTGGGTCCCAAGCCGGACGCGCCCGACCATAGGCCCCTGGCGCCGGACGAGGACTTCCGCTGGACGCCCGAGGTCTCGCCGACCGGGCCGCTGACCATCATCGCCTCGCGCACCGACGGCCGGGCCATCGTGCTGCGCAACGGCAAGGAGATCGGCCGCGCCCGCGTGACCCTGCCGGTGACCGACTTCCAGACCCACGTCCTGACCTATGCCGGCAAGGCCCCGGACGGCGAGGACCGCTGGATCTATGTCGGCGTGCCCGGCCACGCGGGCGAGGACGGCAAGCTGCTGGACGCCAAGGTCATGGCCCAGGCGGTGATGCCCGCCGCCTTCGAGGCCGACGTCCGCGCGATCCTGGTGCAGGGCGCGACGATCCTGGTCACCCAGGACCCCGTGCTGCCCGAGGAGACCGGCAAGTCGATGACCGTGATGACCAGCGAGGCGCCTTAGGGGCCGGGGACATGCCCTCGGGCGTGTCCCCACAAGTCCTGGCTCCGTGGGTGCCGATGGGGACACGCGCGAGCGCATGTCACCGGCCGGTCAGCCCCGCACCAGTTCCCGCATGGCCTTGTCCAGGCCTTCCAGGGTCAGGGGGAACATCCGGTCGTTCATCAGCTGCTTCATCACGCCGATCGACTGGGTGTAGTCCCAGTGCCGCTCGGGCGTGGGGTTCAGCCAGACGGCGCTCTGGTAGATGTCGGTGACCCGGCTCATCCAGATGGCGCCCGGCTCCTCGTTCCAGTGCTCGACGCTGCCGCCCGGATAGGTGATCTCGTAGGGGCTCATGGTCGCGTCGCCCACGAAGATCACCTTGTAGTCGTGCGGGAACTTGTGGAGCACGTCCCAGGTCGGGATCTTCTCGACCTGGCGGCGGCGGTTGTCCTTCCACACGGCCTCGTACAGGCAGTTGTGGAAGTAGAAGAACTCCAGGTGCTTGAACTCGGTCTTGGCGGCGCTGAACAGCTCCTCGCAGAGCTTGATGTGGCCGTCCATCGAGCCGCCGATGTCGAAGAACAGCAGCACCTTGATGGTGTTGCGCCGCTCGGGACGCATCTGGATGTCCAGATAGCCCTTCTCGGCCGTGCCGCGGATCGTGCCGTTCAGGTCCAGCTCGTCCAGCGCCCCCTGGCGGGCGAACTTGCGCAGGCGCCGCAGGGCGACCTTGATGTTGCGTGTGCCCAGCTCGACCGAGTCGTCGAGGTTCTTGTACTCGCGCTTGTCCCAGACCTTCACGGCGCGGCCGTGGCGGCTCTTGTCCTGGCCGATGCGCACGCCTTCGGGATTGTAGCCGTTGTTGCCGAACGGCGAGGTGCCGCCCGAGCCGATCCACTTGTTGCCGCCCTCGTGGCGCTCCTTCTGCTCCTTCAGGCGCTCCTGCAGGGTCTCCATCAGCTTCTCGAAGCCGCCCATGGCCTCGATCTGCGCCTTCTCCTCGTCGGTCAGGAACTTCTCGGTCAGGGCCTTGAGCCACTCGGCCGGGATGTCGGCCGTGATGCCGTCCTCGACGGTCTCCAGCCCCTTGAACACGTGGCCGAACACCCGGTCGAACTTGTCGAGGTTCTTCTCGTCCTTCACCAGGCTGGCGCGCGACAGGAAGTAGAAGTCCTCGATCCGCCGGTCGATGACGTCCTTGTCCAGCGCCTCCATCAGCTGGAGGTACTCGCGCAGGGACACCGGGATCTTGGCGGCGCGGAGCTCGGAGAAGAAGCGCAGGAACATGCCACGGACCTTGGGGCGGACTTTCGAACGGTTGTTCGAGCCCAGGATGGCGGTCAGGAGGCGGGCTGTCCAGCCGCAGGCGCCGGCGGGTGGTGATAGGTGTCGGCCTTGAGGACGTAGAACAGCCAGCCGATGCCGTCGCCGGCGTCGGCCAGGAACTTGGCCATGCCAGCGTCGCCGCTGAGGCGGTACTTGATCGCCCAGCCGTCGATCACCGTGACCGACACGCTTTCGTAGTTCCCCCCGACCAGGAAACGCTCCGTGCGGCTGGCCGGAATCTTGTCCGAGGCCAGGATCTTGGCGATCATCGGATTGACGGTCGCCTTGTAGGGCTTGGCCTTCGGATACTTGGCCTTCAGGGCCATGACCGCCGCCGCGATCTCCTGGTCCAGGGTCAGGGTCGTGCGGGTGGCGTAGACCGTCCGGCTGTCGAAGCTGGTCACGCTGTGGCAGCCGACGTCGTCGCCGTTGGGATTGAACAGCACGACCTCGCTTTCGGTCCGGCCCGGATTTAACAGGCAGTAGAGGCCCGAGCCCTTGTGCTGCAGGATCACCGCGCCGTCCTGGTCGGGCTGGTCGCTGAGGTTGTTGAACAGGGCCGCGGCGCCGGCCTTGGCCAGGATCGCGTCGCCCTCGGCCTTGGCCGCCGCGCGCTTGGCCGGCGCGTCCGGGCTCGTCCCGGGCGCCGGAGCCTGGGCGGAGGCCGCGCCCGTCAACGCCAAGGCCGCCAGCGCGGCGCCGCAACCCGTCAGGAACCGTCGCATCGTATCCTCCCCCAAGAGCTTTGCGGGAGATTGCAGCCGCAGGTCGAGCTTGGCTAGCCCCGCCGCAGGATGAACTCCAGGTCGCGCGTCTCGCCGACCGGGAAGTGGTATTCCCCGACCTTCTCGAAGCCCTTGGATTCATAGAGCTTCTGGGCGCCGAAGTTCTCGGACCAGACGCCGATCCACAGGGGGCGGGGGCCGTCCTTCTCCAGCCAGTCCAGCGCGGTCTTCAGCAGCAGCGAGCCGCGCCCGCCGCCCTGGAAGGCCTTGAGCACGTAGATGCGGTGCAGTTCGCCGTCGCCGGGCTTCACGTCGTCGTGGGGCAGGCCGCACGGGCCGGCCGTGGCGTAGCCGATCGCCTCGTCGTCCAGCTCCAGCAGCCAGGTGGCCTTCTCGGGATCGGCCAGGTCGCGCTTCGTCCGCTCCAGGCCGTAGGCGTAGGCCAGGAAGGTCTCCAGGTCCTCGGTCGGATACAGGTGGGCGAAGGTGTCGCTGAAAGTCCGGGCGCCGAGGCTGGAAACGACGTCGGCGTCGTCGATGGTGGCCCTTCTTATGGAATGGGGGCGGATGGTCGCGGCGGTGGTCAAGAGGTAGGGTCCTCGCATGGATGTCGCGCTCTATACGCACCTGGATATGCTCGACCACCGCCCCGGCGACAACCACGTCGAGCGGCCCGAGCGCCTGCGGGCGGTGATCGACGCGCTGGACGACGACGGCCGCCTGGACCTGGAGAGCCTGGAAGCGCCGCTGGTCGACTTCGCCGACCTGGCCCGCGTGCATCCGCAAGGCTTCATCGACGACGTGGTCGCCGCCGCGCCCCGCAGCGGCCGCCGGGCGCTGGACCCCGACACCGTGCTGTCGACCGGCAGCCTGGCCGCCGCCCGCCGGGCCGCCGGGGCGGTGGTCGCCGCGACCCGCGCCGTGGCGACGGGGCAGGGGACCCGGGCCTTCTGCGCCGTCCGCCCGCCCGGCCACCACGCCGAGCCCGACACGGCGATGGGCTTCTGCGTGTTCTCCAACATCGCGGTGGCCGCCCGCGTGGCCCAGGCTTCGGGGCTGGGCCGGGTGGCGATCGTCGATTTCGACGTCCACCACGGCAACGGCACCCAGGCCGCGTTCGAGAACGATCCGACGGTGTTCTTCGCCTCGATCCACCAGTCGCCGCTGTATCCGGGCACCGGCGATCCGTCCGAGACCGGGGTCGGCAACGTCGCCAACGCCACGGTGGCGCCCCACGCCCCGCGTGAGCTCTGGCGCAAGCGCTTCGAGGGGCTGATGGACAAGGTCGACGGATTCGCGCCGCAGCTGATCCTGGTCTCGGCCGGCTTCGACGCCCATGTCCGCGATCCCCTGGCCGCCCAGAGCCTGGAAGCCGAGGATTTCGCCTGGGCGACGCGGGCGATCGCCTCGGTCGCCAACCGACGTTGCGGCGGGCGTATTGTTTCCTCGCTCGAGGGCGGTTACGACCTAGAAGCGCTCGGCCGTTCGGCGGCGGCGCATGTCAAAGCGTTGCAGGAGGGGTGAGAGGTCCGAAATCAGGTCGCCGGTGGCGATGAAGGGACCTCCAAGATCTATGGCCGACGAATCCGCCGACCACCTTTCCGCTCCGCCCGTCCGCCCCGGCGCGATCACCCTGGCCCGCCACGGCGAGCCGGCCCTGTCGCGCAAGGTCCGCTTCAACGCCCCCGCCTACGGCGACTGGTGGGCGCGCTACGAGGAGGGCGGGCTGCTGCCCGGCCAGACCCCGCCGGATTCGCTGAAGGCCACGGCCAGGCGGGCGGGGGTGATGATCGCCTCGACGCGCCGCCGCTCGATCGAGACCGCCCAGGCGGTCGCCGACGGCAAGGCCTTCGCCACCGACCCGCTGTTCATCGAGGCGCCGCTGCCGCCGCCGCCCTGGCCGCGCTGGATCAAGATGTCGCCCAAGAACTGGGGGTTCTTCGCCCGCTTCTGGTGGTGGTTTTTCGATCACCACGCCGGCCAGGAAAGCCGGGCCCAGGCCGAGGTCCGTGCCGACCAGGCCGCCGACCTGCTGATCGACCTGTCCAAGAACGGCCAGGAGGTGCTGCTGGTCGCCCACGGCTTCTTCAACACCATGATCGGCCTGGCGCTGCAGAAGCGCGGCCTGAAGAAGACGCAGGACCAGGGTTTCAAATACTGGTGCGTGAAGCGCTTCGAGCGGCCCTAGGCGCCTCTTGCGACCGCAGGGACGCCCAGGCCCTGAACCTCGTTCACCAAAAGCCCCGCCAACGGCGTTGCCCGCGCGGCGACCCGCCACTAGGGTGCCCCTGTTCGCCCCGGAGTAGAAATGATCAGTCCGCAAGATCTTGAAGGCATGAGCTTCGAGCAGGCCCTGCAGCGCCTCGAGCAGATCGTCGGCGAGCTCGAGTCCGGCAAGGCCGAGCTCGAGCGCTCGATCGAGATCTACGAGGACGGCGCGGCCCTCAAGGCCCACTGCGAGAAGAAGCTCGAGGCGGCCCGGCTGAAGGTCGAGAAGATCGTGCTGGGCCAAGGCGGCTCCGTGACCGCCGAGCCGGCCGAGTTCAACTGATGGGTCAGGCGTCGCCGCAGATCGGCTACGAGGACTTCGAACGGGTCGATATCCGTATCGGCACGATCATCGAGGCCACGCCGTTCCCGGAGGCGCGCACCCCGGCCTACAAGCTGACCATCGATTTCGGCCCCAAGATCGGCGTCAAGAAATCGTCGGCCCAGGTGACCAAGCACTACGCCCTGGACGAGCTGGTCGGGCGCCGCGTGGCCGCCGTGGTCAATTTTCCGCCGCGCCAGATCGGTCCTATCCAGTCCGAGGTCCTGTGCCTGGGCTTCCCGGACGCCGAGGGCGGCGTCGTACTGGTCGACGTGGACCGTGACGTTCCCAACGGGGGTAAGCTGTTTTGATCGACCTCGAAAAGCGCATCGTCCAGGCGGCCGACATCGTCACCGTGGCGCTCGACGAGCTGCTGCCGCGCGCCGACGGTCCGGAGAGCCGCCTGACCGAGGCCATGCGCTACGCGGCCCTGGGCCCGGGCAAGCGGCTGCGGCCGTTCTTCGCCCTGGAGACGGGCAAGATGTTCGATCTGGCCGAGCGGCCGGTCCTGCGCGCCGCCTGCGCCCTGGAGTGCATCCACGCCTATAGCCTGGTGCACGACGACCTGCCGGCCATGGACGACGACGACATGCGCCGCGGCCGTCCCACCGTGCACGTGCAGTACGACGAGGCCACCGCCATCCTGGCCGGCGACGCCCTGCAGACCGCCGCCTTCGAGATCATGGCCCACCCCGACACCCACGACGACGGCAACGTCCGCTCGGAACTGGTGCGCAAGCTGGCCATCGCCTCGGGCGCCAAGGGCATGTGCGGCGGCCAGATGATCGACCTGCTGGGCGTCCGCGACGACCTGGGGGCCGTGGCCCGCATGCAGCGCCTGAAGACCGGGGCCCTGATCGCCTTCGCCTTCGAAATCCCGCTGATCATCGCCCGCGCGAAGGCCGAGGAGCGCGCCGCCCTGATGGGTTTCGCCCAGGACCTGGGCCTGGCCTACCAGATCGTCGACGACATCCTGGACGCCGAGGGCGACGAAGCGGTGCTGGGCAAGGCCGCCGGCGGCAAGGACGCGGCCAAGGGCAAGGCCAACTACGTCACCCTGCTGGGCCTCGAGGCCGCCAAGGAACGAGTCAATCTTTTGGCCGCTCAAACCAAGTCACATCTCGATATTTTCGGCGAACGGGCTGAACATCTGCGCCGTAGCGTGGATTTCGTGCTGGACCGTCGCAACTGACCGCGCTTTCTTCGGACATGCCTGCTTTGACCCCTCTCCTCGACACCATCTCGTCCCCGGCCGACACCCGCGGCCTCAGCGTGCCCGAACTGAAGCAGCTGGCGAGCGAGGTGCGGGCCGAAACCATCGACGCCGTCTCGGTGACCGGCGGCCACCTGGGCGCGGGCCTGGGCGTGGTCGAGCTGACCGTCGCCCTGCACCACGTGTTCGAGACGCCCAAGGACATCGTCATCTGGGACGTCGGCCACCAGGCCTATCCGCACAAGATCCTGACCGGCCGCCGCGACCGCATCCGCACCCTGCGCCAGGGCGGCGGCCTGTCGGGCTTCACCAAGCGCGCCGAGAGCGAATACGACCCGTTCGGCGCGGCCCACGCGGCCACCTCGATCTCGGCGGCCCTGGGCTTCTGCGCCGCGCGCGACGCGAAGGGCGAGAACAACAACGTCATCGCCGTGATCGGCGACGGCTCGATGAGCGCGGGCATGGCCTACGAGGCGATGAACGCGGCGGTCGACACCACCAAGCGCCTGATCGTCATCCTCAACGACAACGACATGTCGATCGCCCCGCCGGTGGGCGGCATGAGCGCCTATCTGGCCAACCTCGTCTCGGGCGGCGCCTATCGCAAGGCGCGCAAGCTGGGCAAGACGGTGGTCGAGAAGCTGCCCACCCCGATCCGCGACGCGGCCCGCAAGGCCGAGGAATACGCCCGCGGCATGGTCACCGGCGGCACCTTCTTCGAGGAACTGGGTTTCCACTACATCGGCCCGATCGACGGCCACGACATGGACGCCTTGGTCTCGGTGCTGAAGAACGCCAAGGAATTCGACGAGAAGCCGGTCCTGGTCCACGTCGTCACCCAGAAGGGCAAGGGCTACGCCCCGGCCGAGGGCGCCGCCGACAAGCTGCACGCGGTGGTCAAGTTCGACGTGGTCACCGGTCAGCAGCAGAAGGCCGCCGCCGGCCCGCCCAGCTACACCAAGGTCTTCGCCCAGGAACTGATCAAGCACGCCGAGATCGATCCGAAGATCGTGGCCATCACCGCCGCCATGCCCTCGGGCACGGGGCTGGACCTGTTCGGCAAGGCCTTCCCCGACCGTACCTTCGACGTCGGCATCGCCGAGCAGCACGCGGTGACCTTCGCCGCCGGCCTGGCCGCCGACGGCATGAAGCCGTTCGCGGCGATCTATTCGACCTTCCTGCAGCGCGGCTACGACCAGGTGGTCCACGACGTGGCCATCCAGCGCCTGCCGGTGCGCTTCGCCATGGACCGCGCCGGCCTGGTCGGCGCCGACGGCCCCACCCACGCGGGGACCTTCGACCTCGGCTTCATGGGGGCGCTGCCCGGCATGGTGCTGATGGCCGCCGCCGACGAGGTCGAATTGGCCCACATGGTCTCGACCGCCGTGGCCATCGACGACCGCCCCAGCGCCTTCCGCTATCCGCGCGGCGAGGGCCTGGGCCTGACCATCCCCGACCTGGCCGCTCCCCTGGAGATCGGCAAGGGCCGCATCGTCCGCGAGGGGACCAGCGTCGCCATCGTCTCGCTGGGCACGCGCCTGGCCGAGTGCCTGAAGGCCGCCGACCTGCTGGCCGCGCGCGGTCTCTCCGCCACGGTCGCCGACGCCCGCTTCGCCAAGCCGCTGGACGTCGACATGCTGCTGCGCCTGGCGCGCGAGCACGAGGCGATCATCACGGTGGAGGAGGGGGCCGTCGGCGGCTTCGGCGCTTTCGTGCTGCAGGCCCTGGCCGAGCACGGCGCCCTGGACCGCGGCCTGAAGATCCGCACCCTGGTGCTGCCCGACGTCTTCCAGGACCAGGACAAGCCCGACGCCATGTACGCCCAGGCCGGCCTCGACGCCGAAGGCATCCTGCGCGGCTGCCTGGCGGCGCTGGGCGTGGACAACATCAGCGCGGCGGGACGGCGGGCCTAGCGCCCGATCGTCCGCGCGATCGGCGGCCCGGGCAGCTGATTTTACGCGCGTCGCGACGTGGGCAACCTTCAGTTGACACCCTTCCTCGCCATGCCCTAGCTTGAGCTCAAGGCGTGGCTGGGGGGCCGCCTGCCTGCCATCCCTCGCTCACGCCGTGCTCTTTCATCGAAGGGAAGCCCACGTGCGTCTGTCTCGCAAATTCTGGACCGTTCTCCTGCCGCTCGCCGTTTCGGCCTGCGCCACCTGGTCGACCACGACCGTCAAGCCGGCCAAATCCGCGGAACTGGTGCAGGAGGCGCCCGCCGCCGCCCCGCAGGCGACGCCGGATCCCGCGGCCGCGCCGGCCCCGGCGCCGGTCCCGGCGACCGAACCCGCCCCCGCCGCCGCGCCCGCCGCATCGACGATCGTGGACGGCGTGCTGGTCAGCGAAAACGACATCACCGACAAGCCCTACAAGGTCCTGGGCGACATCAAGGTCACCGTCCGCAAGACGACGATCTTCAATGCCGATCCCACCCGCGCCCAGGTCGACGAAAAGCTGCGCAAGCAGGCCAAGAAGATGGGCGCCGACGCCGTGGTCCTGGTGCGCTACGGCACCGTGGGCATCGGCCTGACCAGCTGGGGCGTCCTCGACGGACAAGGCCGCGCGGTCAAGTTTGACTAGGTCCGTCCTGGTCCTGGCGGCGGCGGCGCTGCTGGCGGGTTGCGCCCGCCCCGCGCCGCCGCTGCCGTCCGCCGGCGGCCTTGCCCTGACCGCCACGCCCCAGGCCGAGCGGCCGGCGCGCTGCGCGGCCCTGCAGTCACGGGTCACCACCCTGCGCGGCGAGATGAAGGTCATCGAGGACGTGATCGCTGGACGCCGGACCTCCGACCAGGTCGCCGGCTATCTGTCCGCCGTGCTGTTCCCGCCTCTGGCCCTGGTCATGCTGACCGATCCCGGCGCGGCGCGGAAGCGTGAGCTGGACCTGCGGCAGGGCCAGATCGACGAGGCCTTGGCCGAACAGAAGGCCCTGGCCTGCACGACCGCCTGATCGGGTCGGCCAGCGCCTAGGCCGTACACGCCTTGAAGAACGCCTTCACGTCGTGGCGGTCGGCCGGGGCGGCGTCCAGGCTGTGGCGTTCGTCGGCGATCAGCAGGTCCAGGTCGCCCGTGCGGCGGAAGGCGCTCAGCGCCGCGGCATCGACCGAGGTCCGCGCCTCCAGGACGCCGCCGACCACCTCCGACGCGACGACCCGGGCCTTCAGGCGGGTGATCTTGTCGTTGGAGGCCAGGGCGATCTCGTTCCCGCTCAGGTCGGTCGCCGTCAGGGTCACGGCGGCGGCGCCGGGCGCGCAGGCCATCATCATCAGCACTTCGTCGCTGTCGGGCCGGCCATAGGCCAGCTTGGGCCCCTCGTCGCCCGGCTCCATGTAGCGCCAGGCGTAGCCGGGCGGCGACGGATGCTCGTAGGCGCAGGCGCCCAGCGTCAGCCCGCCCAGGGTCAGCACCAGGAGCAGGGCGTTGGGAAGCAGGCGGCTGGACAGGATGCGGCGGGGCATGGACGGGTTCCTTCGCCGGAGGAACGCCGCGAGGGCTCCAGAGGTTCAGAGCCGCCAGTCCAGCACCCCGTCATCGCCCGCGCGGAGGGTTCCCGACCGGCCGATCGCGAAGGCGTCGGGATCAGTCAGGGCCGCCAGGGTGTCGGTATCGGCGGCCGGAACCCGCACCAGGGCCCGCGCCCCGTCGCCGGTCCGCACGATGGCCACGCCGTGGGTCGGCGCGCCGTCGCGGTCGTAGAGCACGGTGGCGGTCTCCAACACGGCCGACCCTGTCGCGGCCTCCACGAAGGCCGGAACCGCGCCGCGCCGGGCGTCGGCGGCGGCCTGGACGCTGATCTCCTCCAGCGGCCTGCCGCCCTCGGGCGCGGGGCGGTCGGCCAGGACCAGGCCGTGATGCTTGGTCACGAACTCGCCCTGGCCGTACAGCAGGCCGGTCCCGCCCTCCCGCAGCCGGCGGGTCATGGCGACCGCCGCGTGGGTCATGTAGTCGTTCATCGGGGCCCCGAAGAAGGTCAGGCCGCCGGTCACGGTGGGCGTGACGCCACCCTCGAATGGCGCCGGCAGGCCCAGGGTCCGCCGGGCCATCTTCGGCACGCAGGGGAAGCAGCTGTAGAGCTCCAGCGCGTCGAAGCCCCCCGCCATGCCGCTCACCGTCTCCAGCACGGCGTCCTGCGCCACCGAGCCGTGATAGTGGTCGCGCTGCAGGTAGTCGCCGGGCTCGCGCGCCGCCGCCCCGCCCCAGACGAAGACCAGCCGCTCGTCGGCGATCCCGGCCGCCCGGGCGGCGGCCAGGCTGGTCACGATCACCGCCGCGCCCTGGTTCACCTGCATGTTGGCCACCATCAGCTTGGTGTAGGGCCAGGCGATCGGGCGGTTGTCGGGGCGCGGGGTGGTGATCTGCTCGGGCGTGAAGGCCGTCTTGATCCAGGCGTTGGGCTGGCGCGCAGCCACCGCCGCATAGGCCGACCACAGGGCGCCGGACTCGGCCAGGGCCTGGCGCGGCGTCTGGCCCCAGTGGTGGGCGGCGGCGTTCTCGTAGAACGGATAGACGCTGACCGGCAGGAAGACGCCCAGCTTCAGGGCCAGCGGATGGACCTCGATGCGTGGCCCGCGCCCGTCGGCCGGCGGCTTGGGCGTCCAGGGCAGGTCCACCCCGGCCGCGCGGGCCTTGTTGACGCTCCACTGCGCCTCGGCCCCGACCACGGCGCAGACCTCGGCCTCGCCCCGGGCGATGCGGACGGCGGCCTCGTGCAGGTAGCGCACCGGGCTCTCGCCGCCGACCGGGCCGTAGACCGCGCGGGCCGGGGCGATGTCCAGCCGGGCGCACAGCTGGCCCGCCGCGTCGGCGTAGCGCCAGCTCAGCTGGTTGACGACGTCCAGCGAGCCGATCCTGGCCAGGAAGCCGCCGCCCGCGTCGGCGTCGGCCTCGCGCAGGGCCGCCTCCATCAGGGCCAGGGGCTCCAGGGCCTTGGAGAGGTCGCCGGGGCGGTCGAGGGTCTCGCCGACGCCGACGATGACGGGAATGCGCTCAGCGTTCACAGCACGGGTTCTCCGGCGCTCTCGGCGGCCAGGGCGCGCTGGTAGGCGGGACGGGCCTTCATCCGCGCCAGATGCGCCTTGAAGGTCTCGGGGAAGGCGTCGGCGAAGCCCAGCTGCTCGCCCAGCTTCAGGGCGTAGGCCACCGAGATGTCGGCCATGGTGAAGCGGCGGGCGGCGACATAGCCGCTGTCGTCCAGCAGCCTGGCCGCCGCCTTCAGCCGCGACAGGAACCACTGCACATAGTCGGCGGCGGCCTGGGGCAGGCGGCGCTCCTCGGGTTCGAACACCGCGTAGCGCAGGTGGATGGTCTGCGGGAAGGTGAGGGTGGCCTCGCCCATGTGCAGGAAGTTCAGATAGGCGCCGAAGCCGGGCTCGTCCGGCGCGACGGTCAGGTCGCTGGGGCCATGGCGGCGGGCCAGGTACTCGCCGATGGCCGCCGACTCGCTCATCAGCACGTCGCCGTCGATCAGGGTGGGCGTGGTGCCCAGCGGGTTGATCTCCAGATAGCCCGGCTCGCGGAACCGGGGCGGGAAGGGCGTCAGCTTCAGCGCATAGGACAGGCCCAGCTCCTCCAGGGCCCACAGGGCCCGGAACGAGCGCGCGCCGACGCAGTGATAGAGGGTGATCATCCTGGCCGCCTCCCGCCTTCCGTTGACCCGAGCATCCGACGGATTCCGGCGCCAGGCCATCGTGCCCTTACGTCCGCCGGGTCCGGAAAGGCCGGGACAACAGGTCAAGCCGCAACGCTTTTGACGGCTCCTTGTGCGCGGTGGATCAAGTTTCTTGACCTTCGCCGTGCGGAAAGGGGCGGGGACTGAGCAAGAAGCGAGCGCCGGGGACATTTCGTTCAAAATGTCAGAGGTGGTTCCGGCCGGGCGGCGGCGGCTGGGTGATGCTGGTTCTCAAGAGGCGTCGTCCTGGGGATAATCACCGCGGGTGATGGGCGCGACGACCTCGAACGAGGACGTCATGTCGAACCAACGGCTTTTGATGGCGGGTTCTTCCGCCGCTGTTCTGCTCGCTCTGTCCGTCGCCGCGTCGCCCGGTCACGCCTTCGCCGCCGATACGCCGGCCGCCGATCCGGCCGACGCCTCGACCGCGGTGGATGAGATCGTGGTCAAGGCGCGGGACAAGGCGGGTCTGATCGAGACCCGACCCAACAACACGGTGTTCGGCATCGACAAGCCGCTGCTGGAGACGCCGCGCTCGGCCAGCTTCGTCAGCGACACCACCCTGCAGCGCTACGGGATCGAGACCATCGACGGCCTGACCGCCGTCTCGCCCGGCACCTACACCGCCAGCTTCTACGGCGTGCCGGGCGCGCTGAACATCCGGGGCACCCTGGCCGAGAACTACTTCCGCGGCTTCAAGCGCATCGAGAACCGCGGCACCTACTCCACGCCCATCGGCGCGGCCGACCAGATCCAGATCGTGCGCGGTCCGCCGACCCCGATCTACGGCTCGGGCAAGGTGGGCGGCATGCTCAACTTCATCCCGAAGTCCGGGAAGAACGAGGGCGGCTACCTCAGCGAACCGACCGGCGAGGTCACGGCCACCTTCGGCTCATACAACAGGAAGAACGCCACGGCCCAGCTGGGCCTGCCCGTGAACCTCGGCCCCGTGACCGGCGGCGTCTACGCCTATGGCGAGGTCGAGGACAGCCACAGCTTCTACAAGGGCATCTATCCGCGTCGCCAGACCGGCGAGATCTCGGCCGACTTCGACCTGGGCAACGGCTGGTCGACGGCCTTCGGCGGCATGAAGTACCACTCGGACGGCGACGTGCAGACGCCCGGCTGGAACCGCCTGACCCAGAGCCTGATCGACAACGGGACCTACACCACCGGCCGCGACACCACCCTGGTCGACAGCGACCACAACGGCCGCATGACCCTGAACGAGATCAGCGGCAACGGCGCCAACCCGTATTACTACGACCCGGCGTTCAACCCGCTCTACATCCCGTACTACGGGTTTTACAACACCAACGCCGCCCACATCCTGGACACCGGCGTGGGCACGACCAAGCTGTCGCCGCGCACGGTCTATATCAGCCCGGCCGACTTCTCGAAGACCGACACCAACACCCTGTACTTCGACCTGGCCAAGGCCCTGTCGCCGACCAGCACGATCAAGGCGCAGTTCTTCTACGACGACCAGGAGAACAAGCGCTTCGTCAGCTACGGCTATCCCGCCTGGTTCGACAGCTCGGTCTGGGAAGGCCGCCTGACCTACAACTTCGAGAACACGTTCGCGGACGGCGCGGTCACGGCCAAGTCGTTCGTCGGCGCCTCGTACCGCGACTTCTCGGGCCGCCGGCGCGAAAGCTACAACAGCGGCGTGATCGCCCTGGACCGCCGCGACATCAGCTTCGGCGCCACGGCCACCGACATCATCGACAGCCCCTTCACCACCGAGACCGGCGCCGGCGTGCTCGGGCTCGCTTGGGAAAACGACAACAAGTCCGACTGGAGCCAGAAGGGCGTGTTCTTCATGACCGACGTCATGATCGCCGAGAAGCTGAACCTGATGCTGGGCGGCCGCTGGGACGACTACGACGTCACCTCGCACGACACCGGCGTGCTCAGCTACCAGGTCTCGGGCGAGCAGAAGGCGGGCAAGGACAAGTTCACCTACAGCGCCAGCGCCACCTACAAGGCCCCGGGCGGGGTGATGCCCTACATCACCTACGCCAAGGCCTCGGCCCTGGAGATGAGCCAGGCCGGCGACGTGGCCGCCAGCCTGGTGGCCGATCCCAGCGGCGCCTGGCTGTCGGACAGCGACCTGGCCGAGGCCGGGGTCAAGTTCCAGTGGCTGAAAGGCACCCTGGTCGGTTCGCTGGCGGGCTACCGCCAGAACCGCACCCAGCTGACCGGCATCACCGGCACGCCCACCGGCACCCGCGCCAAGGGCGTGGAGCTGGAAGTGCGCTGGCTGGCCAGCGAGAACTTCAGCTTCACCTTCTCGGGCAACAGCCAGCACACCACGGTCAAGGGCCCCGACACCTCGTTCCAGTACATCCCGGCCTACACCGCCGGCGTGCCCGGTTCGCAGGCCTTCGGCGGCACCTATGTGGTCTGGGCGTTCAACAGCCTGCCGGGCCGCGCGGGCGACTACGACTACACCTTGATCCCCAAGTCGGTGGTCAGCCTGTACGGCGCCTACACCAGCGACGACTACAGCTGGGGCAAGGTCGGCGGCACGCTGGGCGTCACCCATGTGACCAAGACCTCGGGCACCGTGCAGAACGCCGTGACCTATCCGGCCTACTACGTGGCCAACGCCTCGGCCTACTACGAGTACGGGCCGTACACGGTGACGGCCAACATCGATAACCTGTTCGACAAGCTCTACTTCACGCCCGACGCCGACAGCTACGCCAACCTCGGCGCGCTGCCCAGCAAGGGCCGCGAGTGGCGCGTGACCCTGTCGCGCAAGTTCTAGTTCCCCCTGTCCCGCGCTCCGGACAGGGGCGCGGGACATCGCTTTGACGGAGGCATGCCCATGTCGTCGACGATCCCGTGGAGATCCTGGCTGCTGCTCGGCGCGCTGAGCCTGCTGCTGTTCCTGATCACCGCCTCGACCTTCTCGTCGCTGGGCGTGGTGCTGCCGGCGATGATCAAGGAGAACGGCTGGAGCTTCTTCAACGGTTTCCTGGGCTTCACCCTGCTGGGCGCGTTTTGCGGCGCATCCTCCAAGTTCCCCGCCATCCTGATCCGCAAGATCGGCGTGCGCGGCGCCATCCTGGCCGGCTCGGCGGTGATGGTGGCGGGCTTCGCGTGCCTGGCGGCCTCGCCGGGCCTGCTGGTCTACTGGCTGGGCACGGCGCTGCTGGGCGCGGGCTACCAGATGATGGCCCTGATCCCCGGCACCCACGTGCTGTCGATGCTGTTCAAGAAGCGCGCCCTGCCGTTCGGGATCTATTTCACCATCGGTTCGCTAGGCGGCGTGGCCGGGCCGTGGATGGCGGTGACGGGCATGGCCGCGGCCCATGGCGGCTGGCGGCCCTACTGGTGGGCCCAGGCGGTCGCGTCGGTCGTGGTCGGCGTCCTCTGCGCGACCCTGGTCGGCGGCCGCGCGTGGCTGGAAGCCGCCGCCGTCGAGACCGACAAGGCCGTGGCCGAGGACATCCAGTCCGCGCCCGCCGACAGCAAGGTCTATCGCACCGCCGTCGACTGGACGGTCAAGGAAGCGGTCGCCACCCCGCAGTTCTGGGTGATCCTGGCCGCCTATTTCGCCCACCTGCTGGGCGGGGTCACGGCCGTCAGCCTGGCGCCGAGCCATCTGAGCGAGCTGGGCGTGGTCTCGGCCGTGGCGATCGCCGCCATCAGCTTCGAGTCGCTGATGCAGGTGGCGGCCCGGATGGGGGGCGGCCTGCTGGGCGACCGCATCGACCCGCGCTGGCTGCTGGCCGGGGCGCAGGGGATGATGGCCGTCGGCCTGCTGGCCCTGGCCTACGCCACCACCTGGCCGCTGCTGGTGCTGTTCGCCGTGGGCGTCGGCGTCGGGTTCGGCCTGACGGTGCTGGCGGTCAGCATCCTTCTGCTCAACTATTATGGCCGGAAGAACAACCTGGAGATCTTCTCCCTGGTCTGCCTGGTGGGCGCGGTCTCGGCCCTGGGGCCGGTGGTCGGCGGCGAGATGCGCGACCGCCTGGGCAGCTTCGTCCCGACCTTCCAGGCGTGCGCGGTCATCATCGGCCTGATCTTCGTGGCCGCCTGCTTCATGCGGCCGCCGCGCAAGGCCACCCAAATAGAGCCGGTCGCCGAACCGGTCCCTGATATGCTTCAAGACGCCGCGTAAGGAGGAGCCGCCATGTTCCACAGCCCATCCAAGCACAAGGACTTCGGGGTCTTCCTCCCGGTCGCCAACGGCGGCTGGATCATCTCCAAGACCACCCCGGTCCTCGACGGCCTCTACCAGCAGAACAAGGCCGCGGCGGTGAAGGCCGACGAGGTCGGCATGGACTTCGTGATGTCCATGGGCAAGTTCCGCGGCTTCGGCGGCGAGACCGACCACTGGGGCACGGCCCTGGAGTCGGTGACCATGATGGCCGGCATCGCCGAGGCCACCAAGAACGTCCGCATCTGGGCCACCATCCACCCGCTGCTGCAGAACCCGGCCGTGGCGGCCAAGATGATCGCCACCCTGGACCACATCAGCGGCGGCCGGGCGGGCCTCAACATCGTGGCCGGCGCCTACAAGGGCGAGTTCGACCAGATGGGGGCCTGGGACGACAGCCTGTCCCACGACGACCGCTACGCCCTGACCGAGGAATGGACGACGATCGTCAAGCGCCTGTGGTCCGAGGACAGCGTCGACTTCGCCGGCAAGTTCTTCACGATGAAGGACTGCCAGTCCAAGCCCAAGCCGCTGGCCAAGCCGCGTCCCGAGATCGTCTGCGCCGGCATGTCCGACCGCGGCTTCCAGTTCTCGGTGCGCGAGGCCGACGTCTGCTTCATCGGCGGCCGCACGCCCGACGAGCGCCGCGACGCCTCGCTGCGCGCCAAGGCGGTGGCCGAGACCATGGGCAAGACCATCAAGACCTACGCCATGTGCACGGTCGTCCACGGCGACACCGACGCCAAGGCCGCCGCGATGGTCGACCACTACAAGGACGGGGCCGACATCGGCGCGATCCTGGCCATGCTGGCCAGCTGGGGCGTGCCGGCCGACAAGCTGGACTCCGTGGCCAAGCAGCAGGGCGCCTTCATGACCCACACCGTGGTCGGCTCGCCCAAGACCTGCGGCGAGCAGATCCAGGAATATATCGACTACTGCCAGCTGGACGGGCTGATGCTGATCTTCCCGGACTATGTCGAAGGCCTGACCATGTTCGGCGCCGACATCCTGCCGGGCCTGCGGGCGGTCTATTCGTGAGCGAGGCCGCTGACGGCCTGGCGGCCTGGATCGCGCCGAAGCGCACGGCGGTGCTGGTGATCGACATGCAGGTCGACTTCGCCTCGCCCGACGGCGTGCTGGGCGGCTTCGTCGACATGGGCGTGGTGAAGCCCGCCCTGGCGGCCGCCGAGACCCTGGTGGCCGAGGCCCGCGCGGCCGGCGTGCCGGTGGTGTTCGTGGGCCTGTGGACGACACCCGAGACCGACAGCGCGGCCTGGAACGAGCGCATGCGCCGGCGTGGGGGCGACCCCGACGTCGACGCGGCCCTGTGCCGGGCCGGGCAGGTGGGCTCCGAGTTCTACGGACCTCAGCCGGCGCCGGGCGAGCTGGTGGTGCACAAGACCCGCTACAGCGGCTTCGTGGGCACGGACCTGGACATGCGGCTGACGGGGATGGGCGTCGATACCCTGGTGGTGGCCGGCGTGACCACCGAATGCTGCGTCGACAGCACCGTCCGCGACGCCTTCGACCTGGACTACCACGTGTTCGTCGCCGCCGACGCCTGCGCCGCCTACGAGGCGGACATCCACGAGGCGTCGCTGAAGGTGATGGAGTTGAACAGCGCGATCCTGACCGACACGGCGGCGATCGCGAACGCTTGGAAAGGGGCTGCCTGAGTATGGCCGACGGATTTCCGCCACTGGGCGCCTCGGCGCCGTACCAGGTCACCGACGAGGACCGCGCCGCGATCGCCGCCGCGATCGACGAGGCCGAGATCGTCGAACTGGCCCTGACCCTGGGCAACATCCCCGCGCCGTCGGGCAAGGAGCTGGAGGTCGCCAACTACGTCCACGACTGGATGGCGCGCGAGGGCTTCTCGCCGCGCAAGGTCGGGGCCACGCCCGAGCGGCCCAACATCATTGGCACGCACGGCGGCAAGGGTGTCGGCAAGAACCTGCTGTTCACCGCCCACCTCGACACCGAGGCGCCGACCTGGAACCCGGACCTGGACGCCTACAAGTACAGCCCCGACACCCTGGCCAATCCCGAATGGGAGAAGTGCTGGCTGGAGGACGGCAAGCTGTACGGCTATCCGATCGCCAACGATCGCGGCCCGATGAGCTGCTTCCTGATCGCCGCCAAGGCGCTGAAGAAGGCCGGCTACGAGCTGGCGGGCAAGATGTACCTGACCGCCTGTCCCGGCGAGATCGGCCCCGAGCCGATCGAGGAGCACCGGGGCGTGGCCTACATGGGCAAGGACATCGGGGCCCACTACCTGTTCCACCACGGCGGGGTCGCGCCCGACTACGCCATCGCCGCCGAGGGCTGCGACTTCGGCCTGACCTGGGTGGGTTGCGGCTATGCGGTGTTCCGCTTCCAGGTGTGGGGCGAGGGGGTGTTCACCCCGCTGCTCGAGCATCCCGAGACGGCGGCCAAGCACCCCAATCCGATCTACAAGATCGGCAAGCTGACCGAGGCGATCCACGCCTGGAGCGGCGAGTACGAGAAGAAGAGCCGCTACGACAGTCCCGGCGGCGTGGCCCAGCCCAAGTCGCAGATCGCCTCGATCCGCGGCGGCATCCCCTACGCCTTCGGGGCGGGGACCGAGCTGGTGAACCTCTATCTGGAGGTAGGTCTGACGCCCAAGCAGCGCGTGGCCGACGTCCAGCATTCGCTGGAGGCCATGGTGCGCGAAGCCGGCCTGGGCCGGATCGACATCGAGCCGGTGGTCGTGCGCCACGGCTTCGAGGCCGACGCCCGCGAGGTGGCCCCGCTGGTCGCCGCCGTGGACGAGGCCACCAAGCTCAGCCTGGGCCATCCGGTGGCCCTGGCCAATCCGGTCTATTCCAGCATGTGGCGCGACCACAACGTGTTCAACATGCAGCGCATCCCGGCCATCACCACCGGCTTCCGCCGCTGGCGGCCGACGCCGAAGGACCTGGTCGACAGCGCCCTGGTCTACGCCCTGACCGCCCTGGCGGTCTGCGGCCGGGCCAGCCCGGACGAAAGCGCCAAGCGCCCGGCCTCGGCGGTCTATCCCGACAACCCGTTCGGGAACGAGTGACATGGGGGCCGCCGTCCAAGCGCTGGCCCCCGAGCCGCACGACTTCCGCAAGGCCATGGGCAGCTTCGCGGCGGGGGTGACCGTCGTCACCGTCTGCCACGAAGGCCGTCTGGTCGGCACCACGGTCAGCGCCTTCAGCTCGGTGTCGATGGACCCGCCGCTGGTCATGGTCTGCCTCAAGCGCGACAGCCGCACCCTGGCGGCGCTGGGCCAGGCCAAGTCGTTCTGCGTCAACATCCTGGCCAGCGACCAGGGCGACCTGGCCTATCGCTTCGCCAAGAGCGGGGCCGACGACCGCTTCGCCCTGACCGTCGTCGAGGCCGGGGTAGGCGGCCACCCGCTGCTGGCCGGCGCCGTCGCCGCCGTCGAATGCGACCTGCACGCCGCCCACGACGGCGGCGATCACGAGATCCTGGTCGGCCGCGTCCTGCGCGTGGCGGTCGACGACGCCAAGGCCCCGCTCGTCTATGTGCGCGGCGGCTTTCTGAACGCTTAGGGGAGCGGTTCCATGACCTACGACGTCCTCGACGTGAAGCCGATGACCCGCCGGATCGGCGCCGAGATCTTCGGCGTCGACCTGGGCAAGCCGCTCTCGAACCGCCAGTTCGAGGAGATTCACCAGGCCCTGACCCAGCACCAGGTGATCTTCTTCCGCGACCAGGAGATGGACCACGACGCCCACAAGGCCCTGGGCCGCAAGTTCGGCGACCTGGCCATCCATTCGGGCGTGCCGGGCCTGGCCGACCATCCGGAGATCGTGGCCATCCATGCCGACGCCAACTCCAAGTTCGTGGCGGGCGAGAACTGGCACTCGGACCTGACCTGCGATCCGGAACCACCCCTGGGCAGCATCCTCTACATGAAGGTCCTGCCCGACGACGGCGGCGACACCTGCTTCGCCAGCATGTACGCGGCCTACGAGACCCTGTCGGACCGGATGAAGGCCTATCTGGAAGGTCTGTCGGCCGAGCACGACGCCAATCCGGTCTACAAGGCGATCTTCCCGGACATCGACCGCAAGTACAATTGCTCGGTCCACCCGATCGTCCGCACCCATCCGGTCAGCGGCAAGAAGAGCCTGTTCGTCAATCCGTCCTACACGACCCGGATCATGGGCCTGTCCAAGGCCGAGAGCACGGCGATCCTGAACTTCCTCTACCAGCACGCCAGCAACCCCGACTTCCAGGTGCGCTTCCGCTGGAAGAAGAACTCGGTGGCCTTCTGGGACAACCGCTGCACCTGGCACCAGGCGATCTGGGACTATTTCCCCGACACGCGCACGGGCTACCGGGTGACCGTGGCGGGCGACAAGCCGGTTTGAGGGTCCTCCTCCTCGGCGCGGCCGGCGGCATCGGTTCCGCCATCCGCGAAGGTCTGGCCGGCCGCTACGGCCTGATGCGCCTGGCTGACATCGCGCCGATGACCCCGGCTGGGCGCGGCGAGGAAATCGCCCACACCGACCTGCTCGACATCCCCTCCCTGACCGCCGCCATGGCCGGGATCGACTGCGTGGTCCACATGGCCGGCGTGCCGGTCGAGCCGGAGGCGAACGCCTGGGAGCAGGTGCTGCCGGCCAACATCGTCGGCGTCCACAACCTGTTCGAGGCGGCGCGGCTCGCCGGCGTGAAGCGGGTGCTGTTCGCCTCGTCGCACCACGCGGCCGGCTTCCATCGCCGCGAGACGCCGACGCCGCAGACCCTGGTCCCGCGGCCCGACAGCTACTACGGCGTCAGCAAGGTGTTCGGCGAGGCCATGGGCCGGATGTACGCCGACAAGTTCGGCCTGCAGGTGCTCGCCTTACGGATCGGCGCCTATCGCGAGCGGCCGTCCGACCCGCGCCAGCTGGCGGTCTGGATCAGCCCGCGCGACATGGTCGAGCTGGTGCGCTGCGGGATCGAGGCGCCGGATTTCGGCTACGCCACGGTCTACGGAGTCTCGGCCAACACGCGGAATTTCTGGGACAATTCGGCCGCCGCCTTCCTGAGTTACGCGCCGCGCGACAACGCCGAGGCCTGGGCGGCCGAGGTGCTGGCCGGAGCGCCCGAGGACCCGGTCGCCTTGCCGTTCCAGGGCGGCTGGTACTGCGCCAAGGATTTCGTCGGCGCCCCCTCGCGGGTCGACTAGGCGCCCAGCCGGTCGACCAGATAGAGCCGCGCCATCGACCGGAACTCGGCGATCGCCGGGGCCGGGGCGGGTTCGGCCTCGAGCATGGCGACCATCTTCATGCTGCCCAGGAAGGCGATGGCCACGTCGCGGACGGCCGGGGCGGGCTTGTCCGGCGCGCGCCTGGCCAGCAGAGCGGCGATCCGGTCGCGCATCATGTCTCGCAGGGCGGCCGAGCGGGTGTTGCGGTCCGGTCGGCTGTCGACCAGGGCCAGCGCCGCGTCGCGCTCGTGGCGGCGGCTGGGGAACAGGTCCAGCAGGGCGTCGGCCAGGGCGGCGGTCGACAGGCCGGACAGGGCGGCCTCCAGCCCGTCCAGCGCCTCGCCCAGCTGGCCCGCGTAGCGGTCGATCAGGGCGTCGGCCAGCACGTCCTTGTTCGGGAAGAACTGGTACAGCGACCCGATCGGCGCGCCCGCCCGGGCGGCGATCTGGGTCATGGTCGCCGCCTCGAAGCCCTTCTCCGCGAACACCGCCAGGGCCGCGTCCTGCAGGGCGGCCACGCGCAGTTCGCCCCGTTTGCGCTGGGGCGCACGGGCGGCGGTTGACTTAGATGAGGGCATCCTCATATATCCATAGGTGAGCTCATCCTCATATAACGAGCCGACGCGTCGCGGGCTAGCGGCGTGCGCGCCGGCGCTTGCCCGAAAGGCGACTTCCCATGATCAAGCTCGATCCCAAGACCACGGCCCTGGTGCTGATCGACCTGCAGAACGGCATCCTGGCCATGCCCGTCGCGCCCCGCACGGGCCCCCAGGCCCTGGCGGCCGGCAAGGCCCTGGCCGAGCGCTTCCGCGCCGCCGGCGCCCCCGTGGTGTTGGTCAATGTGGCCTTCGCCGCCGACGACGGCGACCGGGTCAAGACGCCCGTCGACCAGCCGATGGCCCTGCCGCCCGGCGGCTTCCCGGCCGGCTGGGGCGACCTGGCCGACGGCCTGGCCCAGCCCGGCGACATCCGCGTGACAAAGCGCCAGTGGAACGCCTTCCACCAGACGGGACTGGACCTGGAACTGCGCCGGCGGGGGATCACCACGGTGGTCCTGGCCGGGGTGGCGACCAATCTGGGCGTCGAGTCGACCGCGCGGGCCGGCTACGAGCACGGCTACGCCATGGTGCTGGTCGAGGACGCGATGACCACCTTCTCGCCCGAGATGCACGCCTTCGCGGTCGAGCGCATCTTCCCGCGCATCGGCCGGGTGAGCACGGCGTCGGATCTGGCCCTGGAGGCCTGACGGACGGCGCGCCGCGTTCGCGGACGCGGCGCGTTTCCCGGCTACTCGCGGGTGAAGTCGGCCGGGATCTCCGGGTTCGCGCCCGCCTTGCCCCACAGGACGATCTCGTTGCCCCACGGGTCGCGGAAGGCGTGGTTGTAGCCGTTGAACTCGGCCCAGTAATGGTCGCGCCACAGCAGGGTCGCGCCCAGCTCCTGGGCCTTGCCCAGGATGCGGTCGGCGCTGTCGTCGTCGCCGATCAGCACCCAGACGCGGGGTTTGCGGCCGTCGGTCGACAGGTGGCGGGGCTCGACGCCGGCGGGCTCGGGGTGGGGACGGGCGTTGGCGGCCTTGAAGATCCCCAGGTGCAGGTTGCCGATCTCGCTGTCGGTCCCGTCGCTCTTCTTGAAGAAGCCGCCGGGCACCATGCGATGGTACTCGCCCTGCGGCCGGGCGTCGTTCTGCCAGCCGAAGACCTCCGCATAGAAGTTGCCGGCGGCGTCCGGGTCTTCCGAGGCCAGGTCGACGAAGATCAGGGTGTTGGTCACGGGCGGTCCTCAAAACCGATGGAAAGGGTCAGGTCCTTCCAGGCGTCGATGTCGGCCTGGAGGCCGGCGGCGGCGTAGCCGGCGTATTTCAGGGCGTCCTCGCCCAGCAGCAGGTGCAGGGGCGGGGCCTCCTCGTCGGCGATGCGCAGGACCGCCTGGGCGGCCTTGGCCGGGTCGCCCGGCTCGTGGCCGGCGTGGTCGGCCATGATCCGTTCGGCGTCGCGGGCCAGGCCGTCGTAGTCGGCGATCTTGCTGGCCACGATCGTCTTGGAGCCGCCGGCGAAATTGGTGCGCAGGCCGCCGGGGGCGACGTTGGTGACCTTGATGCCTAGCTCGGCCACCTCGGCGGCCAGGGTCTGGGTCAGGCCCTCCAGCGCCCACTTGCTGGCGCAGTAGACGCCGGTGCCGGCCCAGACGGCCAGGCCCGAGACCGAGGTGACGTTGATGATCCGCCCGGTCCGGCGGGCGCGCATGGCCGGCAGAACGGCCTTCAGCATCGCCAGCGGGCCGACGACGTTGGTCTCGAACTGGGCGCGGAGTTCGTCCAGCGAGGCTTCCTCCACCGCGCCCACGAGGCCGTAGCCGGCGTTGTTGACCAGGACGTCGATCTTGCCGACGGCCTCCACCTCGGCGACGCCCTTACGGACCGCCGCCTCGTCGGTGACGTCCAGCACCAGGGCATGGCCGCCCAGCAGCTCGAAGGCGTCGGCGTCCTTGGCCTTGCGCACCGTGCCGAAGACGGTGTCGCCGCGCGCGATGGCCGCCAGGGCGATCTCGCGGCCCAGTCCGCCGGACACGCCGGTGATCAGCCAGGTCTTGGTCATCGACTTCTCAACTCATCAAAGGGTGTCATCCCGGAAGCGCGTAGCGCTGTCCGGGACCCAGGTGAACCGCACCGCATCCGCCCAGTCCCCTGGGTCCCGGACAGCCTCTGCGAGGCTTCCGGGATGACAACGGAAGGTGCGGCGAAACTAGTACGGCTTGTCGCCCTTCACCCACAGCCGGTGCATGGTCCGGAAGTACTTGGTGTCGTCGTACAGCGTGCCGGTGTGCAGGGTGCAGCGGTTGTCCCACATCAGCAGGTCGCCCTTGGACCACTTGTGGCGGTAGACGAAGTCGTCGCCGGTCATGAACGCCACCAGCTCCTCGATCAGGGCCAGGCCCTCGGGGCCGGGCTTGCCGATCACCTCGGTCACCGTGCCGGTCGAGGGCCACAGGGCCTTGCGGCCGTCGGCCGGGTGGGTGCGGATCAGCGGGTGCTCGACGTCGGGATTGGCCGCCTCCAGCTCGGGCGAGAGGTTCTGCTGCTGGCCGAACTGGCGGGTAGCCATGAAGTGCTTGTAGCTGTGGTGCAGGCTCAGCGGCAGCAGCTCGGCCTGCTTCTCGGGCGACAGGGCGTTCCAGGCGGCGCAGCCATCGGCCAGCAGAGTGTCGGAGCCCTCGTCGGGCACCTCGACCGCATAGAGCATGGTCAGCATCACCGGCTCGGGCTTGTAGCTGTAGTCGGTGTGCCAGCCGACGCCGTCGTTGTGGGCGCCGATCGGCTTGCCGTCCACGACCCGGTTGCTGAGGATGAAGATCTTCGGATAGCCGGGCAGGGTGAAGCGGGTCTGGGTGTGGTCCTCGGCCTCGCCGAACCGGCCGATGAAGCGCATCAGGTCGTCCGGCGTCATCGACTGGCCGGGGATCACCACGGCGCCGTGGCGATGGAAGGCGGCCACCACCTTGTCGATCTCGGCGTCGGGCGCGGTCGACAGGTCCAGGTCGTGGATGCGGGCGCCGAAGCCGGGCTTCAGTTCCGAGATCGTCAGGTCGTCGGCGAGCGTCATGTCCACGGGCGCGGTCCTCATCGAAGCTTTGTGAGCTCAACCTAGGCCCCGTCCAAGGCCACGTCTTGCCGGTACGCGCACGACGGCTTTGCGTGCGCGTCCGGCAAAGTCATCCGGCGCCGCAAGCTTGCGCGCCTTTTGCTCATTTCCGCCCGAGAACCCGGCGACGCCGCCCGCTGGCCAGGCGACGGCCAACTTATCGTGCGCGCTGGTGCAAGACCGGTGGGCGCGCCCCGCCTAGCCTTCGTATCGATCTTGCGAAGGAGCGCAGCCGCCATGGGCCTCTCGCCCGCACCCAATCTCGACGACGCCTTCTTCGACGGCCTGTCGCGCTCGATGCGCGACGTCGACGCGGCCGAGACCCTGCCGCCCGCCTGCTACACCGACGCGGCCTTCTACGACTTCGAGAAGGAGGCGCTGTTCAATCACGAATGGCTGTGCGTGGGCCGCGTGGACTGGGTGAAGGAGGCCGGCGACTACTTCACCACCACGATCATCGGCGAGCCGATCATCGTCACCCGCAACCGCTCCAACGAGATCAAGGCGATGTCGGCCGTGTGCCAGCACCGCGCCATGCTGGTGGCCGAGGGGCGGGGCAACACCCGCGGCTTCGTCTGCCCCTACCACCACTGGGTCTATTCGCTGAACGGCGACCTGGTGAACGCCCCGGCCATGGAACGGGCCTGCGACTTCGACAAGAAGGCCGTCAAGCTGCCGACCTTCAAGGTCGAGGTCTGGCTGGGCTTCATCTTCATCAATTTCGACGCCGACGCGCCGCCCCTGGCCCCGCGGCTGACGGCGGTCGAGGCGGCGGTGGCCAACTACGACCTCGCCAACGCCGAGGGGCTGACGCCGCCGATGACCGGAACGTTCGCCTGGAACTGGAAGGTGATGTTCGAGAACAACAATGACGGCTACCACGCCAACAAGCTGCATCGCGGCCCGCTGCACGACTTCATCCCCAGCGAGCTCTGCAGCTTCCCCGAGGCGGGCGCGGACGACGCCGGCTTCCTGCGCTTCAACGGCACCACTCATCCGGACGTCAGCTTCAACCCGACCCAGAAGGCCGTGCTGCCGGTCTTCCCGAAGCTGACCGAGCAGGACCGCAACCGCGCCACCTTCGCCAACATCCCGCCGACCCTGTCGCTGGTGATGACCAGCGACATGGTCATCTACCTGATCCTGCGGCCCACGGGTCCCGAGACCATGGAGCAGGACACCGGCCTGCTGGTCGCGCCGGGCGCCACCGAGGTCAACGGCTTCGAGGAGCGGCTGGAGATGATCATGACCTCGGCGGGCAAGATCATCGCCCAGGACATGCACGTCGACGAACTGGTCCAGGTGGGCCTGCGCTCGCGGTTCGCGGTGCGCGGCCGCTACTCCTGGCAGGAGGGGGCGCAGGTGCAGTTCAACCGCTGGCTCACGCCGCGCTACCAGAAGGCCTGGGCGAAGATGAAAGAGGGGGCGGCGGCGAAGGCCTCGAAAGCGGAGGTCGCCGCATGAGCCGCCTGCCCGTCGCCTTCTTCGGTCACGGCAGCCCGATGATCGCCCTGGAAACCAACGACACCACCCAGACCTGGAAGGCGATGGGCGAGGCGTTCGGCAAGCCCAAGGCCATCCTCTGCATCTCGGCCCACTGGCTGACCAAGGGCGTCGGCGTCACCGCCATGGCCGCCCCGCGCACCATCCACGACTTCGGGGCCTCGTTCCCGCAGGCGCTGTTCGACGTGCAGTACCCCGCGCCCGGCTCGCCCGAGCTGGCGGCGCGGGTGCGCGACCTGCTGGCGCCGCTGCCGGTGACCCTGGACCAGCAGGCCTGGGGCCTGGACCACGGGACCTGGTCGGTGCTGTGCAAGGCCTATCCCGAGGCCGACGTGCCGGTGGTGCAGCTCAGCATGGACGCCTCCAAGCCGCCGGCGTGGCACTTCGAGCTGGCCCGGCGCCTGGCGCCCCTGCGCGACGAGGGCGTGCTGATCGTCGGCACCGGCAACATCGTCCACAACCTGCCGGCCATGAACTGGGGCGAGCGCCACTGCGCGCCCTACGACTGGTCGCTGCGGTTCAACGACTACATCAAGCAGGCCATCGTCGATGACGCGCCGCAGCGGGTGGTCGACTTCGCCTCGCGCGGCGACGATGCCAGCCGCTCGGTCCCGACGCCCGACCACTTCTGGCCGCTGCTGTACGTGCTGGGCGCGCGCCTGCCCGGCGACGTCGCCGTCTTCGCCCCCGACCATATCGAGCACGGCTCGCTGAGCATGACGTCCGTCACGCTCGCGCCGGCGGCCTGAACCCGAGAGACCCTGAGATGCCCTTCATCTGCGAACCCGGCCAGACCCGCCCGGACGTCCTGCCCGGCGCCCTGCACACCCTGAAGGCCACGCCGGCCACCGTGCACTGGGGCTATTTCGATCCGTCGATCAAGCCGGCCCTGCGCATCAAGTCCGGCGACCTGGTCAGCGCCGAGGCCATCACCCACCACGCCGGCGACGCCCCGGACCTGATGATGGACGAGGCGGTCACCCGCATCTTCACCGAGATCCCCGAGGACGACCGCAATCCCGGCGTCCACATCATGACCGGCCCGATCTTCGTCGAGGACGCCAAGCCCGGCGACGTGCTGGAGGTGCGCTACCTGCGCATGGTCCCGCGCAACAACTACGGCTCCAACCTCGCGGCCAACTGGGGCTACCTCTACAAGGAGTTCGGCGAGAAGGAGCGGGTGACGATCTACGAACTGGATCAGAACACCAACACCGCCAGCGCCCTCTACGCCTACGACTTCGAAGGCAAATACCTGATCCCCGGCACGATCACCAACTGCCCCGAGTGCGACCGCCAGCCGGCCCTGGGCGGCGTGCGCGTGGCGGCCCGGCCGCACCTGGGCACGGCGGGCGTGGCGCCGGCCGTCGACGGCCGGGTCAGCACCATCCCGCCCGGCGCCCACGGCGGCAACATCGACAACTGGCGGATCGGGGCGGGGGCGACGATGTACTACCCCGTCCAGGTCGAGGGCGGGCTGTTCTCGATCGGCGATCCGCACGTCAGCCAGGGCGACGGCGAGATCTCCGGCACGGCCATCGAAAGCTCGCTGAACGTCCTGATGCAGATCGTGCTGCGCAAGGACTTCGTCTCGCCCGGGCCCCTGCTGGAAACGCCGAAGTGGTGGATCGTCCACGGCTTCGACGAAAGCCTGGACGTGGCCATGAAGGACGCGTCGCTGAACATGCTGACCCTGCTCAGCGATCACGTCGGCCTGTCGAAGAACGACGCCTATTCGCTGATGAGCGTGGCCTCGGACTTCGGGGTCACCCAGGTGGTCGATGGCAAGCAGGGCTGCCACGTGCGCATCCCGCGCGACATCTTCCCCCGAATGAAAGGTTAGGAGCGCCCCGATGAAGGCCTGGTCGTTCAGCACCGACAGCCACCCCCGCGCCGAACGGGCGCAGGCCTGGCGCGAGGCGATGAGCCGGCTGGGCCTGCCGATCGAGGGGTTGCCCGACGCCGAGCCGGCCAGCGCCTCGGTGGTGTGCCTGACCTCGCCCCTGGGCATCGAGTTCGCCCTGGTCGAGGCCGGGGCCCAGGCGATCTCCGGACGCCTGTCGGGCCAGCCGGCGGCCGTCTGGCTGGCGGTGCTGCTGAACGGCGAGGGGACCCTCGTCACCGACGACCTGGCCGAGGCGCTGGAGCCCGGCGACATCGCCTACGGCCCCACCGGCCAGGCCGCGGCCCTGCGGCTGGAGACCCGGTGCCGGCTGATGTTCGTCCGCGCCCCCAGGGTGGCCCTGGACCACCGGCTGATCACCCCCGTCAGCCTCCGCGTCGGGCGGCTGCAGGCGGCCACCGGCGTGGCCCACATCCTGTCGGGCCTGCTGCGGGCCACGGCCGACGGGCTGGAGGACCTGACGGTCGACCAGCTGCGGCCGGTCGAGCTGGCCCTCACCGAGTTCCTGGCCATCTGCCTGGCCGAGGGCGGGGCGGCGGCCGACGTGCTGGGCGTGGGGGCGGCCGCGCCCACCGCCCACCTCCAGCGCCTGTGCCAGACCATCGAGACCCTGCTGCCCGATCCGGACCTGTCGCTGCGCCGGGTGGCCGACGAGGAGGGCGTCTCGCCCCGCTACGTCCAGAAGCTGTTCGCCAGCGCCGACGAGACCTTCAGCCATTATCTGCGCACGCGCCGGCTGGAGCGCTGCCGCACCGACTTGGCCAGTCCGCAGCACGCGCGGCTGTCGATTTCGGAAATCTGCTTCCGCTGGGGGTTCAACGGCTCGGCCCATTTCAGCCGGGCCTTCCGCGACCAGTACGGCGTCTCGCCGCGCGAGTTCCGCCAGCGCGCCGCGGCCTAGCCGAGCAGACCCGCGGGCGAGCCTGAGGCCGTCACTTCAGCGATCCGAACAACAAAGTTTCCTTCCCCCGGGAGGGGAGATACTCTTCGCGTTCTCTAATTTTTAGGAGAAAGAATGGTGGGCGCAGTAGGATTCGAACCTACGACCCGCTGATTAAGAGTCAGCTGCTCTACCAACTGAGCTATGCGCCCGCTCGGCCCGAAGCAGTGAAGTGCCTCGGCGGCGAGGCGCGGAACATACTCAAAGAATCTTGGAACGCAAGGGACTATTTTTTGGCCAGACGAGATATCAGCGGAGCCGTGGATTTCGCCTATCTGGAAGGGTTCGCGATGGACGATTCCACGGTGATCGACGAGGTCTTGGCGCTGTTCCGCGAGCAGGCCGCGCTGTGGACGCCGATGCTCGATCCGGGCCATCCCGGCTGGCGTGACGCGGTCCACACGGTCAAGGGCGCGGCGCGCGGCGTGGGCGCCTTCCAGCTGGGCGACGTCTGCGCCGAGGCCGAGGCGGGGACCGCCAGCCTGGACCAGGTGCGCGACGCCCTCGACGCCGCCCTGATGGACATCGCCGCCTACGCCCACGAGCGGGCGCTGCGGTCGCTGAAGGGGTAGGGGGAAGAGCCGCTGACTCTCAATCAGCTGCTCCAAGGCGTCACGGCCCAGCTTACCGATGCGTAATTGGCGTCGTCCCGCGAGCTTGCCTAAGGTGCGGCGAGTTCAACGGGAGCCCCCAACGCCATGACGAACGGTCCCTGGTCGCATCACCGCAGCGCCGCCGTCGCCGACGACATCGACTTCGAGATCAAGGGTCAGGAGCTGCAGTTCCTGGAGATCGAGCTGGACCCGGGCGAGAGCGCCGTGGCCGAGGCCGGGGCGTTCGTCTGGAAGGACGCCAGCGTCCAGATGACCACGGTGTTCGGCGACGGTTCGGGCGACAACGGCGGCGGCTTCATGGGCAAGCTGCTGGGGGCGGGCAAGCGCCTGGTCACCGGCGAGAGCCTGTTCACCACCGTCTTCACCCACACCGGCTCGGGCAAGGCGCGGGTCGCCTTCGCGGCGCCGACCCCGGGCAACATCCTGCCGCTGAACCTGGGCCAGCTGGGCGGGTCGCTGATCTGCCAGAAGGACAGTTTCCTGGCCGCCGCGCGCGGCGTGTCGATCGGCATCCACTTCCAGAAGCGGGTGATGACGGGCCTCTTCGGCGGCGAGGGCTTCATCATGCAGCGCCTGGACGGCGACGGCTGGGTGTTCGTCCAGATGGGCGGCGCCCTGGTCGAGCGCGAGCTGAAGGCCGGCGAGGAGCTGCACGTCGATACGGGGTGCCTGGCCGCCTACACGCCGGGCGTCGACTTCGACCTGGTCATGGCCGGCGGCGTGCGCAGCGTGCTGTTCGGCGGCGAGGGCCTGTTCTTCGCCCGCCTGCGCGGTCCCGGGAAGGTGTGGATCCAGTCCCTGCCGTTCTCGCGCTTGGCCGGGCGGATGCTGCAAGCGGCCCAGGGCGGCGGCGGCAACCGCGGCGAGGGCTCGATCCTGGGCCAGATCGGCAATCTGATCGACGGGAACTGAGTCGCCGCATGGCCGAACCCTTCGCCCTGCCCGAAGGCCTGCTGGCCGAGATCCGGTCCCTGCACGAGGGGGCCGATCGCGGCTATCACGCCTGGAGCCATCCCTTGGCGCTGCTGGGCCTGCTGGATGAGGTGGCGGGCGATCTCGACGACCCGCTGGCGGTGCGCTGCGCGATCCTGCTGCACGACGCGATCTACGAGCCGCGCCGGGCCGACAACGAGACCCGCAGCGCCGAGCTGGCGCGCCGCATGTTGGACGGGGTGGTCCCCGAGGTCAGCCTGGCCCGGGCGATACGGCTGATCGAGGCCACCCAGCGCCACGCCATACTCGACGACCTGCCGGCCGACGAGCGCGGCGACATGGGCGTGTTCCTGGACATGGACCTGTCGATCCTGGGGGCCGCGCCCGAGGCCTTCGACGCCTACGAGGCCGGCGTGCGGCACGAGTATCGCGAGGTTCCCGAGGCGCTGTTCCGGCAGGGGCGCGCGGCGATCCTCGAGCGCTTCCTCGAGCGCGAGGCGCTGTACTTCAGTCCGTGGGGACGGGCGCGTTTCGAGGGGCCGGCGCGCGCGAACCTTCGGCGTTCGATCGCCGCGCTGCGCGCCGACTAGGGCTCAGCCCTTCGTCCGGTCCCAGCTGTCGTATTCGTAGGCGATGCAGCGGTCGATCAGCGTCCGCCACACCGGCTCGGCGATGGCTTCCGACAGGCCGGACTCGCGGGCGGCGGCCTTGACCTTCTCCACCACGTCCTCGATCCGCGCGCGGTCGAACACCTTGGAGCGGTCGGCCTTGATGCGGGCGGCGGCGTCCATGTAGCCCTGACGCTCGGTCAGGAGCTGGACCAGGGCCCGGTCCAGGGCGTCCACGCCCTTGCGAACGTCGAGCATGGTCGAACAGTCGGCGGGAGCGAGGCGCTCGTCGACCGTGAGAGTCGTCTTGATCATGCGCCCCTTTAAGCCGGTTCCGGCGGCCGGGGCCACCCGAAACCTCAAGCTAGATGCCCGCGCCGTTGTCCATGGTCAGAAGGGCGGCTTCGTGGGCCGCCGCCTCGGCCTGCAGCCACGTGACGAACGCCTTCACCTGCGGCAGGCGGCCCTTGGCCTTGGGGTGGACGACGTAATAGGCGAAGTCGACGGCGGTGGCGGCCTCGAACGGGATCACCAGCCGGCCGGCGTCGAGATCGGCCTGGGCCAGGGTCTGCTTGGCCAGGGCGATCCCGCGTCCGTTGGCGGCGGCCTCGATCACCAGGCTGGACTGGTTGAAGCGCGGGCCGCGGGCTCCGTCCACCGACTTGATGCCCCGCGCGGCCAGCCACATGGCCCAGTCCGGGCAGCTGTCGTCGGCGTCGGGCGAGCCGTCGTGCAGCAGGATGTGGTGGGCCAGATCCTCGGGCGATTCCAAGGGGTTGGTGGCCAGGAGTTCAGGCGACGCCACGGGGACGACCGTCTCGTTCAGCAGGCGGATGACCTCCAGGCCCGGATAGCGGCCCGAGCCGTAGCGGATGGCCAGGTCGACCTCGCCGGCGGCGAAGTCGACGACCTCCATGCCGGCCGACAGCCAGACATCGACCTGGGGCTGGGCCTGCTCGAACTTGCCCAGGCGCGGCACCAGCCACTTGGCGGCGAACGAGGGGGCGGCGGTTAGGGTCAGGCGGCGGCCGTCCACGGCGGCGGTCAGCAGGCTGGCGGCCTCGGCCAGGCGGTCGAAGGCCTCGCGCAGGGCGGGCAGGGCGGTCTGGGCGGCGTCGGTCAGCAGCAGGCCCTTGGGCGTGCGCTTGAACAGGGCCGCGCCGACATAGTCCTCGAGGTTCTGGATCTGCTGACTCACGGCGCCGGGCGTCACCGACAGCTCGTCGGCGGCGCGGCTGAAGTTCAGGTGACGCGCAGCCGCCTCGAACGCACGCAGGGCGTTCAAAGGCGGAAGGCGGCGCCGTTCGGACTGTCTTTCCATGAGTTTTACTGAACGCCCCGGCAGAAGACCTTGTTTGCGAATTGGCCCGCCCGCGACCAATTTGCAAGCGTTCGCTGACGGAGATGGCCCTTTTCGTCGGTGAACGCGGGCGGGGCGGACCCTAGGGTTCGCCCCGCAATGCTTTCGGCGCAACCGGTTTGGCGAAGTCGCCGGTCCGGGGCGGCGGCAGTGGCGTCTGGCTTATAGAGGACCTGAATCTGATGGCTCGGCCCACGGTCCGATCCGCTTCGCGGCCAAAGGCCGGCCTGGTCGCCCTCGGCGGCGGGGGGGGGGGGGGGGGGGGGGGGGGGGGGGGGGGGGGG
>NZ_JBBEUD010000026.1:0-60821 GCF_037402475.1 Caulobacter sp. CCG-8
CAAGGCGCGGCGGCGGGGAGGCCGCGCGGCAGGGCGTCGACGCCCAGGGCCAGTCCGGCGGCGAAGGCGATGGCGGTAGGGACGTCGGCCAGCAGCCACAGCGGCGCGGTGCGGGCCGCGCGTCCGCCTCCCGACTTGCTCAGGGTCTTCAGCCAGGGCCGCGCGACGGCGTCGAGGTCGGCGGTGAAACTGACGGGCATGGGCCGTTGTTAGGAGCAGGGAACGGGAACGTCCTTGATCCTGATCAAAGCGTTCTAGCCAGAACGCGTCTAGGGGTGGAAAGTCGTGGCGCGACCGATCGCCCACGACAACCGGAGCGCTGCATGGATCCCGCCGTCGTCGACCTTTCCCGTCTGCAGTTCGCCCTGACGGCGCTCTACCACTTCCTGTTCGTGCCCCTGACCCTGGGCCTCTCCTTCATGCTGGTGATCATGGAGAGCGTCTATGTGATGACCAAGCGGCCGATCTGGCGCACCACGACGCGGTTCTGGGGCACGCTGTTCGGCATCAATTTCGTGCTCGGCGTCGCCACCGGCCTGACCATGGAATTCCAGTTCGGCATGAACTGGTCCTACTACTCGCACTATGTCGGCGACATCTTCGGCGCCCCGCTGGCGATCGAGGGGCTGATGGCCTTCTTCCTGGAGGCCACGTTCGTGGGGCTGATGTTCTTCGGCTGGGACAAGCTCAAGCCCGTGCAGCACCTGCTGGTCACCTTCCTGGTGGCCCTGGGCACCAACCTGTCGGCCCTGTGGATCCTGATCGCCAACGGCTGGATGCAGAACCCGGTCGGCGCGGCCTTCAATCCCGACACGATGCGGATGGAGGTGGTCGACTTCCGGGCGGTGGTCTTCAACCCGGTGGCCCAGGCCAAGTTCGTGCACACGGTCAGCGCCGGCTACACCATCGCCGCGGTCTTCGTGCTGGGGATCAGCGCCTACTACCTGCTGAAGGGCCGGTTCGTCAGCGTCGCCAAGCGGTCGCTGACCGTGGCCGCCGCCTTCGGCCTGGCCTCGTCGCTGTCGGTGGTCGTGCTGGGCGACGAGAGCGGCTACGCCCTGACCGACAACCAGAAAATGAAGCTGGCCGCCCTGGAGGCCATGTGGGAGACCGAGCCCGCCCCGGCCGGCCTGACCGCCTTCGGCATCCCCGACCTGAAGGAGCGAAAGACCCACGCCGAGATCAAGATCCCCTATGTGCTGGGCCTGATCTCGACCCGCAGCCTGGACCGGCCGGTGGCCGGCATCTTCGAGCTGGTGGCCCAGGCCGAGACGCGGATCGAGAGCGGGCTGGTCGCCTACGACGCCCTGGAGACCCTGAAGGCGAACCCCACCGACCTGACGGCGCGCGGCGTCTTCGAAACCCATCGCCGCGACCTGGGCTACGCCCTGCTGCTCAAGCGCCACGTGGCCGACCCGCGGACCGCCGACAAGGCGCTGATCCAGAAGACCGCCTGGGAGACCGTGCCCAACGTGCCGGTGATGTTCTGGTCGTTCCGGATCATGGCCGGCATCGGCTTCCTGATGATCGCCCTGTTCGCCACGGCCTTCGTCCTGGTGTCCTTGCGCCGGCAGAACACCCGCTGGTTCCTGATGATCGCGGTGGCGGCCATCCCGCTGCCGTGGATCTCGACCGAGTTGGGCTGGGTGCTGGCCGAGGTGGGGCGTCAGCCCTGGGCGGTAGAGGGCGTGCTGCCCACCTTCCTGGCCCCGTCCACCCTGACCGTGCCCCAACTGCTGACCAGCATCGTGGTCTTCACCCTGCTGTACGGCGCCCTGGCGGTGGTCGAGGTCGGGCTGATCCTGAAGACCATCAAGAAGGGCCCCTTCGCCGAGCAGGAGGCCTTCCCGTCGGGCTCGGCCGCCCCCGCCGGCGAAGCCGTGGCTTAGGAGACACCGGATCATGGAACTCCCGATCGACTATCCGACCCTGCGAATGATCTGGTGGGGCCTGCTGGGCGTGCTGCTGATCGCCTTCGCCTTGACCGACGGCTTCGACATGGGCGTGGGCGCGCTGCTGCCGTTCGTCGCCCGGACCGACGAGGAACGCCGCATGGTGATCAACACCGTCGGCGCCACCTGGGAGGGCAACCAGGTGTGGTTCATCACCGGCGGGGCCTCGATCTTCGCGGCCTGGCCGCTGGTCTACGGCGTCAGCTTCTCGGGCTTCTACCTGGCCATCTTCCTGGTGCTGGTGGCGATGATCCTGCGGCCGGTCGGCTTCAAGTACCGGTCCAAGCGGCCGGAGCCGCGCTGGCGCTCGGCCTGGGACTGGGCGCTGTTCACCGGCAGCTTCGTGCCGGTTCTGGTGTTCGGCGTGGCCGTCGGCAACGTGCTGCAGGGCGCGCCGTTCAAGCTGGACGGCGACCTGCGCGCTTCCTACCACGGCGCCTTCTTCGGCCTGTTCACGCCCTTCACCCTGGTCTGCGGCCTGCTGTCGGTGGCCATGCTGGTGCTGCACGGCGCGGCCTGGCTGGGGGTGAAGGCCGAGGACGGCAGCGTGGTGCAGGACCGCGCCCGCCGGTTCGGGACCGGGGCGGGGATCGCCTCCCTGCTGCTGTTCCTGGTCGGAGGCCTCCTGGCCATGCGGCTGGGCTTCCGGATCGAGGGGGCGTTCGACCCCGCCGGACCGTCCAATCCGCTGCGCACGACCACGGTGGCGGCGCCGGGCGCCTGGTTCGACAATTTCGGCCGCCATCCCTGGATGCTGGTCGCGCCGGTGCTGGGCTTCGGCGGCGCGCTGCTGGCGCTGCTGGGCCTGTGGCGGCGGTCCGCGGCCCTGGCGTTCGGCGGCTCGTCGGCCTCGGCGGCGGGGATCGTGGCCACGGTCGGCCTGTCGATGTTCCCGTTCATCCTGCCCAGCACGATCGACGCCCATTCCAGCCTGACGGTGTGGAACGCCTCGTCCAGCCCCTCGACCCTGTTCATCATGCTGCTGGTGGTGATCGTGCTGCTGCCGGTCGTGCTGCTCTACACCGCCTGGGTGTTCAAGGTGCTGTGGGGCCGGACCAGCACGGCGGCCCTGAAGACCGATCCGGCCCTGTACTGAGGAGACCTGACGATGTGGTATTTCACCTGGATCCTCGGCCTGGGCCTGGCGCTGGCCTTCGGGGTGCTGAACGGCGTCTGGTACGAGTTCAACCTGACCGATGAGGGCGACATCGGGGCCTCGGAGCCGTAATCCGTGTTCCGCTCATCCCGGCGAATGCCGGGACCCAGATCCTGAATCTGAGTGGCTGACTGGAGCGGCGCCGCGCTCTTGGCGTCGGCTTTCGCACCATTCCATCTGGGTCCCGGCATTCGCCGGGATGAGCGGATTTATGACTTGGCGCGACAATTCGACGCCGCCCGGTAAGCTTTGCATTAACCGTTATTAAACGGCGGTCGGGCTCTTGTGGCAGACGACGCGAAACCGGCTTTCGGCCTTCGCCGCAAGACCTTTCGAGCCTCGGGATCCGACCATGACCGACCACGCCGAACCCGCCCTGGAGCTGATCTCGTTCTGCATCGGCGAGCAGGAGTTCTGCATCGACGTGAAGACGGTCCGCGAGATCCGCGGCTGGACCCCGGCCACCCCGATCCCGCACGCCCCGGCCTTCCTGAAGGGCGTGATCAACCTGCGTGGCGCGATCATGCCGGTCATCGACCTGCGCAACCGGCTGGGCCTGGGCGTCACCGTCCCGGAGACCCGCCACGTCATCGTCGTGGTCGAGTGCCAGGACCGCCTGGCCGGCATCCTGGTCGACGCGGTCAGCGAGACCTTCACCGTGTCGCGCGACCACCTGCAGCCGACTCCGGACCTCGGGACCGACGAACTGCGCTTCATCCAGGCGATCATCTCGCTGGACAGCCGCCTGATCACCTATCTGCGCATGGACGACGTCTTCCCGGCCCAGGTCAGCCAGGCGGCCTAAGCCACGCCTCGGAGCGAATCAAAAAGGGCGGACCGGCTGGTCCGCCCTTTTTGATTCCGGTCCCGTGTGACCCCTACTTCCCCCGCACGATCTTCGCGGCCGCCGCATGGAAGGCGGCTTCGGTCTCGGCGGCCTCGGCCACGGCGTTGTGGCGGTCGGCGGCGACCGGCATGGCCGCGCGGCCGGTGTTGGGGGCGGCGTAGCTCTGGGCCACCCGGCGGGCGTCCTGGGCGCGCAGGGCGGCGTTGTTCGAGGCCGTCTCGTGCCAGTGGGCCAGCTGGCCGGCGGTCAGGGCGCCGTCCGTGGGCAGGTCGCCGTGATGGACCACCTCGCCGAAGCCGATGGCCACGAAGCCGTGGATCACGCCGTAGTCCTCTTCCGACAGCAGGAAGGTGATCTGCCGCTCCTCGACCTGGCCGGTATAGACGTCCTGCTCCGGATCGAACTCGCGCAGCACCAGCACGTCGCCCACGGCGAACTCCCGGTCGTTGCGGCGGATCTCGAAGCGCTTCTTGCCCGAGCGCACGGCGGCGAAATACTGGGGCCAGGTCTTCAGTTCGTGACGGGTCATGAGCGGTTCTTCGGGGGGAAAGGGCGGGGCTCTTAGCCTGCGTCGGACTCTATAGCAATCGGCGACGGCGCGCGCAGCGGGATCGAACCGGCGGCGGAGGGGTTGAGGAGACATGATCCACTCGTTCCTTATCGGACTGGTCGCCGGCGCGCGATCCATCACGCCCTTCGCCGCGGTCAGCGACGCGGCCCATCGTGGCGAGCTGCCGCGCGACAACGGCGCGCCGTCCTGGCTGGGCGACCCACTCGTCGCGGCCGGCTCCAAGCTCCTGGCGGGCGGCGAGCTCTGGGGCGACAAGCTGGCCTCGGCGCCGGACCGTATCGTGCCGGCGGGCCTCCTGGCGCGCCTAGTCACCGCCGGCCTGGCCGGCGCGGCGCTGGCGCCGCGCAAACAGGCCCTGGCGGGCGCGGCCCTGGGCGCGACGGCGGCCGTCGTGGCCGCCTTCGTCACCTTCGATCTGCGGATGCGGGCCATGCGCCGGTTCGGCCAGACGCCAACCGGCCTCGTCGAGGACGCGATCACGGTGGGCGCCGCGCGCTGGGTGGTGGCTTCGGCTCGCCGCTAGCCCGCCCGGGTCAGCTCAGGCAGGTGCGGGCGATCTCGGCGCGCAGCTCGGGCAGGCCGTAGCCCTTCTCCGACGAGGTGGCCATGACCTTGGGGAAGGCCGCCGGACGCTTGGCGATGGCCTTCAGGGTCTTCTCGACCGTCGCGTCCAGCTCGGCCTGCTTGATCTTGTCGGCCTTGGTCAGGACGATCTGGTAGGAGACCGCCGCGATGTCGAGCGCGTCCAGCGCCTCGGCGTCCACCGCCTTCAGCCCATGGCGGGCGTCGATCAACAGGTAGACGCGCTTGAGGTTCACCCGGCCGCGCAGATAGGCGCGGCCCAGGTCCTGGAACTTGTCGGCGATGCTCTTGGACACCCGCGCGAAGCCGTAGCCCGGCAGGTCGACCAGGCGCAGCTTCTCGGCCAGCACGAAGAAGTTGACCTCCCGCGTGCGCCCCGGCGAGTTCGAGGCGCGCGCCAGGTGGTTCTGCCCGACCAGCCCGTTGATCAGGCTGGACTTGCCGACGTTGGAGCGGCCCGCGAAGGCCACTTCCGGCAGGCTGGGAGCCGGCATGCCGTCCATCTTGACCGCGCCCATCATGAAGGTCGCCGGTTGGGCGAACAGCACGCGGGCGGCCTCGATCTCCTCGTCGGTATAGGCCAGTTCGTCCATCAGGTGGCCTCGACGGTCTTGCCGCGCAGCCTGGCGATGAACTTGTCGATCGGGTTCTCGACCTTGTAGCGGTGCATGATGATGTACTGCTGGATGATCGTCAGCACGTTGCTCCAGCACCAGTAGATCACCAGGCCCACGGCGAAGCCCGACAGGGTGAAGGTGAAGATGATCGGGAAGAACTGGAAGATCTTCTGCTGGATCGGGTCGCCGGCCGGCGGGTTCATCGCGGTGGTCAGCCACATGGTGAAGCCGTACAGCAGCGGCCAGACGCCCAGGTGGGCGATCGAGGCGCCCAGCAGCGGCAGGGTGGCCGGATCCCAGTGGATCGCCCCGAACAGGTTGAACAGGGTGGTCGGTTCCGGCGCCGACAGGTCGACGATCCAGCCGAAGAACGGCGCGTGCCGCATCTCGATGGTCACCGTCAGCACCTTGTACAGCGAGTAGAAGATCGGGATCTGGACCAGCATGGGGATGCAGCCCATCATCGGGTTGATCTTCTCCTTGGCGTACAGCTGCATCATCTCCTGCTGCTGTTTCGCCGGATCGTCCTTGTGCTTGGCCTTCAGCTTCTCGACCTCGGGGGCGATCTTCTTCATCTTCGCCATCGACTCGTAGCTCTTGTCGGCCAGCGGGAAGAGGATCAGCTTCAGGGTCACGGTCAGCAGCATGATGGCCACGCCGAAGTTGCCCACCAGCTTGTAGAAGATCTCCAGGATGTTGAAGATCGGCCGGGTGATGACCGAGAACATCCCCCAGTCCACGGCCTTGTCGAAGCTGGGGATGACGCTGGCCGGACGGTTCCAGAACTGCCACCAGACCACCGGCTTGCCGCCGTATTCGTAGCGGGTCAGCAACGGCACGGTCTTGGCGCCGGCGAACAGGCGGGTGGTGTTGGTCAGGGTCGCGCCGGCCGCCAGCGACTGGGGCGCGCCGGTGAAGGCCGACTCATAGATGTCCACGCCGCCGACCGGCTTGACGATGAAGCGGCCCTTGATGGTCTCGGACTGCTCGGGGACCAGGGCGGCCAACCAGTACTTGTCGGTCATGCCGATCCAGCCGCCCTTGGATTCCAGGTTGTCCTGGACCGGCTTGTCCTTCTTCCACTTCGGGTATTTGGCCTGGTCCTGCAGCAGGTACTTGCCGTCCTTGACGCCGTCGATGCCGCCCAGGACGCCGATGCCGCCCTCGTAGACGATCTGGGTCTTGCCCAGGCCGTGCGGGCCCTCGGTCGGGATGCCCTGGCGCTGGACCGAGGCGTAGGGGGCCAGGGCCACGGCCGCGCCGCCCTGGTTGCGGACGCTGTCGGCCACGGTGAACATGGCGTCGGCGTCGACCGAGATGGTGCGGGTGAACACCAGGCCCTGGCCGTTGTCGTAGGTCAGGACGACCGGGGTGTCGGGGCGCAGCACCTGGCCGGGCGCGGCGGTCCAAACCGTGCTGGGCGTGGGCAGGCCGGTCATGCCGGCCATGCCGGCCCAGCCGAAGTCGGCGAACCAGGCGTGCTCGGCGCCCTCGGGGCGGAACAGCTCGACCGGCGGCGAATTCTTGTCCGACGTCTGGGTGTAGCGCTTGAGCCAGAGGTCGTCGATGCGGGCGCCCTTCAGGGCGATCGAGCCCGAGAGGGCCGGGGTGTCGACATTGATGCGCGGGCTCTGGGCCTTGGCGGCGTCGCGCGACAGCTTCAGCGGCTGCGGCAGGCCGTCGGCGCCCAGGGTCATGCCGGGCTGCAGGGCGGCCTGGGCCTCGGCGGCCTTCTTGGCGCGGAGCTCGGCTTCCTGCTTCTTCTGCTGCGGGCCCAGGATGAAGAACTGGTAGCCGATCAGGATCGCGAACGCGCAGACGAGAAACAGCAGCGTGTTCTTGTTGTTGGTGTCGTTCTGCATGGGTTGGGACTTAACCAGAAACGGAGGAATCGGACGCGGCGGGGGCGTGCGGAGCGGGCGGCTGGCCCGGGCCCGCGCGATCGAGGTCGGCGGCGAGGCTTATCAGCGCGGTTTTAACGTCGTCAAGCAAACGCCCCCATGGCCGCTGGCCGGTTCCGCCGCGGGCGATGAACACATAGTCGCAAGACGGGCGGCCATGAAGGGGGAGAAGCAGTCGGGCGGCCTCTCGGAGGCGTCTTTTTGCGCGATTCCGTTCGACCGAGCCGCCGATCTTCTTGGTGGCGGTGAAGCCGACCCGGATCAGCGGGTCGTCGTCGTGGCGAGGACGCATCTGCAGGAACACCGCGCCGCGCGCCAGGTTGGGGGCCTTGGCGGCCTTCAGGAAGTCCGGGCGCTTCTTCAGGCGCTCGATCTTCGGAGACCGCGGAAGCTGGGCTTCGGTCATGAAAAAAGCCGCCCTTTCCGGCGCAGGCGCAGAGCCTGGTTCGAGGAAAGGGCGGCTTCCATCATGGTCTAGTTTCCCGCCGAAGAGAGACGGGAGAAGGCTGTTAGGCCGTCAGGCGCTTACGGCCCTTGGCGCGGCGACGCGCGACGATCTTCTGGCCGTTCTTGGTGGCCATACGCGCGCGGTAGCCGTGACGGCGGGCTCGCACGAGCTTCGACGGCTGGAATGTCCGCTTCACGAGGTGGCTCCGAATACAATAGTGGGACGCGATAGCCGCGAGGCCGCCGCGAGTGAGGGGCGGTGGATAAGGGAACGGACGGGCGCTGTCAACATGAGTCCGACACGAAGACGAGTCGGATCAGGGGCTTGGCGGGGCGGGATCGCCGGGCGCCGTGGCGCAGGTGAAGCTGTCCATCGCAAGCCAGTCGGGGTCCGTGGTCTCTTGCGGGCGGGAGAGTAGGCCCCCGCGCCCGAGATGATAGCGAATGTCGCAGCGCTCGCCCGGGCTTGGCAGGCGATCAGCGCCGAAGCTGACCGAGAACAATTCCTTCGATAGTCCGCTTCGGGTTTCGACCGTCACCTTGTCCCAAAAGACCAGATAGCCTGACCCCGTCTTTGTATCGTCCACTGATGTGATGAGAACATCCCGCAAGGTCGTGGGCGGCCCGTCCGCCCGGGCGGGCGCGGCGATCGAGATCGCGGCCAAGGCGCCGATCAGACTCGTTCTGGCAAGATGCTGGATCACAAGATTGGTCAGGGCTCTAAGCTTCGGGGAGGATCACCGCCTTGCCGACGACCTGCCGGTTCGCCAGCAGGTTGAAGGCTTCGCGCCAGTGATCAAGGCCAAGCTCGGCATGCACATGGGGCCGAATTACGCCCTCGTCAGCCATCCGCCACACCGCCCGCGCGTTCTCACGGCCCTTCTCGGGAAACTGGCGGCCGTACTCGCCGGCCCGCACGCCCATCACCGAGAAGCCCTTGATCAGCGGCATGTTGACCGAGACCGTCGGGATGCGGCCCGAGGTGAAGCCGATCACCAGCAGCCGGCCGTCGAAGGCGATGCAGCGGACGCTTTCGTCGAAGACGTCGCCGCCCACCGGATCGTAGATCACGTCGGCGCCCTGGCCGCCGGTGATCGCCTTCACCTTGTCCTTGAAGCCGCCGGTCACGTTGACCACGGCGTCGGGGGCGTAGAGGCGCTGGACCTGCGCCAGCTTGTCGTCCGAGGCCGAGGCGGCGATCACCCGCGCGCCCAGGGCCTTGGCCAGGTCCACCGCCGCCAGGCCCACCCCGCCGGCCGCGCCGTGCACCAGCACCCATTCGCCCGGCTCCAGCCGTGCCCGGCGGACCAGGGCGACATAGGCGGTCAGATAGGCCGCGCCGTAGGCGGCGGCCTCGGCGAACGACAGGCGGGCCGGCTTGGACTTCAGCGCGCTCGCCGACAGCACGGCGTATTCCGCGAACCCGCCCAGCCGCGCCCCGCCGACCACGGCGTCGCCGATCTTCCAGTCGGTGACGCCTTCTCCAAGCGCCGCGACCTCGCCGGCCAGGTCCAGGCCGGGAGTGAAGGGCAGGGGCGGTTTGAACTGGTATTCGCCCCGGGTCATCAGCAGGTCGGGGAAGTTGACGCTGGCGGCGCGCACGCGGACCAGCACCTCGCCCGGACCAGGCGTCGGCGTGGTGACCTCTCGGACCGCGCAGCCGGCGAAGTTTTCGCTCAGGTTTTCAACGACAAGGGCGCGCATCGTCTTGAGCTCCAAAATCTCCGCTCATCCCGGCGAAAGCCGGGACCCAAGCCGAGCTTCAGGATGGGCCGTGATCGATCGAGCCGCCATGCGCCTTCCCGCCAATTCAGCTTGGGTCCCGGCTTTTGTCGGGATGAGCGGAGTGTGGGGAATCAGGCCTTGGCCGCGTCGAACGCCGCCCGCACCAGCCGCGCGATCTCCCGGCACGCCGCGTCGGCCGCCGGGACCGCACCCGTGAACGCGGTGAAGCCGTGGGCCAGGCTGTCGTAGCAGCGGTAGGTGACCGGCACGCCGGCCGCGACCAGGCGCTTGGCGTAGGCCTCGCCCTGGTCGACCAGGGGATCGAAGCCGGCGGTGATCACCACGGCCGGGGCCAGGCCGGACAGGTCGGCGGTCTTGTCCGGCGACAGGCGCGGATCGGCCGGGTCGGCGTCGGGGCCCATATAGTGGCCCATGAACCAGTCCATGATCGGCCGGCTCAGCGGATAGGCGTCGCCATAGGTGGTCATGGACGGCGTCTCGCTGGCCACGTCGACGGCGGGGTAGATCAGCAGCTGTAGGGCAGGCTGGGCCTCGCCCAGGCGCTTCATCTCCTGGGCGACGATGGCCGAGAAGTTGCCGCCCATCGAGTCGCCGCCGATCGCCGCCGCGCCCGGCAGGGCCCCGAACCGCGCCGCGTTGTCGCGACCCCAGCGAAAGGCGGCCAGCACGTCGTCCAGTCCGGTGGGGAAGCGGTGGTCCGGCGCCAGGCGGTAGTCGACCGACAGCACCGCCGTGCGCGCCACCCGCGCCAGAATCCCGCAGAAGGCATGGCAGGTCTCGAGATCCCCGATCACCCCGCCGCCGAAGTGGGCGAAGACGATCAGCGGGGCGCTGCTGTCCTGGTCGGCCGGACGATAGGCGCGCAGTCTGACGGGTCCGTTCGGCCCGTCGATGGACAGGCTCTCGTTGCGCACGCCCGGCTCGGGCGGACCGCTCATGGCGGCCAGGCCCCGGGCGCTGGCGGCGCGGGCCTCGTCCGGCGACAGCGTCGTCATGGAGGGAAGCTTGGCGGCGGCCGCGGCCAGGAACTGGAAGCGCGGGTCCAGCGTGCGTCCGCCGCGGTAGACCGTTCCGCCGCCCGACATCGCCCGCAGGATCGGGCTGGGCAGCGACATCATCGCTTTCAGGATGAACTTCTGGACGGCGGGGTCGGCCATTCGGGCTCTTTCTTATGTCTTGTTCTTATGTTTGGGCGGGTGTTTCGAGGGGCGGGGCCTCTAGGGTCGAGGCAGGGCGGGCAGGCCGCCCAGGATCATCCGGACGGCGAAGTCGGTGGCCCCGTCGACGTCGATGGGCCGGCGCTCCAGCATCTTGTCGCCGACCTCGCGGGCGATGGCGATGCAGGCGGCGGCGAAGTAGTCCAGGTCGACGGCGGGGGCGTGGTCATGCTCCAGCACCTTGGCCAGGGCCACGTGGACCTCGTCGAACACCGCCTGGACCTCGGGCGTGGCGCGGGCGTGGGGGAAGATCTCGCCGGCCGGCCGGTTGACCCGCCAGCTCTCGTGCTCGCCTTCCAGGAAGTCGAAATAGGCCCGGATCGCGCCGCGCAGGAAACTTTCGAAGTCGGCCGCCTTGTCGGACTCGGCCCGCAGGATCGGCCGGAAGCGCCGCGCGCCGTCGTCGGCCAGGGCGTCGAACACTTCTTCCTTGGACTTGTAGTAGTTGTAGAAGGTGCCCGAGGCCAAGCCCGTGCGGCGGATGATGTCGCGCACCGTGGCGGCCTCGTAGCCCAGCTCACCGAACACCGCCCGCGCCGCGTCGAGGATCGACTGGCGGTTGGCGACCTTGGTGCGTTCGCGCTTGCCGGGGCGGTTGTCCTCGGCGGGCGGACGGGCGGGGAAGTAGGCGATGTTCGACATCGGACGCGACTCGTGGCGAGGCCCAGATGACGCCCCGTCATGATCTCAGCCTCATTCCGCCGCCAGTGGCAAGGATTCCGACGCGCGCGCCGGGACCGGCAGGACGCCGCCGGCCGACCGGGCCCGTTTCTCGCCGGCCGCGATCTCCTTCTTGAGGTCGGCGCAGTAGACCCCGAAGTCGACCTGGATCGTGTGGCGGGCCGAGGCGTAGTACTGGCCGGTGTGGCGCTCCTCGTCCTTGGCTGTGATGCGCTCCATCTCGGCCTTCGGCGGCGGGGCGTAGCGGCCGGTCAGGTACTCGGCCACCAGCTTGGACTGCTGCTCGGCGAAATTGACCAGGGTCGGCAGGGCCTGGGCCAGGCCCATGTAGAAGAGGTCGGGCACGCCCGGCTTCATCATCCGCTTGAACAGCGGCAGCTTGTGATCCGCGTCGGGGACCAGGGCCGGATCGGCCAGGAACGGGAAGCTGATCTTGTAGCCGGTGGCGAACAGGATGACGTCCACGGGCTCGACGCTGTCGTCGGCGAACCGCACGTTGCGGCCCTCCAGCGCCTTGATCGCCGGCTTGAAGGTGATGTCGCCGCAGCCGGCCCGGGTCAGGAACTCGCCGCTGACCGAGGGGTGGGCCTCCAGCGGCTCGTGGTCGGGCTTGGGCAGGCCGTAGTCCTCCATCCGGCCCACGTGCTTGCGGATCAGCGAGCGGACGATCTTCAGGCCCAGCTTGCGCGGCATCCACGGCGGCATGGCCGATTTATCGGACGGCTTGCCGTTCAGGTATTTCGGGAACACCCACACCCCGCGCCGGGCCGAGACGATCAGCTTGCCGGCGATCGGGCGCTGGGCCAGCTCGCTGGCGATATCCATGGCCGAATTGCCCATGCCCACCACCACGACGGTCTTGCCGCGCATGTCGACCGGGTCGAACGGGTCGCTGTAGGCGTGGGCGTGGAAGGCGGGGCCGTCGAAGCTGCCCGGATACTCCGGGACGCGCGGGTCCCAGTGGTGGCCGTTGGCGACGATCAGCACGTCGTAGAGGCGGGTCTCGCCGGTCGACAGGGCCACCGACCACAGGCCGGCCTGGGTGCGTTCGGCGCGCAGCACCTTGGTGTTGAAGGTGATCGTCTCGCGCAGGCCGAAATGGGCCACGTAGTCCTTGAAGTACTGGAAGACCTGGCTGTGGTGGGGGAAGTCGGGCCAGTCGGCCGGGACCGGGAAGTCCTCGAAGGCCAGCCGCCATTTGCTGGTGTCGATGTGCAGGCTCTCGTAGCAGGCCGACAGACCGTTGGGGTTCTTGTAGTACCAGTTGCCGCCGATGTCGTCGGAGGCCTCGAAGCAGTCGTAGGGGACGCCGGCGTCCTTCAGCCGCTTGGCGGTGGTGAAGCCGCTGCAGCCCGCGCCGATGATGCAGACCTTCGGAAGCCGCCCCGGGGTCGCTCTTTGGCCGCCCATGGCGGGCCTCCCTGACTTATCGTTGTTCAGGTGAGCGTATCAGCGTTATGCGAGGCGTCAAACTGCCTCTAGGTCAGCGAGCGGGTTTGGCTCAGCCGCCCCAAGACGCTAGTTGGCGGCGCGCGGCGAGTAGGTGGCCGTGCAGCGCGACTTGCACTGCATCCACTGGGTGGGACAGCCGTCGTCGTCGCTATTGGCGCGGCAGAAGAAGTAGGTGCGGCTACAGGCCGACCGGCACTGATCCGGATCGCGGCCCTGGGACGCGCCGGTCAGCGGGATCAGCGGCGGCGGCAGGGCCGGGCTGTCGCCCTGGGCCGGAGCGGCCTCCGAGGTCTGGGCGACCACGCGCGTCGGCCTGGCGGTCTGGGCCGTGGCCGACCCGGTCAGGGCGGCGGCGATCAGCAGGAGGGCGAGGACGCGGCGCATGCCGCGGGTTCTAGCGCGCCGGTGTTGAGGTTCGGTTAACCATGTTTTCCATCGACGTCCTTAGGGGACCGGGCACGCCGCGCGCGTCGCCTGGTAGCCGGCGAAGGCCTGGATCTTGTCGCCCTCGCGGGCGGTGATCGTCCATGCCAGCTTGTCGCCCGTCAGGGTCCAGCGGTTCAGGAAGCTGGAGGGCGGATAGCTGTAGGAGAGCTCGAATCCGTCCTCGCGGACCGCGCCGGCGCCGGTGGCCGTGTAGTCGCCGCCGAAGCTGTCGGCCCAGTAGCCGGTCAGGGTCGCGGGGAACGCGCCCTTGGGCGCCTTGGCGCCGATCACCAGGTGGGCGGCGTAGCGGTCGGCGGGATCGGCCTTCGCCTGGCTGCGGGTCTCGATCACGAACAGCGCGCCCAGGGCGGCCGGCCTGGCCGACAGCTCCAGCGTCACCGGCTTGCCCATCACCTCGCCCGTTCCGCGCCAGCAGCCCTCCAGCGCCTTGACCTGGGCGGGCAGGGGCGCCGACGGCGCGTCCTGGGCCGCGGCCGTTCCGGCCGCCAAGACGGCCGATACGGCCAGAGCGCTCGCAATCCTCATCCTCATCCCCCGACGTCGAAGCTCCGGCTTAGTGGCCCGACTCGGCGGTCGGCTTCCAGTCCGTGATCCACGCTCACGGCTGCGACGTCGCCAGGAAGGCGGCCAGGCCCTCGGCCAGGTGGTCGAACAGGGCGCGCATGCGTGGGGTGGCGCGCAGGTCCTCGTGCATGACCAGCCAGACCTCCAGGCGGAAGCCGATCTGGCCGGGGCACACGGGGACCAGGGCCGGATCGCGGCGGGCGATGCCGTGCTGGATGAAACCCACCCCGCAGCCGGCGCGGATGGCGGCCAGCTGGGCCAGGTCGTTGTCGGCCCGCAGGGTGAAGTCGTCGCGGCTGATGGGCAGGCGCTGCATCAGGCCGCGCAGGAACGGCGTTTCGCGGTCGAAGCCGACCAGGGCGTGGCCCTTCAGGTCGTGGACGGTGGCGGGGACGCCCTCGGCCTCGAGATAGCGACGGTGGGCGTAGAGGCCCAGATGGGTGTCGGCCAGGCGGCGGGCGACCAGGGCGTCCTGGGTGGGGCGGACCATGCGCACGGCGATGTCGGCCGCGCCGCGCAGCAGATCCTGCTGCTGGTTGTCCAGCGACAGCTCGACGGCGACGCCCGGATGCCTGGGCCGAAAGTCGGCCAGGATCGGCGGCAGGGCCTCGGCGCCGATGATCTCGCTGGCGGTGACGCGGACCACGCCGCGCCCCGTGTCGCCGGCCCCCGACGCCGCGCGCACCAGGGCGCCGGCCGCCGTGGCCATGGCCTGGGCGTGGGACTGGAGGTCCAGCGCCGCGTCGGTGGGCTTCAGGCCCTGGGGCGAGCGGGTGAACAGGGCCACGCCCAGGCCGCGCTCCAGCTCGGCGACCTGGCGGCCCAGGGTCGGCTGGGTCAGGCCCAGGGCCCGGGCGGCGGCCGACAGGCTGCCCTCGGTCATCACCGCCAGGAAGGCGCGGTACAGGCTCCAATCGGGATCGCTCATGCATTTATGCATGGCAGATCAAGAGTGTTCGTCAATTCTCGTTTGGATCGCCGCGAGCGATCTTCCGGCTGCCAGAACGGGAGACGGACATGAATTCCAACAAGCACTGCATCGCCCTGGTGGTCGGCGCGGCCGGCGGCATCGGGGGCGAGGTCGCCGCCGCCCTGGCCCGTCGCGGCTGGACCGTGCGCGGTCTGACCCGCCGTCCCATGCCCGCCCGACCGGGGCTGGAGTGGGCAGCCGGCGACGCCATGGTCGCCGCCGACGTGGCCCGCGCTGCCCAAGGCGCACGCCTGATCGTCCACGCCGCCAACCCGCCCGGCTATCGCAACTGGGGCAAGCTGGTGCTGCCGATGCTGGACAACACGATCGCCGCGGCCAAGGCCGAGGGGGCGCGTATCCTGCTGCCGGGCACGGTCTACAATTTCGGCCTGGAGACCTTCCCCCTGGTCGACGAGACCGCCCCGCAGGCCCCGACCACCCGCAAGGGCAGGATCCGGGTCGAGATGGAGCGGCGGCTGAAGGCGGCGTCGGCCGACGGGACGCCGGTGCTGATCGTCCGGGCCGGCGACTTCTTCGGACCCCACGCCGGCAACAACTGGTTCGGGCAGATGGTGATCAAGCCGGGCCGGCCGGTGACGTCGGTGACCGAGCCGGCGACCCGGGGTGTCGCCCACGCCTGGGCCTATCTGCCCGACCTGGCCGAGACCATGGTCCGCATCCTGGACCGCTCCGAACGCCTGGGGGCGTTCGAGGTGTTCCACTTCGGCGGCCACCTGCTGGGCTGGGGCGAGATGGCGGCGTCGGTGCGGCGGGCGACCGGCCGGCCGAAGCTGCCGGTGATGGGCTTCCCGTGGTGGCTGGTTACGGCCCTGTCGCCGGTCGTGCCGCTGTTCCGCGAGATGGCCGAGATGCGCTACCTGTGGCGCGAGCCGCTGGTGCTGGACGACCGCAAGCTCCGCGCGTTCCTGGGCGAGGTCCCGCACACGCCGCTGGACGCGGCGGTCGGGGCCAGCCTGCGGGCGCTGGGTTGCCTGGAAGGTCCAGCGGAGATCGTGGGCGAGCCGGTGAGAGCGTAGCGCGAAGGTGGGGACACACACTCACGGTGAAGCCTTGCCAGGTTGGCCGAGGCCGTTGGGTGAGTGTGTGTCCCCCGTTCCGGGCTCGGCCTATTTCAGCTTCTCGATCAGCGCCATGGCCGCGTGCGGGTTGCGCACCTTCGCCCCGGCGATGAAGTAGGCGAAGACGTCGCCGCGCTGGGCCCAGCCCTGGGTCTGCTGGGCGATGGCGTCCAGCTCGTCCGAGCTCATGCCCGTCGGCTCGTCGGCCTTGCTGGACATCAGGCGGGCGTAGGTGAAGTCGGCGGTCGGCTCGTCGATGCAGGGCCAGGTCGGCTCCTCGTCGTCGACGGCGTAGACGATGGCCGCGCCGTACTTGGCGGCCAGGTCGTAGAATTCCTGGCAGGCGAAGGTCGGGCTGCGGACCTCCAGGGCGTGGCGCGCCGGCCGGCCGCCGATCTCCTTGGGCAGCAGCTTCAGGAAGCCCTCGAAGTCGACCGGATCGAACTTCTTGGTGGCCATGAACTGCCAGTTGATGGGGCCGAGCTTGGGGCCCAACTCCTCCAGCCCCTGGGACAGGAACTTCGTCATGGAGTCGTTGTTCTCGGACAGCACCCGGCGGTTGGTGCAGAACCGGCTGGCCTTGACCGAGAACACGAAATCGTCCGGCGTCTCGTCGCGCCACTTCTGCCAGCTGTTGGGCTTGAAGGTGGAATAGTAGGTGCCGTTGATCTCGATGCTGGTCAGCTTGGACGAGGCGTATTTCAGCTCGTCCTTCTGCTTGAGATCGTCGGGATAGAAGGTCCCCCGCCAGGGCTCGAACGTCCAGCCGCCGATGCCGGTGCGAATGATGCCGGACATGAGTGTTCCCTTCCTGTTCTCGCGGCGCACCCTAGGCGAGGCGGGCGAGAACAGGCAAGCGGGAAAACGCGGGTCGCTAGCGGCGGACCTGCAGTTCCTGCACCTCGGCGCGGCCGCTGCGCTTGTCGAACACGCAGGTGGCTTTGCCGCGCGCGCCCTTCATGTGCTTGGGCCTGTAGACGCCTTCGAGGCTGGAGACGGTCACCGACTGGAAGGTGTCGCCATAGGCGGTGACGCGGACGTTGCGCAGCTCCTGGGCGGCGGCGATGCAGGCCTTGTCGGAGCGGACGCGCAGGTCGTTCCACGAGCCGGGCGTCGAGGCCTGGGCGGCGGAGGCGGCGAGGGTGATCAGGGCGGCGGTGGTCAGGGCGAGGCGCATGAGGAGCTCCGACGGTGGGAATGGTGAGGCTTAACGGTCGGATGTGACGTGCGGTTGCCGACTTGCCCCCACCTGGCGGCTTCGCCGCCTGTCCGCCCCCATTGGGGGCGGAGCCTTCTCGCTTAGGCTCTTCCCCCTCTGGGGGAAGACGATCGCGAAGCGATCCGTAGGGGGCAAGTGGTCAACACTCCACCCGGTTGACCGACAGCCCCACCGCCAGCCCGCCCAGCGAGGTCTCCTTGTAGATCTCGTTCATGTCCTCGCCGGTGCGCTTCATCGTGGCGATCACCTTGTCGAGCGACACCGAGTGCTGGCCGTCGCCCAGCAGCGCCAGCCTCGCCGCGTCGATGGCCTTGATGGCGCCCATGGCGTTGCGCTCGATGCAGGGGATCTGGACCAGGCCGCCGATCGGGTCGCAGGTCAGGCCGAGGTTGTGCTCCATGCCGATCTCGGCGGCGTTCTCGATCTGGTCGTTGGTCCCGCCCAGGGCGGCGCAGAGCCCGGCCGCCGCCATGGAGCAGGCCACGCCCACCTCGCCTTGGCAGCCCACCTCGGCCCCGCTGATCGAGGCGTTGCGCTTGTAGAGCGCGCCGATCGCCGCCGCCGTCAGCAGGAACACCCGCACCCCCTGCGGCGTGCCGTTGTGGAAGCGGTGGTAGAAGCGCAGCACCGCCGGGATCAGGCCGGCCGCGCCGTTGGTCGGGGCGGTGACCACCCGGCCGCCGGCCGCGTTCTCCTCGTTGACGGCCATGGCCCACAGGTTGACGAAGTCCATGGCCGCCAGCGGGTCGCTGATCTGGCGCTCCAGGCGGCCCTGGATCGTCTGGTGGATCTGGCGGGCCCGGCGCTTGACCGTCAGGCCGCCCGGCAGGGTCCCGGTCTCGCGCATGCCGCGCTCGATGCAGGCCTCCATGGCCTGGAAGATGCGGTCCAGGCCCGCGTCCAGCTGGTCCTGGTCCATCCGCGCCAATTCGTTGGCGCCCATGACCCCGGCGATCGACAGGCCCGCGTCGGCGGCCCGCTGCAGCAGGTCGGCGCCGCTCTCGAACGGGTGCGGGATTTCGGGACCCGGCTCGGGCGGGGTGTTGCGGCCCATCTCGCTCTCGTCGCGCACGAAGCCGCCGCCGATCGAGAAATAGGTGCGCTCGGCCAGCACGACGCCAGCGGCGTCGAAAGCCGTAAAGGCAAGCCCGTTCGGATGCTGGGGCAGGCGCTCGTGGCCCGCCCAGACGATGTCGCGCGCCTCGTCGAAGACGATCGGATGGTCGCCGCCCAGGTTCAGGGACTGGCTGGCCCTGGCCTCCAGAAGCGCGGCCTCGCCCGCGTCGGGATCGAGCTCGGCCGGCACGAAGCCCATCAGGCCCAGGATCACCGCCCGATCGGTGGCGTGGCCCCGCCCGGTCAGGGCCAGGGAGGCGTAGAGCCGCGTCTCGACCCGGGCGACGGACGCCAGCGTGCCGGCGTCGCGCAGCCGCCCGACGAACAGGCCGGCGGCCGTCATCGGCCCCATGGTGTGGCTGCTCGACGGGCCGACGCCCAGCTTGAACAGGTCGAAGACGGAGGCTGTCATTTGGATACCTCGCCCGTCACGGAGGGCGGCGGGCGCTCTTGGATACGCTCGAAAACGGTTGTCATCCCGGAAGCCCCGCGGGGGGCTGTCCGGGACCCAGGGGACTGGGCGAATGCGGTGCGGCCGCCCCTGGGTCCCGGACAAGCGCTCCGCCCTTTCCGGGATGACAACGGTAGGATGGTTACTTCCGGTCGGCCTTGGTCGTGTCGCGCAGCGCCTTGAACTCGGACCCCGCCTGCCATTCCGGCCAGGTCTTGGAATTGGCCAGGTCCGCGCCGACCTCGTAGAACAGGCCGATGTCCTGGGCCTGGCCGCTGAGGTCCCAGTCCGCCGACCATTCGTCGGCCGGCTGGTGGTAGCGGTTGGCGGTGTAGTCCTCTTCCGCCTTCTGGCCGGCTTCCTTGCCGCCCTGGACCAGGTCCTCGCCCGAGCCGACCGAGATGGCCGGCACGCCGCGCTTGGCGAACGGGAAGTGGTCCGAGCGGTAGAAGTGGCCGGCCTGGGGCGACGGGTCGGGCGTGAAGTAGCGGCCGCGGGCCTTGGCCTTGGCCACCAGCAGGTCCTGCAGGTCGACCTTGCCGTCGCCCGAGGTGGTGATGTCCTTGGCCGGACCGGCCGCCGACAGGGCGTCGATGTTCAGGTCGGCCACGGTCTTGGACAGCGGGTACAGCGGATTGGCCGCGTAGTACTCCGAGCCCAGCAGGCCGCGCTCCTCGGCGGTGACGGCCAGGAACAGGATCGAGCGCTGCGGGGCCGGCTGGCTCTTGAAGGCGCGGGCCAGCTCCAGGATGGCGGCGATCCCGTCGGCGTTGTCGATCGCGCCGTTGTAGATCTTGTCGCCCTTGGCGTCCGGCTGGCCGACGCCCAGGTGGTCCCAGTGGGCGCTGTAGATGATCGTCTCGTCGGGACGGGCCGAGCCCTTGATCCGGCCGGCGACGTTCTTGGACGTGATCACCGCGTGGTCGACCGCGTAGCTGGCCGAGAAGGTCGCGCCCTTCAGCTCCACCGGCTTGAAGTCGCGGCCCTGGGCCTGCTTCTTCAGGGCGTCGAAGTCGAGGCCCGCGGCCTTGAACAGGTCGACGGCCACGTCGCGCTGGATCCAGGACTCGAGCGGCGGGTGGCTCTTGGTCGGGTCCTTGCGGACGATGTCGAACATCGTGTTGGTGTTGGAGTTCTTGACCGTGGCCCAGCCGTACGAGGCGGGGGCGCTTTCGTGGACGATCAGCACGCCGGCCGCGCCCTGGCGGGCGGCCTCCTCGAACTTGTAGGTCCAGCGGCCGTAATAGGTCATGGCCTTGCCGCCGAAGTCGCCGGAACCCGTTTCGAAGTCGGGATCGTTGATCAGCACCACCAGGACCTTGCCCTTCAGGTCCAGGCCCTTGAAGTCGTCCCAGTTGCGCTCGGGCGCCCTGACCCCGTAGCCGACGAAGACGATCGGGGCGTCCTTGAGGGCGACGCTGTCGACATTGGTCATGGCCGCGCGGATGGCGATCTGCTCGCCCTGGGCCAGGGGGACGGCCTTGCCGCCGACGGTGAACTGGGCGCTGACCGGACCCTTGATGTCGAACTTGGCCAGGGGCACGTCCTGGGTCCAGGCGCGGGCGCCGTCCTTGCCGACGTCGCCGGCCGGCTCCAGGCCGATGGCCTTCATCTGGCCCACGATGTAGTCGACCGACTTGGTCTCGCCCGCCGTGGCCGGGCCGCGGCCCTCGAATTCGTCGGACGACAGCACCTTGATGTGGGCCGACAGCTTGGCGGGGTCGATCTTCGGCGCATCCGCCGCGTGCGCGAGCATGGGAACGGCGATCAGGGCGGTCGCGAGCAGCAGGCGTTTCATCGGGTCTCTCTTTTGGAGCAGATCTTGGTCGTTGGCGCGGACCCTAGCCTTAGCTGCGGCGAACGGGAAGCTCCGACGGGGACATGCACTTGTGCGTGGCCCCAGGTCTCGCGCCGCATCTGTTGGGGACACGCGGCGAGCGCATGTCCCCGGCCCTAGATCTCCCCGTTCAGCACCCGCGCATACAGCGCCGGATCGACGTTGCCGCCAGAGCAGACGATGGCCGCCGTCTGGCCCTTCAGGTCGATCTTGCCGGTCAGGGCCGCGGTCAGGGCCACGCAGCCGCCGGGCTCGACCACCAGCTTCAGCACCGAGAAGGCGTAGCGCATCGCCTCGGCGACCTCGGCGTCGGTGACCGCCACGATCCCGCTGAGGGTCCTGCTGTTGATCGCCCAGGTCAGCTCGCCCGGGATCGGGGTCAGCAGGGCGTCGCAGAAGGAGCGGGCGTCGGGGTCGATGGTCTCGCGCTCGCCGCTTTCCAGCGAGCGGCGGGTCTCGTCGAAGCCGGCGGGCTCGGCGCCCCAGACCTGGGTGGAGGGCGACAGGGCCTTCACGGCCGTGGAGACGCCGCCGATCAGGCCGCCGCCGCCGACGGGGCTGAGCACCTTGTCCAGCGTCAGGCCCAGGGCCCGGGCCTGCTCGACGATCTCCAGCCCCACCGTGCCCTGGCCGGCGATGATGTGCGGGTCATCGTAGGACGGCACCACCACGCAGCCGCGCTCGGCGGCGATCTGGTCGGCGATGGCGACGCGATCCTCGGTGAAGCGGTCGTAGAAGCGGATCTCGGCCCCGAAGCCGCGCGTGCCCTCGACCTTCACGGCCGGCGAGTCGGACGGCATGACGATCAGGGCCGGACAGCCCAGCAGCTGGGCCGCCAGGGCCACGCCCTGGGCGTGGTTGCCCGACGAGAAGGCGACCACCCCGCGCCTGCGTTCCGCGTCGGTCAGCTGGGACAGCCGGTTGTAGGCGCCGCGGAACTTGAAGGCCCCGGCCCGCTGCAGGGTCTCGGGCTTGATCAGCACCCGCCCGCCCAGGCGTTCGTTCAGCGCCGGGCTCTCGATCAGGGGCGTGCGGACGGCCTGGCCTTCGAGGCGGGCGGCGGCGGCTTGGATGTCGGGCAGGGCGATGCTCATGCAGGAACCTCTATCGCTCCCCAAGCGCCGCCGAAACCCTTTGCGAGCGGCGCCGTTCAGGAGGTAAGAGGACACTCGAAATCGCTGGGGAGCCTTCCGTGAAGAAAGCCTTGTTCGCCGCCGCGGCCTGCGCCGCCGTGGCCGTCGCCGCGCCCGCCTTCGCCGGGGAAGTTTTCGTCGGCGCCTACAAGCACGACGTCACCTTCGTGGGGAACGCCGTCGGCCTGGGCGCCGCGGGCCGCGAGGACGGCGTCGACATCCACCTGGGCTACCGCACCGACAAGATCGAGAGCCTGCGCTTCCTGGGCAAGCCGCAGGTCCACGCGATGATCTCGATCAACAGCGAGAACACCTCCAACTTCGTGGCCGCCGGCTTCGACTGGCATATCGAGCTGGGCAAGCCGGGCGGCTTCTACCTGCGTCCGGGCATGGGCCTGGCCTATACCGACGGCGAGACCGGCCTGCCGCCCGTCAACGAGCCCGGCCTGACCCAGGCCGAGATCGACCGCCGCCTGAAGCTCTACAACACCCGCATCGACTTCGGGTCGAAGGTGCTGTTCGAGCCGGAACTGGCCCTGGGCTATCAGTTCAACGACCGCTGGTCGGGCGAGCTCAGCTACGTCCACCTGTCGAACGGCCAGATCTTCCACCAGGGCAAGAACCAGGGGCTTGACGACGCCGGGGTCCGGCTGGTCTACAAGTTCTGAACCGGGCGGCCCGCTTTTTCAGCAGGGCCGTCACGCCGATCACAAGAGATGAAACGTCCGCCGCCGAGTCCTGTCGAAGGGCCGCGGGCGCCTTTCGGCAGGTGATAAGGCATATCTGAACATGGCCAACGTGACCGTTGTCGGCGCCCAGTGGGGCGACGAGGGCAAGGGCAAGATCGTCGACTGGCTGTCGAACCGGGCGGACGTCGTCGTCCGCTTCCAGGGCGGCCACAACGCCGGCCACACCCTGGTGGTCGACGGCAAGGTCTACAAGCTGGCGCTGCTGCCGTCGGGCGTGGTGCAAGGCAAGACCTCGGTCATCGGCAACGGCGTGGTGGTCGATCCCTGGCACCTGCTGACCGAGATCGGCAAGATCGTCGACCAGGGCGTGGACATCACGCCCGACCTGCTGGTCCTGGCCGACAACGCCTGCCTGATCCTGCCGCTGCACCGCGACCTGGACCAGGCGCGCGAGGCCGCCTCGACCCAGAAGATCGGCACCACCGGCCGCGGCATCGGTCCGGCCTACGAGGACAAGGTCGGCCGCCGCGCCATCCGCGTCGCCGACCTGGCCGACCCGGAAGCGCTGAAGCCGAAGATCGAGCGCCTGCTCAGCCACCACGGCGCCCTGCGCCGGGGCCTGGGCCTGCCCGAGGCCGACGGCCAGGCGCTGTTCGACCAGCTGATGGAGATCGCGCCGAAGATCCTCGGCTACGCCCAGCCGGCCTGGCGCCTGCTGGACCAGGCCCACAAGGCCGGCAAGCGCATCCTGTTCGAGGGCGCGCAAGGCGCCCTGCTGGACGTCGACCACGGCACCTATCCGTTCGTCACCTCGTCCAACACTGTCGCCGGCCAGGCCGCCGCCGGTTCGGGCATGGGCCCCAAGGGGCCGGGCTATGTGCTGGGCATCGTCAAGGCCTACACCACGCGGGTGGGCGAAGGTCCGTTCGCCTGCGAGCTGGACGACGAGGTCGGAAAGCACCTGTCGACCGTGGGCCGCGAGGTCGGCGTCAACACCGGCCGTCCGCGTCGCTGCGGCTGGTTCGACGCGGTGCTGGTGCGCCAATCTGTCGCCATCAACGGCATCGACGGCATCGCCCTGACCAAGCTGGACGTGCTGGACGGCCTGAAGACCCTGAAGATCTGCGTCGGCTACAAGATCGGCGACAAGGTCGTCGACTACCTGCCGGCCGGCATGCGCGACCAGGCCGCGGCCGTGCCGATCTACGAGGAGATGGAAGGCTGGAGCGAAAGCACCGCCGGCGCCCGCTCGTTCAAGGACCTCAACGCCAACGCCATCAAGTACGTGCGCCGCGTCGAGGAACTGATCGGCGCCCCGGTGGCCCTGCTGTCGACCAGCCCCGAGCGGGACGACACCATCCTGATGCGCGATCCGTTCCAGGGCTGATCGCCCAACCTTTTCGACGGTCCAGTTACGATTGCTTAGCAGGCCAGGCCTTATGACGGCGGCTTCCACAGCGCGTGGCAGCCGAAAGTGTGAGCGGTTTCGGCGCCGGCCACGCGCTGCACTTTTGATTTAGAGCCTTTAGACGCCTCACATTATCCATGTGAGGCTAAAGGCTCTAAGGAGGTTCGCCGTCATTGGCCGTCGCGCGTCGTTTAATGAAGTCCGCCAACAAGGCGGATCGGCTGACGCGCAGCCTGCGGGCGCTTGACCGCGAGGCGTCGACCAGCCGCGTCCTGAACCTGCTGGCCATCGAGAGCCGCAGCGGCCACCGGCCGGAGCACGCCGAAGCGCCGCTGTTCCGCAACCGCATCCTCAACACCGCCCTGGTGGTCAAGCACCGCCTGCGGACCGACGACATCTTCCTGTTCGACGAAGTCCGGCCGAACGCCACCAAGATCATCATCCCGTTCGAGCGCAGCGACCTGGGCCTGGGCGGCCAGTCGTTCTTCGTGGGCCAGCGCGGCTGGGTGGACCTGCTGCGCGAGGCCTGCAACGAGCACACCGACATGGCGCGCGACGTCGCGACCCTGCGCCTGATCGACAAGCTCCCCTCGCTGGACCCGTTCCTGCTGCGCGAGCACCTGCGCCGCCACGGCCTGTCGGTGTCGTCGGCCTATTTCTCGCTCTCCAGCGCCGACATGGAGCAGATGCACAGCTTCGTGTCGGTGCAGATCTCGCACCTGATCAACCTGGCCTACCGCGACACCGGCCGGGTCACGCCGGGCGCCCACGCCGCCCGCCTGGTCGAGGCCCTGCTGTCGACCCATGTCGATGAGCGGCTGGAGCCGCTGCGCGAAACCCTGGTCATGGACGGCGAGAGCTTCAAGGAAGGCGTCTTCAGCTGGAAGGGCTTCCTCTACTACAAGTGGATGCTGACCCGGCTGTGGACCGAGCTGGAGACGGTGAGCGGGGAGATCGCCCGCCTGACCATCACCGGCAACCGCGACGCCGAGACCCAGCGTTTCCTCGACGACGTCCGCAAGCGTCTGCGCCAGGGCATACTGGCCGAGCGCAAGGCGATCATGCGGGCGCTGGACGTCTACGACCGGGCCTTCGACGACCTGATCGACAACGGCAAGCCCAACGCGTTCCGCGAATTCCTGCTGCGCGCGCCGGACATGTTCCTGTCGCTGGGCGAGAAGGTCGGGGCGATCGCCCACATCGCCAGCTTCTGGCGATATCGCTTCCCGGCCGGCATGCCCCTGGTTGCCGACATCGACGACGCGATCGATTTGCTGCAAGATTTCGACGCCAGTCTCAGCGTCAGCCTGGCGGCCTAGCCGGGGACGTTCTGTCGCAATAGGCGGCTATCAAGCGGATTTTTACCATCGACCGCCTAGTGTGCGGTCGAAATACCTTTGGAGCTTCCGGGACTCGTGTTCGACGGCAACATCCGCACCTTGCAGCGTATCGCGGCGAAGATGCAGCGCGTGCTGATCGTCGACCCGAACACCGCCGCCGTGCGCCTGCTCGCCGACCAGCTGCGCCACGTCGGCCATATCCAGATCTTCCACGCCGCCAGCATCGAGGCCGGTTGGGGCATGGCCCGCACCGTCGACCCCATGCTGATCTTCGTCGAGCACGCCTCCAGCGGCTGCGACGGCCTGGCCCTGGCCAAGAAGATCCGCCGCAGCGACCTGGCCTGCCGCGAGAACCCGATCATCATGTGCACCGCCGAGGCGACGGCCGAGGCGATCTTCGGGGCCCGCGACGCGGGCATCCACGAGTTCATGCGCAAGCCCTTCACGATCAAGGACCTGGAGCGCCGGCTCGAGGCGGTGGCGCTGAAGCCCCGCGACTGGGTCGAGGCCGTGCAGTACGTCGGACCCGACCGCCGCCGCTTCAACTCGGCCGAATATACCGGGCCGCGCAAGCGCAAGGCCGACGCCAGCGGCACGCCCGCGGCGCGCCTGTCCCAGGCCCTGCGCATCGTCAAGTCGGCCGCCTCGGCCCTGGACACCGATCCGGCCCAGGCCCGCCGCGCCCTGGCCGCCCAGGCGGTCGAGCTGAAGAAGGTCGGGGAAGCGGTCAGGGACGACCGCCTCGTCCAGGCCGCCGCCGCCCTGGAGACCGTCACGGCGGGCGGCATGGGCCGGGCCGAGCTGCTCAAGCGCATCGACGGCCTGATGGGCTTCCTGGTCGAGGACGACAAGGGCGGCCGCGGCGCGGCCTGACGTCTTAGACGAAGCCGGAATCGACACGAAAAAGGGCGGCGTCCGAGGACGCCGCCCTTCGTCGTTCCGAACCAGGCCGCCGCCTAGAAGGCCAGGCGGGCGATCAGCTGGAACACCGGACCGGCGTTCTCGCGCTCGATCTCGTACTCGTCGAAATTCCGGTCCTTCTGGTCCTCGATGGTGGTGAACTTGTTGAAGGTCTCCTTCTTCTCGCCGTCCAGCAGGTTGGAGGCGGTCAGGCGGATCGTCAGGTCCTTGCCGATGCGCTTTTCGAGGAAGATCTCCAGGTCGCCGTCATAGGTGGTGGTCACTTCCTCGCCCACGACGCGGCTGTAGGCCTCGCCCTGCTTGCGGTAGGTGGCCCCGAACGCCGCGCCCCAGGTCGGCAGGTCCTGGATGAAGCCGATGTTGAACACGTAGTCCGACTGGCTGTTGAACTTGCGCGAGCCGAACTCGTCGTTCACGTCGCTGTCCAGCCAGGAGTAGTTCAGGAAGACGCCGGTGTTCTTCAGGCCGATCGCCGTCAGCGGCGTCGACAGGTCGAACTCCACGCCCCAGACCTTGCCGTCGCCGGTGTTGCGGGCCGAGTAGACGAAGGTGCCGGGACCCTCGTCGCCTTCCGCGCCGGTGTTGGTGAGCTCGATCAGGTCCTTGACCTTGCGGTAGAAGACATTGACCCCGACCACGCCCTGCTTGCCCATCCGGCGCTCGTAGCCGGCGTCCAGGCCCCAGGCGCTTTCCGGCTTCAGTTCCGGATTGCCGATGAAGTCGTTGTCGCCCAGCTCGGCGGTCAGCAGGGCCGGCGACAGGTAGTCGAAGCTGGGGCGGCGGATGGTGCGGGCGCCCGACACGTAGATCTGGTCGTCGGCGGTCACGTTGTAGCGGACCGAGGCGGACGGCAGCAGGAACTTGTAGTCGACGTCCGTGGTGGACGGGATCGTGCGGTCCTGCAGGGTGACGTCGGTGGTCTCGTAGCGCAGGCCCGCTTCCCACTTCAGGGCGCCCGATTTGCCGTCCAGCATCACGTAGGGGTCGATCCGGGTCTGCTCGAACGAGGCGTCGCCGCCGTCGATCACCGCATAAGGGCCGAAGGCCGGCGGATTGTTGGTCGGCAGGTTGTAGCGGTTGCGCGGGACCTCGGTGACCAGCAGGTCGCGCTGCTTCTTCTCGTACTGGACGCCGAACTGCAGGGTCACGCCCTCGGAGAGGTCGCGCTTGTGCTCGAGCTTGGCGGAGAACTCGGTGTCCTCCAGGTCGGTCTTGGACTTGTCGCGGGTGATGCGGTCGCCGTCCGGATAGGGGGTGGCGTCGCGCAGGTACTCGGTCTCGTCCTCGAACTCGGCTTCCTTGTCCTTGAACGAGGCGTAGCCCAGCTTCAGGCTGGTCGTGCCGCCGGCCATCTCGTGGCTGTACTTGCCGTTGATCGCGTAGCTGTCCTGCTCGATGTCGACGTCGTTGTCGTTCAGGGTCGAGAGGTTGGCGTTGTTGCGGATGTCCTTGTTGTACTCGATCGAGTCTTCGTTCTGGTACCGGTCGGTGTGGACGAAGAAGCCGCTCAGGTCGAAGTCGCCGCCGGCCAGGGGGGTCTGGTAGCTGGCGTTGAACGAGTAGTCCGTGCCGTTGCGCACGTCCGTCTGGACTTCGCTGTTGTTGATCGCCGCGCCCGGCTCGTCGTAGCGCAGGCTGAGCTTGTTCTTCGGGTTGCGGCGGCCCTGCATGTTGGCGCCGATCAGCAGGCGGCCGGGGCCGACTTGACCGCCCCAAACGCCGCCGAGGGTCTCGCGGATGCGGCCGTCATCGAACATCAGGGCGCCGGCGCGCACGAAGCCGCCGTCCAGGGCGTAGGCGTCGCGCAGCACGATGTTCAGCGCGCCGGCCACGGCGTCGCCGCTGCGGTTGGCCGAGGCGCTGCGGACGATCTCGATCCGCTCGATCAGCTCGGCCGGGATGCGGTCGACGAAGAAGGCCGAGTCTGCGCCCGAGCCGAACGCGCCCGAACCGGAGCCGGCGCCGGGCACCTTCTCCCCGTTGATCAGGATCTGGGTGTAGGCCGGGTCGAGGCCGCGCAGGCGCACGCCGTCCGACTCCAGGACGTCCGACAGGAAGGCGACGCTGGGCACGCGCTTCAGCGCGTCGCCGGCGGTCAGGGGCTCGAAGCGCTGGAAGTAGTCCAGGCCGTAGTCGAGGACCGGAGCGGCCTGGTCGGTGCGGTTGCGGTAGGCGATCTGGGCCTGCACGACCAGTTCCGAGGCGGTGGCCGGGGCATCGGCGGCGGTGGCGACCGGCGCGTCGGCGTCGGCCTCAGCGGCCCAGGCGGCGATCGGCGCGGCGGCCAGGACCAGCGGCGCGAGCGCGGCCAGGGCGAACAGCTTGGTCTTCATACGTGATTTCCCCCATCGTCGGCGAGCTCCTGTTGACGGAGCCGGTCGCACGTGATTTCACGCGGCGGGGCATAAATTCGCCATCATCTTGGGGGCAGTGATGTTTAGTCGACAGTTTTGTTTCAATTTTGCGACAGCGCTGGGAATTTCTCTCCTTCTGGCGGGTTGCAAGCCCGTCGACCCGGAGGCGAAGTCGGACTCCGGCAAGATGCTGGTGGGGGTGGGAACGCCCGTTCCGGCGGCCGGCGAGACCCAATCCGTGGCCACCCAGCGCGCCGACGCGGCCGACGATCCGGAGATCTGGGTCGATCCGCGCGATCCCTCGCGGGGCGTCATCTTCGGCACCGACAAGCAGGCTGGTCTGTACACGTACGACCTGACCGGCGCGGTCACCGGCTTCATCCCCGACGGCAAGCTCAACAATGTCGACCTGCGTGGCGGATTGGCCACGGCGAAGGGCGAGCGCGTGCTGATCGCGGCCAGCGACCGCGGACGAATCGGCGCGGCGCTCTACCTGATGGATCCCGCCACCCTGAAGGTCGAGCCCTGGGGCCTGGCGCCGCTCGACCTGGCCGAGCCGTACGGCCTGTGCATGGGCCGACGGGGCGACAGCTTCATCGTCATCGTCGACGGCACGGACGGCCAGGTGCGGCAGCTCCGCGTCGCCGTGGGTCCCGACGGCAAGCCGGCGGCCACCGAGGAGCAGCGCTTCGCGGTCGGCAGCCAGACCGAGGGCTGCGTCGTCGATGACGCCAAGGGCGTGCTCTATATCGGCGAGGAGGCCAAGGGGATCTGGCGCTACGACCTGGACCCCGCCAAGCACGCCGGCCGCACCCTGGTGGCCGCGGCGCCGTCCGACATGCTCAAGCCGGACGTCGAGGGCCTGACCCTGCTGCGCGAGGGCGCCAAGACCTGGCTGATCGCCTCCAGCCAGGGCGACAGCGCCTTCGGCGTGTGGCGCGTGGACGGCGCGCAGCCGATCTATGCCGGCCGCTTCTCGGTGGTGGCCGCCAAGGGCGTCGACGGGGTGACCGGCACGGACGGCGTGGCGGCGATGGGCGGCGTGGTCGGCGCCTATCCCGAAGGCCTGGTGGTCATGCAGGACGATGTCGACGTCGAGGGCGAAACGCCGTCGACCGACCGCGAGCGGCAGAACTTCAAGCTGGTGGACTGGCGGGCGGTGAAGGCGGCGCTGAAGCTGGAACGCTTCTAGCGCGCCAGCCAGCGACGCAGGGCGGCGTTGACGGCCTCCGGGGCCTCCATCGGCGTCATGTGTCCGGCGTTGGGGATGATCACCATGTGCGTGCAGCCGATGGCGTGGGCCATCTCGTGCTGGCCGGCCAGCGGGGTGATCGCGTCGTGTTCGCCGCAGATGATGACGACCGGGCAGCGCAGGGCCCGCAGCGCCGCTTCGCCGTCCTCGCGGGGCAGGGCGTTCTGGCGCAGGAAGACGTCGCGGCCCAGCCGCTGGGTCATGGCCTGGATCCGGCCGGTCAGGTCCTTGTCCGAAAGGCGCGAGGGATCGACATAGGCCGCCATCAACCGGTCGGCGATGCCCAGGAAGGCGCCGGGACGGCGGGCTGCGGCGTTGGTCGCCTGGCGCTGGGCGGCCCGCTCGGGCGTGTCGACGCGGATTGCGGTGTCGATCAGGGCCAGGCGCTCGATGCGCTCGGGCGCGATCCGGGCGATCTCCTGGGCCACGTAGCCGCCCATCGAGAAGCCGGCCAGGGCGAAGGTCGGTTCGGCGATCACCAGCACCTGCTCGGCCAGCTCGCGCAGGCTCTCGCCCCGCGTCAGGTCGGCGACCCGGCAGCGGGCGACGTCGGCCAGGCCGGAGATCTGGTCGCGCCACAGCTCGGCGTCGTTCAACAGGCCGGGCAGCAGGATCAGCTGGGGAAGGGCCAAGGCGGCGGTATCCGTCATTGAAAAACGCCCCGGACCTTTCGATCCGGGGCGCTCCAGTCTTGGAAAGGTCTAAGGCTTTTAGGCCTCGACCATGTTCTTGGCGATGGCGGCTTCGCGCATCGACTTCTGCAGCTTCTCGAACGCGCGGACCTCGATCTGGCGGACCCGTTCGCGGCTGACGCCGTATTGCGAGGCCAGGTCTTCCAGGGTGGTCGGGTCGTCCTTCAGGCGGCGCTCGGTGAGGATGTGCCGCTCGCGGTCGGTCAGCTCGACCATCGCCTCTTCCAGAAGGGACATCCGCAGCGACTTCTCCTCGTTCTCGGCGACGACGGTCTCTTGCGACACCTGGTCGTCGTCGGCCAGCCAGTCCTGCCACTCGCTTTCGCCGTCGGCGCGCAGCGGCGCGTTCAGCGAGGCGTCGGGGCCCGACAGGCGGCGGTTCATCGAGATGACCTCGCTGTCCAGCACGCCCAGCTTGGTGGCGATGGCGCTGACCTGCTCGGGGCGCAGATCGCCGTCCTCGAAGGCGCTGATCTGGCTCTTGGCCTTGCGCAGGTTGAAGAACAGCTTCTTCTGCGCGGCGGTCGTGCCCATCTTCACCAGCGACCACGAGCGCAGGATATACTCCTGGATCGAGGCCCGGATCCACCACATGGCGTAGGTGGCCAGGCGGAAGCCCTTGTCGGGCTCGAACTTCTTGACGGCCTGCATCAGGCCTACGTTGCCCTCGGAGATCACCTCGCCGATCGGCAGGCCGTAGCCGCGATAGCCCATGGCGATCTTGGCGACGAGACGCAGGTGGCTGGTGACCATCTTGTGGGCGGCTTCGCTGTCCTGATGCTCTTTCCAGCGTTGGGCGAGCATGAACTCCTCGTCCTTGGCCAGCATCGGGAACTTGCGGATTTCGGTGAGGTAACGCGACAGGCCGCCGTCCGGCGACATCACCGATAGAGAATTCACGGCCATGGAAAACTATCCCCTTGGTGCGGATCCGCCCGTCGTTTCGCGCGCCATCACCCCCACCAGAATGGGTCAGATAGGGAGGCGTTGCGGCGAAGTTAAGGGCGGTAACAGATTTGTAATGTCCGACACCCGGACTCGGGTATTGGCGCTACGGAAGTGAGAATGAACGTTCATTCTCACTTTTACAAGCGCAAAATGCCGCGCGACGCGACGTCACCCTAAAAGCCCGCGGAGAAAGTCCTCAAAAACGACCCACTGACAGCTCGGCCCGCACGCCCGGGGCGTTGTCGTGGTAGGTCAGCACCCCGCCCATCTGGCGCACCAGGGCGTCCATCATCTTGCTGCCGAAGCCCACGCGCGGGCCCTGCTTGCCGCCGCCCTGGTCGGCGACGGTCAGCAGCAGACGGTCGCCGTCCTCGACCAGGCCGATGTCCATCCGGCCGGGCTGGCCGCGATAGGCGTACTTCACCGCGTTGATGAACAGCTCGGTGACCACCAGGCCGATGATCACCGCCTTGTCGGTGGGCACGGTCACCGGCGCGGCGTCGACACGCAGCTGGCGGGACCAGGCCTCGTCCAGCGTGCCGACCATCTCCTCGGCCAGTTCGGTCAGGTAGCGGTCCAGGGCCACGGTCTCCAGCTGGTCGCCGCGATAGAGCCGCCGGTGGACCAGGCCCACGGCGGTCAGGCGGCGGCTGGCCTCCTCCAGCGGGCCGCGCGCCACCGGATCGTCGATGCTCTTCATCTGGATGGTCAGGAAGCTGGCGGCCAGGGCCAGGCTGTTCTGCACCCGGTGGTTCACCTCGCGCAGCAGGAAGTCCTTCTGGCGCAGCAGCTCGTCCTTGTCCTGCAGCGTGGCGCGCAGGTGGGCGTTCAGCTCGGCGGTGCGACGGGCGCGGCGCAGGTCGATCAGGTCGTCGCGCAGGCGCAGGGCCGCGCCGGTCTGGCCGGCGGTCCACGGACGCGAGCGGCCGCGCACGGTCTGGGTCCAGGCGTCGAACGAGGCGCGCGGGGTCAGGACCCCGTCCGGCGTCGTCGCCTTCACCGGCTCGCCCGCCCAGCGCACGGTCTCGACGTGTTCGGCCCGGGTCCACAGGATCGCCAGCAGCGGCGAGCGCTCGACCACCACGCCCATCAGGCCCGAGGCCAGGGCGCGGAACGCGACCGCGTCGGGGATGTCGGTCGACGCCTGGTCGGTGGCGGCGGCCCCGTCGCCCGCCGTCTCCAGCAGCCAGTCGCGCAGCATCGCCAGGGCCAGGTGCGGCGGCGCCTTGCCCGCCACCTCGATGCGGTCTTCGCGGAACACCGCCACGCCGTCGGCGTCGGCCAGGCGCTGCAGGTCGCGCAGATGCTCCTCCAGCGCCAAGTCGCCGTTGTCGGCTCGCGCCAGGGCGTGGATCACGTCGTCGCCCAGCGACCGCAGCCGCAGGCGCTCGCGATAGGTCTCGGCCTCCTCCTTGGCCTTGATCTGGCGGGCCAGGCCGCCGGCCAGGGCGCGGCAGGCGGCGCGGATGTCGTAGGGCAGCAGGCGCGGCGTCTCGTGGTGGCAGGCCACCAGCCCCCACAGCCGCCCGTCCTTGACGATCGACACCGAGGCCGAAGCCGTGACGCCCATGTTGCGCAGGTACTGCAGGTGCACCGGCGAGACGCTGCGCAGGGCGCAGTCGCTCATGTCGAGATCGGTCTGGAGTGGCGGCAGCAGGGGCGCGGGAACGTAGGTCGCGTCGGGGATGGCCCGCACCAGATTGCGCACGTACAGGGCCCGCGCCTGCTTGGGGATGTCGCTGGCCGGGAAGCGGTGGTTGAGGAACGCCTGGACGTGGGCCGCGCGGCTTTCGGCCACCACCTCGCCGGCGTCGTCCTCGCCGAAGCGGTAGATCATCACCCGGTCGTAGCCGGTCAGGCGCCGGAACTCGGTCGCGGCGCGGTCGTACAGGGTCTTCAGGCCGGGGCAGCGCTCGAAGGCGGCGGCCGCCGCCTCCAGTTGGGCCAGGATCTGGGCGCCGGTCAGGGCCTGGTCCAGGCCCGGCTCGATCTCGACCAGCACCTTGTCGGCCTGGAAAGTGGCGCTGACGTCGAAGGCCCGCCCGGCGACCCGCAGGGCGCCGACGAAGCCGCCGCTTCCCGAGGCGGTCACGGCGGCGATGCGCTGAGCGAGGGTGTCGCCCAGCACGGCGCCGGCGGCGACGCCGATCCAGGTCTCCGCCCCCAGCAGCCCGGCCACGTCGCCGGCCGCGTGGCGGATCTCCAGGCTGTCGCGGTCCAGCACCAGCAGGACGCCGTGCGGCTGGACGGCGCCGGGGATGTGGATCGGCTCGCGATCGCAGGAGGCGATCTGCTCGGGGGTGGGGCCGGAAGCACTCATGCCGGAACTCCGCACATCCAGGCTTCCATCTGGACGAAGGCCGAGCGCGCGCCGCGGGCGGCCGCGGCCTTGTCGCCGGCGCGCTCGAGCACGGCGCAGAACGCCTTCCACCGCGCCCCGGTCGCCTCGCCGTAGCCCTGGAAGAAGCTCAGCCCCTCAGGCGACAGTCCCCGCACGCGCAGCTGCTTGTCGATGACCCGCCCGCCCAGGGTCGAGCCTTCCAGCACGTAGAGGAAGCCCAGGGCCTCGGCGCGGTCGGTCGGCAGGGCCAGCGGGGCGTCGGTCGAGGCGACGGCCCGCAAGGTCGCCGCGTCGCGCTCCAGGGCAGGCACCTTGCGGCGGGCGTCGAACTCCAGGTCCGGCTCGTCGCCCAGCAGCCGCGCCAGGGCGGCCTCGGCGGGGCGGTAGAAGGCCAGGAACCGGCCCACCATGTCGCGGCGACGCAGGGGATCGGCGACGCGGGTGAACACGTCCAGCCGGGCCTCCAGGCCGTCGTGCAGGTCGCGGGTCGTGGCGCGCAGGTGGTCGAGGATCGGCGTTGTCATCAGGCGAAAAGCGTTCCCGTGGCCAAGGCCGAAGACCGCACCTTAGTCATCAATCAGGCTGCGCATCGTCGGATAGTCGACGCAAGCCATTCGGCGGACTTGCCGGGATGGGGCCGGCGCCCATCTAATGGTCGCGCTTGACGCCAAGGAGGCTTCCGTGACGCGCTTCATCATCCGTGCCCTGATCGCCGCCCTCGGCCTGTGGCTGGCGTCCGAGATCGTGCCGGGCATCGCCGTGCCGGGCGGCTGGACCAGCCTGGCGGTCGCCGCGGTGCTGTTGGGCGTGGTCAACGCCATCGTCCGGCCGGTGGTCTTCGTGCTGACCCTGCCGATCACCGTCGTGACGCTGGGCCTGTTCCTGCTGGTGGTGAACGCCGCGATGCTGGGCCTGGTCGGCTGGATGCTGAAGGGCTTCGTGGTCGACGGCCTGTGGGCCGGGATCTTCGGCTCGCTGGTGGTCGGCGTCGTCAGCTGGCTGGGTCACATGCTGATCGGCGACGGGCGCGCACGCGAGTAGTCACCCCACCGCGTTGGCCGCCAGGTCGCGCCAGCCGCGGGCTTCCTTGCGGAAGTGCGAGTGGGTCTTGGCCAGGCGCTTGTCGATCTCGGCCAGGGCCTCACGGGCCTCGTCCTTGCGGCCGGTCTGGGCCAGGAACACCGCGTAGCGCGCCATGCCCTCGAAGCCCGGCAGGTGGGCCGCCGCCCAGCGCAGGGCGGTGTCGGCCTCGGTCTGGCGGCCCAGGGCGTGGTAGGCGCGGCCCATGGCCAGGGCGACGTTCGGCGTGCGGGCGGCGGGCGACTGGGCGCTCAACCCCTCCAGCAGCGGCAGGGCCTCGGCCGCGCGGTCCAGTTCGATCAGGGCGACGGCGCGACCCAACAGCAGCTGCGGGTCGTCGGCGTACATGCCCTGGAGCGCCTCGGCGTACATCCGCTCGGCCTCGGCGTGCTTGCCCAGGCCCGAGGCGGCCGCGGCCAGGCGGGCGCGATTGGCCACGGTGGGGGCGTCGTCGACGGCCTGGGTGGCGGCCCGGTATTCGCGCTGGGGATCGAGGATGTCGCGCGCGGCCTGGCCGACCCGGCGCGCCTTGGCCCCGCCCAAAAACTCGGGCGCGATGATCGCCAGCAGATAGACCAGCCCGCCCAGCGGCTGGAACGCCAGGATGATCCACAGCCAGTACATCTGCTGATGGGTGCGCACCACGTGGACGCACAGGGCGATCGAGAAGATCAGCGATAGGCCGATGGCGGGAAACATCTTGCGGCTCCAAGCTCTGCCTTGGGTCTTTGTCCCCTGGGCGAGCGAACGTCAATCTTTGGCCTGGCCGGCCCCTTCTAGTCGGCCTGGCGCGCGGCTTTTTTGGGATCGGCCTTGGGCGCGGGGGCCAGACGCAGCACCTCGGCCTGATAGCGCTCGTCGTCGCCGGCGGCCGCGAAGGGCAGGGCGTCGGCCAGGGCGTCCAGCATCGGGTCCAGCCACTGGTGGTCGACCTTGTGGAAGTCGCCCAGGACATAGTGCATCACCGCGTCCTTGTGGCCGGGATGGCCCACGCCGATCCGGCCGCGACGGAATCCGTCGCCGATCTGGCTGGTGGTCGAGCGGATGCCGTTATTGCCCGCCGCCCCGCCCCCGGCCTTCATCCGGAAGCGGCCGGGGGCCATGTCGATCTCGTCGTGGAAGACGATCACGTCGGCCGGCTTGAGCTTGAAGAACTTCATGGCCTCGCCCACGGCGCGGCCGCTTTCGTTGTAGTAGGTCTTGGGCTTGAGCAGCAGCAGCTTGACCGGGCCGTTCGGGGTGTCGACCTGGCCCTCGCAGGCCAGCCCCTGGAAGCGCGCGCGCCACGGCGCCGTGCCCCATTTGCGGGCGAGGGCGTCGACCGCCATGAAGCCGACGTTGTGGCGGTTCTTCTCGTATTTCGGCTCGGGATTGCCGAGGCCGGCGAGGATCAGCATCGCGTAAGACCCAAGGATGGACGCCTGAACGAAAAACGGGCGGGCCGTGAAGCCCGCCCGTCTCGAATACCGGATCGGAAAGCCCGATCGAAGGGCTTAGCCCTCGGCGGTGGTGGTGTCGCCTTCGCTCGATTGCGAAGCGGCCGAGGCCTTCAGGTTGGCGATCACGAAGTCGCGGTCCATGGCCGGGCGCACGCCTTCCGGCAGCTTCACTTCCGAGATGCGGATCACGTCGCCGATGTCGTGCGAGGCCAGGTCGATGACCAGCTCTTCGGGGATCTTGTCGGCCGGGCAGGCCAGCTCGACGGTGTGACGGATGACTTCCAGCGTGCCGCCCTTCTTCAGGCCGACCGAGATGTCGTGGTTCTTGAAGTGCACCGGCACTTCGATCTTGATCAGCTGGTGCTCGTCGACGCGGTACAGGTCGAAGTGCATCGGCTCGTCGGTGACGGGGTGGAACTGCACGGCCTTGGCGATGACCGATTGCTTCTCGTCGCCGTGTTGCAGGGTCACCAGGTGGCCCAGCAGCTTGCCGGTGTAGAGCGCCTTGCGGAATTCGTTGCCCTTCACGGCGATGTTCACCGGGGCCTTGTTGCCGCCGTACAGCACGCCGGGGACCTTGCCCTGGCGGCGGGTTTCGCGCGAACCGCCGGTGCCGGCGCGGTCGCGAAGTTCGACGTTGAGAATGATCTCGGCCATGTCTTGTCTCTCTGGAGAGCCCCGTGCTCTCGAAATGCGAAACCGCCGCACAAGACTGGATTGTCTCGCCCGGTCGGCGTTTTTGGGTCGCGCTCCATACACAGAACGGCCGCCCGATGCAACGGGCGGCCGTTCGAAGTGCGACGAAAGAGCAGGCTGTAGAGCCGCTTAGCTCTTCTTTTTGGTCGCGGCGCCCTTCTTGGCCGGGACCTTCTTCTTGACCGCCGGCTCGGGCTTGGGCGGGGGCGGCGGCTCGTAGGGCATCTCGGCGCCGCTCGCCTTGATCACGCAGGCGCCGGTGTCGATCATGACGTGCTGACCCAGGCAGAAGACGTCCTCGTAGTGCGGCTTGGCCACGGCCAGGCACTGGTAGAGGTTCAGCTTGCCCATGTTCAGGCACATGGCGCTGGCCGGCTCGGCCATGACGGCGTCGATCAGGGCCAGCTTGTCGTCGCCGGCCGCGCCGAGGGCGGCCAGGGCGGCCACGGCCAGGCCGCGGATCACCAGCGGCTTGTAGGGCGGCGGGGCGGAGCGCGGACCGGCGGCGGCCGGAGCGGCGGGCGCGTCCACCACCGGGATGGCCGGCGGGGCGGAGGCCGACGACAGGCCGCTCAGCGAGGCTTCGCGCAGGGCGGCCACGTCGGCGCTGTCGGCCAGGGCGGGCGTCGCCGACATGGTCTTGGCGTAGGCCAGGCGGCCGTCGCGGTCCAGGACCGGCAGGGTCGACCACTTCGAGCGCTGGACGTCGTAGGCCGCCTGCTTCACGGCCTTGCCGGCCGCGTAGAGCCTCAGGCCGTCGCCGCCCAGGGTGTCGATGATCCGGCCGGCGGCGGTGTCGCTGCCCTTGAAGCCGACGGCGTAAGCCGGGTCGGCGATGATCTGGTTGATGACCTGCTGGCGCTGGGTCGGGTCGGCGGCGAAGCTGCGCACCGAGGCCACGAAGGTCGGGTCCTGCAGGGCCAGGACGGCGGCGTAGGCCGTGGCGCCCGACAGGAACTGCTTGGGCTCGTAGGCGACGCCGACCTTCAGCGAGGCCTGGATCTGGTCGCCGTTGTCGAAGTGGGCGCCGATCGCGCCGGCGCGCTGCATGTAGCCGCGGAAGGCGCTGGCCTTCTCGACGATGCTCGAGGACAGGGTGATCGGCGGCGGGGCGGGCGGGGCGGCGACGACCGGAGGCGGTGGGGGCGGCGGCGTCTCGCAGCTGGCCAGCAAGGTGGCGGCGACCACGGCGATGGCCGTCAGCGCGGCGCGCGTACGCGTGGTGGAAAGCATTCCGAGAACATCCCCAATGACATAGAGCGCCCGCCATAACACTGGCGCGCGGGCGAGATTGTGACAGTCAGCCCGTTAACCCTCTGTTGACAAGCGTCGCCGTCGAAAAGGCGTGTGAAGCCGTGACGGTTCCCGCATGAGGCGTCTTTTGGACACGTCTCCGGGGGCGCCCTAGTCGAACAGCTTGGAGACCGATTCCTCGTTGGCGATCCGGCGGATGGCCTCGCCGATCAGCGGGGCGCACGAGACGTAGCGGATCTTCTTGCAGGCCTTGACGGTGTCCGAGGCCTCGATCGAGTCGGTGACCACCAGCTCGGTCAGCACCGAATTGGCCACGCGCTCGGCGGCCGCGCCCGACAGCACCCCGTGGGTGACATAGGCCGAGACCGACTTGGCGCCCTGGGCCATCAGGGCCGCGGCGGCGTTGCACAGGGTGCCGGCGGAATCGACGATGTCGTCGAACAGGATGCAGCGACGGTCCTTCACGTCGCCGATGATGTTCATGACCTCGCTCTCGCCCGGGGCCGAGCGGCGCTTGTCGACGATGGCCAGGTCGGCGTCGTCCAGGCGCTTGGCCAGGGCGCGGGCCCGCACCACCCCGCCGACGTCGGGCGAGACGACCATCAGGTCGGAACCCATCTTGTAGCGCTTGTGGATGTCGTCCGCGAGCAGGCGCGAGGGCAGCAGGTTGTCGGTCGGGATGTCGAAGAAGCCTTGGATCTGGCCGGCGTGCAGGTCCATGGTCAGGACGCGGTCGGCGCCCGAGCGGGTGATCAGGTTGGCCACCAGCTTGGCCGAGATCGGGGTGCGGCCGCCGGTCTTGCGGTCCTGGCGGGCGTAGCCGAAGTAGGGCAGCACGGCCGTGATCCGCTTGCCCGACGCGCGCTTCAGCGCGTCGATGCAGATCAGCAGCTCCATCAGGTTGTCGTTGGCCGGATAGCTGGTCGACTGGATGACGAAGACGTCCTCGCCGCGGACGTTCTCGTCGATCGTGACGAACACCTCGAGATCGGCGAACCGGCGCACCTGGGCGCGGGTCAGCGGCATGTCGAGATACTCCGCGATGGACTGGGCCAGGGTGCGGTTCGAATTGCCGGACAGCAGCTTCATGGTTTTGTCTCGGGAAGGGGTGTCGCCGTTGCGGGGGCTTCTAGCAGCCTCGGGCGCGGGAACAACCCCGTGTTTCCACTGAGTGCCGTTATTCGACGTACTCACGCTTCCAACGCGATCGCCGAGAGAAGCCGTCCGTAGTCGGACTCCCCGGCCAGGAAGGCCCTGCGGTTCGAAAAGAACAGATCGGCCTCGGTCCGGGTGTCGCGGCCGACCCATTCGCTGCGGCCGACGCCCGCCGTGTCCAGACGATCCAGGACGAAGGCCGGCAGGTCGAACAGGCGCTTGTCGTCGGTCTGGCCGGGCGCGAAGAATCGGCCGGAGCCGGGGCTGTCGGCCTCGAAGCGGTGCAGGAACTCCAGGCCCACCTCGTAGGACTGGGGCCCGATGCAGGGGCCGACGGCGGCGACCATGCGCGCGGGCTGGGCGCCCAGGGCGACCATCTGGTCGACGGCCGACTGGACCACCCCGTCCAGGGCTCCGCGCCAGCCGGCGTGGGCGGAGGCGACCACGCGGGCGACCGGGTCGGCGATCAGCACCGGCGCGCAGTCGGCGTGCAGGGCCCCGCAGACCACGCCCGGCGTCTTGGTCACCACCGCGTCGCCCTCGGGCCGGGCGTCGCCCCACGAGCCGTCGGCGACGATGGCGATGGTCGAGTGGATCTGGAAGCAGGTGTTGAGGTCTTCGGGCGCGGCCCCGAACCAGGCGGCGGCCCGGGCGCGGTTCTCGGCCACGTCGGCCGGGTCGTCCTTGCTGCCGCGTCCGACGTTGAGGCTGGAATAGAGGCCGGTCGAGACCCCGCCCTGGCGGGTGAAGAAGGCGTGCCTGACCCCGGCGACGGCGGCCAGCAGCGGCGACTGGACGGTGGGCAGGTCTTCAGCGGTCATCACGCGTCCTCGAAAAGCGGAGGAGAAAGGCCGGGCGCCGACAGGCAGACGACCTTGAACAGCTCGCCCATCTGCGCCGGTCCGGTCAGACGATCAAGTTGCCGGGCCAGCTTTTCGGCCTGGTCGGGGCGCGCGGCGGCCAGGGCCTGGGCGCGGGCCTCGATCCCCAGGCCTTGCAGGAACGCGCCCTGGGTCAGGATGGGTCCCGTTCCGGCCCCGGCCTCGCGGGCGGCGGCCAGCACGGCGGGGAAGTCGGCCCAGACGGTCAGGTCGGCCTGGCCCGGCTCGGCCAGGGGCGGGACTTTCGCGTGGCTTTTAAGAGCCTGCAGCGTGTCGCCCCCGCCCGGCGCGTCGCGGCCGTAGTCGATCAGCAGGGCCGCCCCGCCGTCGCGGGCGACGCGATGGCCGATCTCCGAGCCCAGGGCGGCCTGGGCGGGCGAGGATTCGACGACCGTTCCAGGAGGCAGATCCTCTCCGCGCGGAGGCGGCGCCGATCGACGATCGGCGGAGGGGGTGAGCGCGCGGAGGCCGAACGCCAGCTCGCCCTTGTCGTCCAGGCCCACCATCCGTTCGGCCCAGCCGGTCCCGGTCCGCACGAACTGGTGGGCGGGCAGGCAGTCCAGCACCTCGTTGGCGACCAGCAGCAGCGGGGCGCCGGCGGGCACGGCGTCCAGCCGGTCGGCCCAGCGCGGCGTCAGGGGCGCGTCGGCTAGCCGGTCGGCCTGGGCCTGGCGCAGGGGCGGCGACACCTCGACCAGCCACAGGTCGGCGGCGGCCAGGAAGTCGGGCAGCAGGCGGGCGGCGCGCAGGATGTCCAAGATCAGGGTCCCGTCGCCCGGGCCCATCTCGACCAGCCGCACCGGCGAGGGCCGGCCCATGCGGGTCCAGGTCTCCAGCAGCCACAGGCCGATCAGCTCACCGAACATCTGGCTGACGCCCGGCGCGGTCAGGAAGTCGCCGCCCTCGCCCAGCGCCGGGCGGTTGGCGTAGTAGCCGTCGCGCGGGTCGTGCAGGCAGCGGGTGAAGTACTCGGCGACGCTGATCGGGCCGTCCTGGGCGATCTGGGCCCGCAGGCGGTCAAGCAGGCTCATGGGTTTCGGCGACGGGAGCGGGAACAGGTTCACGCAGCGCGCGCAGCAGCAGCCAGACGCCGACCAGCAGCATCGGGATCGACAGGATCATCCCCATGGTCAGGCCGAACGGGAACGCGGGCATGCCGTGATCGGGATTGCGCACGTTCTCGAGCGCGGCGCGGAACAGGCCGTAGCAGATCAGGAAGGTGGCCACGAGCGCGCCCCGGCGCTGCAGCCACTTCAGCCGGTAGGCGGCGAAGTTGAGGATCAGGAACAGCACCACGCCCTCCAGCGCCGCCTCGTACAGCTGGCTGGGGTGGCGGGGCTCGGGACCGGCGGGGCAGCGGCCGTCGTTGGCGGCGCGGATCGTGTCGTTGCAGAAGATCATGCCGAACGGGTGGTCGGTGACCCGGCCCCACAGCTCGCCGTTGATGAAGTTGGCGCAGCGGCCGAAGAACAGGCCGATCGGCACGACCGGCGCGACCAGGTCGCCCAGCTTCAGCATGTCGATCTTCTGCTGGCGGGCGAACAGGGCGATCGCGGCGCAGACGCCCAGGAAGCCGCCGTGGAAGGACATGCCGCCCTCCCAGATCTTGAACACGGTCAGCGGGTTTTCGGCCAGGCCGCCGCGCTGGGTATCGTTCAGCATCATGTAGAAGAGCACGTAGCCGATCCGGCCGCCCAGGATGATGCCCAGGGTGATCCACAGCACCAGGTCGTCGATCTGCACCGAGGTGGCGGTCGGCTTCTGGCCGCCCCACAGATTGCCGTCGCGGACCAGCCGGATCGCGTACTGCCAGCCCAGCAGGATGCCGGCGACATAGGCCAGGGCGTACCAGCGCAGGGCCAGCGGGCCCCATTGCAGGGCCCAGGGGCCGATGTGGACGATGGGGTCGATGTCGGGGAAGATCACGCCGCGAGCGCTCCGGACGGACAGATGGTCGCAGGCATAGCCTGTTCCCGGTTCGCTTTCATCCCTCGTTTCCCATATAAGAGCTGGCCCCTGATTTGGGGGCAGCCGCGCCGGGCCCTGGAATCTAGATGCACAGCCAAAACCCCTTCCTCGACGAATTCGCCAAGCTGACCCAGGCCGCCATGGGCATCGCTCAGACCGCCGGCGAGGAAGCCAAGACCGCGATGCGGGCCCAGGCCGACCGCCTGGCCGCCGAGTTCGACCTGATCCGGCGCGACGATTTCGAGGCCTTGAAGGCGGAAGTGGCCGCCCTGCGCGCCGAAATCGCCGAGCTCAAGGCCCCAAAGGCGTCGACCAAGGCCCCCGCCAAGAAGACCGGTAACGCGGCCGAATAGGCGAGTTTCGTTCCCGTTCGACGTGAAGGCGGTTGTGACGCCGCCCGCGAAGCAGATTAGACTCCCTCGAGTGGGTGATTTGGACGGGCCCAACGGCCTGTCCCTCCCCGGGGGCCAAAGGTTCTTATGGACACCCAACCGGAAGAAGACGACGTCCTGCTGGCGATGGACCCCCTCGAGGTCGTCGAGCACGTGCTCGCGGCCGAGAACCTGACGTTCGACCGCACCGAGGACGGCGACCTGGCCTTCGCCCTGACCGGCGACTGGAAGGACTACGAGCTGTGGTTCGCCTGGCGGCCCGAGGCCGACTGCCTGCAGTTGTGCCTGTCGCTGGACCTGCGTGCGTCCAAGACCAAGCGCCCCGCCGCCTACGAATTGCTGTCGATGATCAACCAGCGCGTCTGGCTGGGCCATTTCGAGGTCTGGACCGACGACGGCGAGGTGGTCTTCCGCCACGCCCTGGCCCTGCCGGCCGGCGAACGCCCGACCATGGCCCAGGCCGCCTCGATGATCGACGCCGCCGTGGAAGCCGCCGACCGCTTCTACCCCGCCTTCGACTTCCTGCTGCACGGCGCCAAGACCCCGGACGAGGCCATGGCCGCCTGCATGTTCGAAACGGTGGGCCAGGCCTGAAGCCGGGGACATGCCCTTGCGGCGTGTTCCCACCCGACGCACCGATCCGGAATGGGGACACGCCCGAGGGCATGTCCCCGGCTCGCTCCCCGACGCGTGACCTGCTAGGCAGGCGGCGTCCAGTTCAGCGGAGCCGCCCATGACCACCCCCATCCTCCTCCTCGGCGCCGGACGCATGGGCGGGGCCCTGATCGAGGGCTGGAGCAAGGCGGGCGCCTTCGCCGCCGCCGACCTGATCGTCCGCGACCCGAACGTCGACGCCGCCGCCTTCCCGGGCGCCCTGGTCAATCCTCCGCTGGAAGCCCTCTCCGCCGCCAAGACGGTCCTGCTGGCCGTCAAGCCGCAGATCTGGCGCGAGGCCGTGGCCGAGGTGGTCCCGCACCTGGCCCCTGACGCCGTGATCGTCTCCATCGCCGCCGGGGTGCGCGCCGCCGACATCTCCGCCGCGTTCGGTGGCCGCGCCGTGGCCCGGGTGATGCCGACCACCGCCGTCGCCATCGGCCTGGGCACGGCCAGCATCTATGCCGATGCCGCCGAGGCCCGCGCCCGCGCGCACGCCCTGCTGGACCCGGTGGCCACCACGGTCGATCTCGACGACGAAGCCCTGATGCACGCCGCCACCGCCGTGTCCGGCTCGGCCCCGGCCTATCTCTACGCCTTCATCGAGGCGCTGGAGGCGGCGGGCGTCGGCCAGGGCCTGGACCCGGCCGCCTCGGCTCAGCTGGCGCGGGCCACCATCGTCGGCGCTGCGGCCCTGCTGGGCCAGGGCGGCGAGGAGCCGGCCGAACTGCGCAGGCAGGTCACCTCGCCGGGCGGCACCACGGCCGCGGCGCTGGGCGTGCTGATGGGCGAGGGCGGTTTCGGCGACCTGCTGCCCCGCGCGCTGGACGCGGCGGTGAAGCGGTCGGTGGAGCTGGGGGGCTAGAGCCCTCTCCCCCTGGGAGAGGGTCCTTGCTTCGCGCCCGCCGACCCGCCATTTCAGCAACCATGACCGCCGCCGAAGACATCCTCGATCGCGCCGCCGCCGCGGCCCTGTCCCTGGCCGCCGACCGGCCGTGGACGCAGATCAGCCTGCGCGACATCGCCCTGAAGGCCGAGGTCCCGTTCGCCGAGCTCTATGCCCGGGCCGACGGCAAGGGCGCGGTGCTGAGCCACCTGGCCGCCCGCTTCGACCGCGCCGCCCTGGCCACGGTCACGGCCGAGGACGCCTCGACCCATGACCGGCTGTTCGACGCCGCCATGGCCCGGCTCGAGGCCATGGAACCGCACCGGGCCGCCCTGATCGCCATCAGCCGCTCAGAAAGCGTGGTGGTTTCGGCCCTGCGCTTCCCCCGGACCGCCCGGGCGATCCTGGAAGCCGCCGGCGTCGACGCCGGCCCGGCCCGGCTGACGGCGATGTCGGCGGTGTGGGGCCGCACCCTGCAGGTCTGGCGCGACGACGAAGGCGCCCTGAACCGCACCATGGCCGAGCTCGACAAGCGCCTGAAGCAGATGGCCCAGAGCCTGGAGAAGGTCGGGGCGGGGATCTGAGCCACAATCGGTTCGGGCGTCTCCGCGCCACCTCACGGTTGTCATCCCGGAAAGCGCGTAGCGCTTGTCCGGGACCCAGGGGAACCGCAAAGCATCAGCCCAGTTCCCTGGGGCCTGGACAGCCCCTGCGGGGCTTCCGGGATGACAACGGGTTTTGGCCCTTGGCTTGATCAAAGAAAAAGCCCGCCGGGATCGCTCCCGGCGGGCTTCTTTCGTTCAGGCTGTGCGCCCGATCAGCTCTTGGTCTTGTTGGTCGGCAGCTTGCAGCCGCCGCCGACGCCCTTGGCCTGCACGCAGGACAGGACTTCCTTGGCGTGCGGGGCGGTGGTGTTCAGCGGGTAGGCCATCACCCAGCCCGGCAGGCCGTCCGAGCAGGCCACTTCGACGTAGCCGTCGGTGGCGGTCTGGCCGATGACGCGGGCGCCCGAAACGGTGCAGCTGCCCTTGCCCAGGCCCTTCAGGTCGGCCGTCAGGCGCGGGAACGCCTCGTCCGGCTTGGTGAAGCTGCAGCGGTAGCCGTTCATTTCCGAGGTGATGCAGTCGTAGACGGTGTTGCTGGTGGCGGTGAAGATGCCGATGCCGCCGTCGGGACGGTTGGAGCACTTCAGTTCGACGATCTCCTTGCGGGGATCGGGGCTGGGCAGCATGCCGTACTTCTCGACCTTGCAGTCGAAGCCGGCCTTGGTGGCCAGCTTGGTGTAGAGGCCGGCCTGCTCGGTCTGGGCGGCCACGGCGTCGCTCAGGGTGCAGCCGCCGCCGACGAAGCTGGCTTGGGCGCAGTCGATGGCGCGGACGAAGGCGCCGGTGGTGGCGGCCTGCTGGTAGACGTAGCCCTTGCCGTCCTGACAGACGACTTCGAAGTAGTTGTCGGTCTTGGTGCTGAGGACGTAGCGCTTGTCCTTGATGGCGCAGTTCTTGCCGGCCGAGCCGTTCAGGGTGTCGACGACGGCCAGCTGGGTGGCCCGGTCGGTCAGCTTGCAGCTGACGTTGCCGCCTTCCTCGTACAGCAGGCAGCTGTTGACCGTGACGTCCTGGTCGACGTTCACCGGCGAGGCGGTCTGGACGATGTAGCCGGCGCCGCCCTTACAGGCGACTTCGAAATAGGCGTTCTTGGCGCCGGCGCCGATGGCGCGGGCGTTCTGGACGTCGCAGCTGGTGCCGGCCTTGGCCAGGTACGGAACCAGGCCGGCCTTCGGGTCGGCGTTGCCGGGCAGCAGGCAGGCCAGGGCGCTGGGCTTGCCGTCGGCGCCCGCCGCGGCGGTTTCCAGGCAGCTGTAGGTCTGCGGCGCCGCGTCCTTCTTGGCCAGGATCGCGAAGCCCAGGCCCTGCTGGCAGGCGACTTCGTAGTAGTCGGTGGCCGTCTTCTTGTCGCTGCCGATCAGGCGGGCGTCGGTGACGGTGCACGACACGCCGGCGGCCTTGACCAGATCGGGCGTGGCCTTCATGCCGGCCTCGCGGGCCTTGGCGTCGACGGCGGCCGGCTTTTCCTTTTCCTTGGCCGCCGAAATCACGGTGGCGGGGATAAGCGCGGCGAGCGCGAGGGCGGCCGTCAAGCCGATCGCGATGGGCCTCATGGGGGACGTCTCCTGGGGTAAATTCCTCGCGGCGGACTTAAGGCCCGCTTGCATCAAGGGTCAAGATGTCGTCCGACGGGGGCGCAATCATGACGATCGCTGTGACTGGAGGACGCAGATGCGAGACGGGATCGAGGAAGACGCGTCCGAAACGCCCGAACCGCGCAAGCCGCGGCTGGTCTATCCGTTCGAAGCGGCGCCGGAGACGGGATCGGGCCAGGCGGTGGAGGTCGCGCCGGGGGTGCTGTGGCTGCGCCAGCCGCTGGGCGGCTCGCTGGGCTTCATCAATGTCTGGGCCATCCGCGACGGCGAGGGCTGGGCGGTGATCGACACCGGCCTGCAGACCAAGGAGACCTCGCAGGCCTGGCGGGCGGCCTTCGCGGGCGCCCTGGGCGGCCTGCCCGTCACCCGGGTGATCGTCACCCACCTGCATCCCGACCATGTGGGCCTGGCCGGCTGGATCGCCCGCAAGTTCGACGTCCGCCTCTGGATGACCCGGCTGGAATACTTCCAGTGCCGGATGCTGGTGGCCGACACCGGCCGCGAGGCGCCCGAGGACGGGGTGCGGTTCTTCCACGCCGCCGGCTGGGACGACGAGGCGATCGACAACTACAAGGCGCGGTTCGGCGGGTTCGGCAAGGCGATCTACCAGATGCCCGACAGCTATCGCCGCCTGACCGACGGCGAGACCTTCCGCATCGGCGACCACGACTGGCGGGTGGTGACCGGCCAGGGCCATTCGCCCGACCACGCCTGCCTGTGGTGTCCTGAGCTGGAGGTGCTGATTTCCGGCGACCAGGTGCTGCCGCGCATCTCGTCCAACGTCTCGGTGCATCCGACCGAGCCGGACGCCGATCCCCTGACCGACTGGATCACCTCGCTGGCCAAGGTAAAGGCGGCCGTGCCCGACTCGGTGCTGGTGCTGCCGGCCCACAACGATCCGTTCCGGGGCCTGCACGCCCGCATCGACGGCCTGATCTCCGGGCACGAACGGGCCCTGACGCGCCTGGCCGGCAAGCTGTCCGAGCCCAAGCGGGTGGTCGACGTGTTCGGGGCGCTGTTCGCGCGGCCGATCGGTCCCGACATCCTGGGCATGGCCACCGGCGAGGCCCTGGCCCACCTCAACTGCCTGATCGGGCGGGGCCTGGCCGCGCGCGAGAAGGACGCCGACGCGGTGAACTGGTACCGCGCCGCCTAAGCCGTCGCGCGCCGCCGGGCCGCCAGGCGCAGCCACGGCGCGGCGTGGAAGACGGCCATCAGGGCGTACATCGCCGCCATGCCGTCGAAGGGCGGCCGGACGGCGCACAGCCCGCCCATCGATCCGCCCGTCAGGCCGGTCACCAGCATCATGACGGCGAAGGTCGGCGTGGCCGCCAGGCTCAGCCAGCCCGACGCGGCCAGCGCCGTCGAGGGAGGCGCATCCACGGTCACTCGGCCGCCCTCGGATACTCGTCGTGGCGGCGGAACCAGAGGTCCTGTTCGTTACGGCCCTTGGGCGCGCGGTCCAGCCACTGGTACATGCCCCACAGGCCGTCCACGCCCCGCGTGTAGGTCGAGTAGGCGTGATAGACGACGCCGTCCTCCAGCACGAAGGTGCTGAGGCCGGGCCGGTCCAGCGCGTAGGTGGCGGCGTTGGTCCCGCACATGGCCGCGAACTGCACGACCGGCTCCGGGGCCGGCTTGATGTCCAGGGCGTGGCCGGCGATCTCGTAGTTGTAGTCCACGGTCCCGGTGCGCTGCTGCGCCTCGGAGAACGAGACGTTGAAGTCGAAATTGAAGTCGCTGCCCTGGGACGACGCCCACGGGAACGACCAGCCCATCCGCCGCTGGTAGGCGTGCAGCTTGGCCAGCGGGGCGCGCGACACCGCCGTCAGGGTGACGTCGTGATTGGCCAGGTGCACGACCGAGGCGTCGAAACCGTCGGCGATGGCCGAGCAGGACGGGCATCCGGCCTCGTAGTCCGGGCCGAACATGAAGTGGTAGACCATCAGCTGCGAGCGGCCGTCGAATAGGTCCGCCAGCGAGGCGGGGCCGTCCTCGGTTTCGAACCGGTAGGGCTTGTCGACCCGCACCCAGGGCAGGGTCTGGCGTTGCCGGGCTAGTTCGTCGCTGCGGCGGGTCAGCGCCTTTTCCTCGGCGAGCAGGGCGAGTCGGGCCTTCAGCCATTCGGCGCGCGAAACGACGGGATGGGTCATGGGGAACCTGTCTGGATTTCGGGGGAAAGCCTGCGGCTCCGCCGGCCGGACCGGCGGAGCGTGGTAGAGGGCGCCTCAGGCGGGCAGGCGGGTTTCGTATTCGGCCTTGAGCCGCTTCCAGCCGTCCCAGAACGACGCCGTCTGCGGCTTGCCGCTGAGCCGGGTGGCCAGGACGTCGAGGTGGGCGTGCCAGCCGGCGCTGACATTGAGCAGCGTGGTGCGGTCCGGCGCGCGACGGTGGACGATCGTCAGCAGCACCTTGTCGCCGGCGGGCTCGAGCTCGAACGACACCTCGCCCTGGTTCCAGGCGATGGCCAGCTTGCGACCCGGGACGAAGTCGAGGATGCGGCTTTCCAGGCTGTGCTCGGCGCTGAAGCCCTCGGGAAGCTGGCCGGGCGGATCGCTCAGCTCGTTGTTGCGCCAGGTGAAGGTGAACGGCGCGCCGGCCTTCATCTCCATCGCGCCCGAGGCCAGCCACTGGCGGCGCAGCTCGCTCTCGGTGAGATAGGCCCAGACGCGGTCGATCGGGCCCGGCAGCAGGCGCTGGATCTTCAGGGTCAGGGGCTCGATCACTTCGCCATAGGCGTCCAGCGTGGCGGCTTCGCTCATCGGTCGTCTCCTTTGTTCGGGGGCGGGGTCTTGCGGGCGTCCTCCTCGCGGAGGAGCCGGTCGAGCACGTCGAGACGGCTGGTCCAGAAGTGTTCGTAGAAGCTCAGCCATTCTTGGGCCGTGGCCAGCGGGCCGGGCTCCAGGCGGCACAGGTGGGTGCGGCCGCGGACCTCGCGCTGGATCAGGCCGGCGCTCTCCAGCGCCTTGATGTGCTTGGAGGCGGCGGCCAGCGAGATCGAGAACGGCTCGGCCAGCTGGCCCACCGTCCGCTCGCCGCCCGCCAGCTCGCGCAGCATCCGGCGACGGGTGGCGTCGCCGAGGGCGTGGAAGACGGCGTCCAGTTGCGGGGCCGAAAGGGCGGTATTTAATTCAACCATGTGGTTGAATGTGTGGCGTGGCCGGGAAAGAGTCAACCGATCGGTTGAATGATTTTCCACGTCGGCCAAAACAATCGTTTGATATTTCGTGCGCGAACTATAATCTCGCGCCATGACCACGCCGCCCGACCGTCGCCTCGTCTTCCTGCTCAATGTCGCGCACCGACGGGTGCAGCGCTATGTCGAGGCCAAGATGGCCGCCAAGGGCGGGCTGACCGCCGCCCAGTCCGGGGCCCTGTTCGTGCTGGGCCAGAAGGACGGCGCCCTGATCGGCGAGGCCGCCGAGGCGCTGGACCTGGCGCCCTCGGCCATGACCGGCCTGGTCGACCGTATGGTCCGCGCCGAGCTGGTCGAGCGCCGGCCCGACCCCAAGGACGGCCGCGCTTTCCGCCTGCACCTGACTACCCACGGCGAGGCCGCCCGCGAGGAGGCCAAGGCCGGGGTCGAAGGCCTGAACGCCCATCTCACCGAAGGCTTCACGGACGACGAGATCGCCGTGGTGTCGCGCTGGCTGACCAGCCTGCAAACGAAGTTCCCCAAAGGAGACCCCTCATGACCGACCACGTTCAGGTCGTCGTCGACGCCGGCGTGATGACCATCACCCTGGCCCGTCCGGACAAGAAGAACGCCCTCAGCAACGCTATGTACGGCGTGCTGGCCGACAGCCTGGAGCGGGCCGAGAGCGATCCGGCCGTGCGGGTGGTGGTGTTCCAGGCCGACGGCGACAGCTTCAGTTCGGGCAACGACCTGCAGGACTTCGCCGCCCAGGCCACCGGCGCCTTCACCGGCGAGCGCCACGTGATGCGGTTCCTGAAGAACCTGGCCAAGGCCACGCGGCCGCTGGTCGCCGCCGTCCAGGGCCAGGCCGTGGGCGTGGGCACGACCATGCTGCTGCACTGCGACCTGGTGTTCACCAGCCCGGACGCCAAGCTGACCGTGCCGTTCGTCAACCTGGCCCTGGTGCCGGAGGCCGCTTCCAGCCTGCTGCTGCCGGCCCGCATCGGCCACGCCCGCGCCTACGCCATGTTCGCCCTGGGCGAGGCGGTCAGCGGCGAGACGGCGGCCGCCTGGGGCATCGCCAACGCCTGCGTGCCGCTGGACGATCTGCGCGCCAAGGCCCGCGCCGCCGCCGACCAGCTGGCCAAGCGTCCGCTGGGCGCCCTGACCGCGACCAAGACCCTGATGCGCGACGCCGAGACCATCGCGGCCCTGATGGACAGGGAAGGCGAGCTGTTCGGCCAGCGCCTGCAGACCGCCGAGGCGCGGGAAGCCTTCATGGCCTTCGCCGAGCGCCGGGCGCCCGACTTCTCGAAGGTGTCCTGACGCGACCGGGGACATGCCCACGCGGCGTGTCCCCAAGCCGTGGCTCGGCGCCAGCTGATGGGGACACGCCGCGAGGGCATGTCCCCGGCCGGGGATCGCCTTGGGCCTTCTGATCCCGCAGTTGTAGCGTCACCTCAACGACAAGATCACAGGGAGCGAAACTTGGCCGACCGTATCAAATCCGCCTTCGGGGCCTATACCGACGCCCGCGACGTGGTCGCCGGCCAGGACCTGACCGGCGTGGTCGCCATCGTCACCGGCGGGGCCACCGGCATCGGGATCGAGACCGCCCGCGCCCTGGCCGAGGCCGGGGCCGAGGTGGTGATCGCCGTCCGCAAGCCCGACCTGGCCGAAGCCGCCGTCGCCGACATCGCCAGGACGGCGAAGGGCAAGGTGTCGTGGTCGATGCTGGACCTCTCCAGCTTCAAGTCGATCCGCGCCTTCGCCGAGCGCTGGGGCGATCGGCCGCTGAACCTCCTGATCAACAACGCCGGCGTCATGGCCTGTCCGCTCGCCTATACCGAGGACGGGCTGGAGATGCAGATCGGCACCAACCACTTCGGCCACTTCCTGCTGTCGGTGCTGCTGGCCCCGAACCTGGTGGCGGGCGCCAAGTCGGGCTGGACCTCGCGGCTGGTGTCGCTGTCGTCGATCGGCCACCGCCGCGCGCCGGTGAACTTCGACGACCCGAACTTCCGCGATCGTCCCTACGACAAGTGGGAGGCCTACGGTCAGGCCAAGACCGCCAACGCCCTGTTCGCCGTGGGCTTCGACAAGCGGTTCAAGGACCAGGGCGTGCGCGCCTTCGCCGTGATGCCGGGCGGCATCATGACCCCGCTGCAGCGCCACCTGCCGCTGGAGGAGCAGAAGGCGATGGGCTGGATCGACGACGACGGCAAGGTGCGCGACGGCTTCAAGACGCCCCAGCAGGGCGCCTCGACCAGCGTCTGGGCCGCCGTCGGCGCCGAGCTGGACGACGCGGGCGGTCTCTATCTGGAGGACCTGGCCCAGGCCGTTCCCTGGAGCCCGGAGCATCCGTGGAGCGGTGTCATGCCCTACGCCCTGGACCCCGAGGCGGCGGACCGCCTCTGGGCCCTGTCGGTGGAGACCACGGGCGCGGGGGCCTGATGCGGCGGCAGACGATCTGGCGGCTGGCCGGCGTGGCCGCCGTCCTGGGGGGACTGATCGACCTGCTGGGGCCGTTGGCCTATCCGCACCTGACCGATCCTGCCCGGCTGTCGACCTATGTGCTGATCGACCTCCTGCTGCTGTTCGGCATGCTGGGCGTGCAGTCGGTGGCGGGCCGGGTGATGGGCTGGCCGGGCCTGGTTGGGTTCGTGATCGCGGTGGGCGGCGTCCTGCTGGTGCGCACCTCCGCGGCCGGGATCTGGGGTGCGGCGTCCTACACCGTGGCCTCGGCGGTCTGGTCGATCGGCATGGTCGTGGTCGGGACGACCCTGCTGGCCCGCAAGGGGCCGTTCCGCGCCGCCTCGGCCCTGTGGATCGCCGCCTTCGTCATCGGCCTTGCCGGGCTGGCCCTGAAGGATCAGGGTCTGGCCCACCGCCTGGCCGGCTGGTGCTTCGCCCTGGGCTTCATCGCCGCCGGCGTCATCCTGGCCAGAACCGCATCGAGAGCAGAAGCATGAGCAGCCTGGCTGGAAAGACCCTCTTCATCACCGGCGCCTCGCGCGGCATCGGCCTGGCCATCGCCCTGCGCGCGGCCCGCGACGGGGCCAACATCGTCATCGCCGCCAAGACCGCCGAGGCGCATCCCAAGCTGCCGGGCACGATCTACACCGCCGCCGCCGACATCGAGGCGGCCGGCGGCAAGGCCCTGCCGCTGGTGGTCGACGTGCGCGAGGAGGCCAGCGTCCAGGCCGCCGTCGACAAGGCGGTCGAGACGTTCGGCGGCATCGACATCTGCGTGAACAACGCCTCGGCGATCTCGCTCACCGGCACGCTGGCCACCGACATGAAGCGCTACGACCTGATGCACCAGATCAATGGGCGCGGCACGTTCCTGACCTCGAAGATCTGCCTGCCGCATCTGCGCAAGGCGGCCAACCCGCACATCCTGGCATTGTCGCCGCCGCTGGACATCAAGCCCCGCTGGTTCGCGCCGCACGTCGCCTATTCGATGGCCAAGTACAACATGAGCCTGTGCATGCTGGGCATGGCCGAGGAGTTCCGCGCCGACGGCGTGGCCTGCAACGCCCTGTGGCCGCGCACCGCCATCGCCACCGCCGCCATCCAGTTCGCCCTGACCGGCGAGGAGGGGCTCAAGCACTGCCGCACGGTCGAGATCATGGCCGACGCCGCCCACGCCATCTTCCTCAAGCCCTCGCGCGCGTTCACCGGCCAGTTCGTGATCGACGACACCTTCCTCTATGGCGAGGGCGTGCGCGACTTCGACCAGTACCGCGTCGATCCGACCGCCACCCTGATGCCGGACTTCTTCGTGCCCGAGGACAGCGTCCCGCCTCCTGGGGTGGTGATCGGGTAAACCAACCCACCTCCGCTCATCCCGGCGAATGCCGGGACCCAGATCCCAAAGCGGTGTGGATTGGAGGAGCACGGCGCTCTTGGCGTCAGCCTCAAAGCCATTCCATCTGGGTCCCGGCATTCGCCGGGATGAGCGGATTCTTGGGTGCTATTTCCGGGGCCGGTCCTTGCGCGCCGCCGCCACGGTGATGGACTTGCGCGCCCAGTCGATCATCAGGTCCGGATCGTCCAAGGCCTCGGCCGGGGCGGTCCAGTAGGCCATGGGGCTCATGCCGAAGGGCGCGAACTGGGCGCTGCCGGCCGCTTCGAACGCGGGACGGAGGGTGTCGTCGCCCTTGAGGTACAGGGTGTCGTCGTCGATCAGGGCGAAGAACAGGCCTTGGGCGTAGAGCCCGACTCCGCCGAACATCTTGCGGAAGGTCAGCGGTCCCACCGGGGCCAGCTGTTCCAGCACGAAATCCAGATAGTCCGAAGAGACCGCCATATGCCCGTCACCATTCGCCCGGCCGTCCCGGGGGACAGCGCCCTGATCCTGCGGTTCATCCGCGACCTGGCCGAGTACGAGAAGCTGCTCGACGCGGTGGAGGCGACGCGGGACGACGTCACGGTGGCGCTGTTCGGCGAAAACCCCAAGGCCTTCTGCGACATCGCCGAGATCGACGGCGAACCGGTGGGTTTCGCCCTGTGGTTCTACAACTTCTCGACCTTCGTCGGTCGGCACGGGATCTATCTGGAGGACCTGTTCGTGCGGCCCGAGGCGCGCGGGGCGGGCGCGGGCAAGGCCCTGCTGGCCAATCTGGCGCGGCGCTGCCTGGACGAGAACCTGGGCCGGCTGGAATGGGCGGTGCTGGACTGGAACGCCCCGTCCATCGCCTTCTACGACAGCTTGGGCGCCGCGGCGATGGACGAGTGGATCGTGCGGCGGATGACGGGCGATGCGTTGCGGAAGTTGGCGGCGCTCTAGGCCCTTCCCTTCAACCGCTCGTCCCGGCGAATGCCGGGACCTAGATCCTATAGCTGTATGGAGGGTTGGAAGAGCTCAGAGCCCTTGGCGGCAGCCACACCGCCATCCCATCTGGGTCCCGGCATTCGCCGGGATGAGCGGAGTTTGGAAGCTATTCCAGCCGGTCCGCCTGCCGCAGCGCCGGGAACATCTTGGCCCACGCTCCCGTGACGATCAGCGCCCCGACACCGCCGAACACCGCCGCGCCGACCGGGCCCAGGAACCGGGCGGCGACGCCGCTCTCGAACTCGCCCAGCTCGTTGGAGGCGCTGATGAACAGGCCCGAGACGGCGGCGACGCGGCCGCGCATCGGGTCGGGCGTGACCAGCTGCACCAGGGTCTGGCGGATATAGACCGAGACCATGTCGGCCCCGCCCAGCACCGCCAGGGCGCCGACCGACAGCCAGGTCCATTTCGACAGGCCGAACACGATGGTCGCCGCGCCGAACACCGCCACGGCGCCGAACATCAAAAGGCCCGCGCGGCGGCGGATCTGGTGGCTGGCCAGGAAGATCGCCACCACGGTGGCGCCCACGGCTGGGGCGGCGCGCAGCACGCCGAAGCCCTCGGCCCCGACGTGCAGCACGTCACGGGCGAAGACCGGCAGCAGGGCCGTGGCCCCGCCCAGCAGCACGGCGAACAGGTCCAGCGAAATCGAGCCGAAGACGATCTTGTTGTCCCAGGTATAGGCCAGACCTTCCTTGATCAGGGTCCAGCGCGAGCCGGGCTGGACGACCGGCTTGGTCGACTGGCGGATGAAGATCAGGCACAGGCCGCCCAGCAGGAACAGGGCCGCCGAGGTCCCGAAGGCCGTGGCCGGCGAGATGGCGCACAGCAGGCCGCCCAGGGCCGGGCCGATGATCGAACCGCTCTGCCAGGACAACGAATTCCAGGCGATGGCGCGCGGCAGCAGGGCGCGCGGCACCAGCATCGGCCCCATGGCGCTGGACGCCGGCGACAGGAAGGCGCGGCCGGCGCCGAACAGCACGGCGATGGCGAAGATCGGCCACAGGGCCGTGTGTCCCGACCAGGCCAGGACGCCCAGGCCCAAGGCGCAGAGGATGTCGATGCCGATCGCGGCGGTCATGATCATCTTGCGGTCGTGCCGGTCGGCGGTCTCCCCCGCGGTCAGGGTCAGGAAGAACAGCGGGATGAACTGGGCCAGCCCCACCATGCCCAGGAGGAACGCGCCCTGGCCCTCGGTCCGGCCCAGTTCGCGGGCCAGGGTGTAGACCTGCCAGCCGATCGTCACGCCCTGGATCTGCACCGCCAGGGTCGCCACGAACCGCGCGGCCCAGAAGAACAGGAAGTCCCGCTGCTTGAGCAGGGCGCGCATGGAGGTGTCCGCCACTTCGAGAGCCGAAGGGACGGAGTCGGGGTCGGGGGGCACGTCAGTCATGGCGGCGGACCATGGTCCCGAGCGAGCGTCACCGCAATCGAGTTTGTTTGATGCGACAGTTGAATTCATTGACGTCAGGCGCACCAAGCCCTATTCCGCGCGCTCCAACGGAAGGAAAGCGCCGCCATGCGACGCCTGCGACGAACCTGCGCCGCGCGGACCGGAGTCCGCAAATAACGCCCCGGAAGCGGCCGTCTCGGCCGCGTCACGATCCGGGGCTATGTCCCCTTTTCGTGTTCCGGATCGTTTAAGCGCCCATGTCGTCTCCCGCCGTCGCCCCTTCGCCGCTTCCCCCCGCCATCCTCATCGAACAGCCCGAGCACGCTCGCGCCGTCGAGGTGCTGGTCGATCGCGCCTTCGGTCCGGGCCGTTTCGCCAAGTCGTCCGAGCGCCTGCGCGAGGGCAACCACAAGCTGGACGACTGCTCGTTCGTGGCCCTGGACGACGGCCGGGTGATCGGCAGCGTGCGCCTGTGGCCCGTGACCGTGGGCGGCAAGCCCGTGGCCTTCCTGGGTCCACTGGCGGTCGACGCCGACGAGCGCAAGCACGGCCTGGGCCAGGCCCTGGTCGAGGCCGCCTGCGACGCGGCCGCCAAGGCCGGCTGGGCCGCGGTGCTGCTGGTCGGCGACGCCCCCTATTTCGGCCGGGTCGGCTTCGCGGCCGAGCCCGCCGCCCAGGCGATCATGCCGGGCCCAGCGGATCAGCGGCGCGTGCTGGTCAAGGCGCTGGTCGAGGGCGGGGATCAAGGCCTGGCGGGTCCGATCCGCATCGGGTGAGCGGGAAGCCCGCGCTTGAGCCGGGCGCCGGCTTGCCCTACCTGAAACCCATGACCGTCGATCCCACCCCTTCCGGCCTCGCAGGCGTCACCGCCGCCGCCAAGGAAGCGGGCCAGCGCGGCCTGCCGCCGGTGCACCTGTGGCATCCGGAGCATTGCGGCGACATCGACATCCGCATCCGCAAGGACGGGGTCTGGTTCCACGAGGGCACGCCGATCGGCCGGGAGGCGCTGGTGCGCCTGTTCTCGACCGTGCTGCGGCTCGACCCGGACGGCTATCACCTGGTCACGCCGGTGGAGAAGCTGAAGATCCAGGTCGAGGACGCGCCCTTCATCGCCACGCGCGTGGATCGGCTGGGCGACACGCTGCGCTTCGAGACCAATGTCGGCGACGTGGTCGAGGCGGGGCCGGACAACGCCATCCGTGTCGAGACCGATCCGGCGACCGGCGAGCCCCGGCCCTATCTGCACGTGCGGCGCGGCCTGGAGGCCCTGATCGCGCGGCCGGTGTTCTACGAGCTGGCCGAGCTGGCCGCCGAGCGCGACACGCCCGACGGGCCGCGCCTGGGCGTGGCCTCGAACGGCGCCTGGTTCCCGATCGCGCCGGCCGGGGTCCATCGCGGATGACCCTGACCCGTGACGAGCGGCGGGCCTGGATCACCAGCAAGCTGGACCCGATCGGCGCGTACGATCCCAGCCTCGACGCGCCGCGTTCGGACTTCGACCTCAATCCCGGCCTGCGGCCCGACAATCCTCACGCCCTGCGTCCGGCCGCCGTGCTGGTCGGGCTGGTCGAGCACGAGGAAGGCTGGACCGTGCTGCTGACCCGCCGGGCCGACACCCTGCGCAGCCATACCGGCCAGATCGCCTTTCCCGGCGGTCGCTGCGATCCCGGCGAGACGCCCTGGGAGACCGCCCTGCGCGAGGCCCGGGAGGAGATCCATCTCGACCCGAAGTTCGTGACCCTGGCGGGCCTGCTGCACGGCTACCGCACGGTGACCGGCTTCCACGTCACCCCGGTGGTGGGCTTCATCGATCCGGCCGCCACCTTCGAGCCCAGCCCCGACGAGGTGGCCGACGTGTTCGAGACGCCGTTCGCCTTCCTGATGGATCCGGGCAACCACCAGCGCCAGCACCGCGACCTGCCCGACGGCGAGCGGCGGTTCTTCTACGCCATGCCCTGGAACGAGCGATTCATCTGGGGCGCGACCGCCGGCATGCTGCGGGGGCTGTACGAGCGCCTGCACGGGCCGGAAGGAACGCCGGACGCCTCGTAATCCACCCAGGCGGCCCCGACGTAAACCACGGAAGAATCTATGGTTAAGCTTCTCAACGGGCTTGTCGGCGGGCGATAATCGTCTGAAATGCCTCGCCCCGCGTGCGGGGGCGTGTTGCGTACCGCGGGGGAGTAGCGTGAGCACCGAGACGATAGGCGTGGCGCCCTGGATGGCGCTGCCGGAGACCCAGGCCGTGATCGCCGCCCTCGAGAAGCGGGGCTTCCCCGGCTGTGCGCGCTTCGTGGGCGGCTGCGTGCGCAACACCCTGATGGGAAAGCCCATCGACGACATCGACATCGCCACCACCCTGACCCCCGACCAGGTGATCGAAGCGCTGGGCGAGGCGGGCCTGCGCTCGATCCCCACCGGCGTCGACCACGGCACCGTCACGGCCCTCTCCAACGGCCGGTCCTACGAGATCACCACCCTGCGCCGCGACGTCTCGACCGACGGCCGTCGGGCGGTGGTGTCGTTCACCCAGGACTGGGACCAGGACGCCGAGCGCCGCGACTTCCGCTTCAACGCCCTGTACGCCGACATCCACGGCCGTCTGTACGATCCCACCGGCGAGGGCGTGAACGACGCCCGCGAGGGCCGGGTGGTGTTCGTCGGCGACCCGATGACCCGCATCCGCGAGGACTATCTGCGCATCCTGCGCTTCTTCCGCTTCCACGCCTGGTACGGCCGGGGCGACGCCGACCAGAAGGCCCTGGCCGCCTGCAAGGCGCTGAAGGGCATGGTCGAGGGCCGCGCCGCCGAGCGCACCCAGAAGGAGCTCCTGAAGCTGCTGGCGGCCGAGGACCCGCGCGCGGCCCTGCGCCTGATGGCCGCCACCGGCGTGCTGCCGGCCATCCTGCCGTTCGTGAAGTCGCTGGCCCGGTTCGAGGGGCTGATGGCCATCGAGACCGAGCAGTTGTTCGAGAACGATCCCGAGCTGCGCCTGGCGGCCCTGATCCCCGACGACCCCAAGATCGCCGAGCAGATGGCCGAGCGCCTGCGGCTGTCCAACGCCCTGAAGGAGCGGCTGGTCGAGGCGGTTGGCAAGTCGCCGCGCATCGTCAGCTGGATGAGCCCGCGCGAGACCCGCCGGGCGGTCTACGCCCTGGGGCTGAAGACCTTCAGCGACCGGGTCAAGCTGGCCTGGGCCGCCGCCAGCCGCTCGGCCACCACGGCCCAGTGGCGCGGCCTGCTGGCCCTGGGCGAAAGCTGGACCCCGCCGGCCTTCCCGCTGACCGGCGAGGAGATCCTCAAGGCCGGCGTGCCCAAGGGCCCGATGGTCGGCGAGGTGATGCGCGAGGTCGAGATCTGGTGGATCGACCAGGACTTCATCGAGGACAAGTTCTCGGCCATCGAGCGCTTGAAGGCCGTGGCGCAGGGGATGGTGTTCTAGTTTTTGATCCCTCTGCCTCTGGGAGAGGGAGCATGTCGACGGAGACCCTCATGAAGATCGGCCTGCTCGAGACCGGCGAACCGCCCGAGGCCCTGCAGCCCGAGTTCGGCCGCTACGGCGCGATGTTCCAGGACCTGCTGGGTCCCGGGCACGACTACGTCGTCTACGATGTCCAGGCCGGGGTGCTGCCCGCCGATCCGGCCGAATGCGACGCCTATGTGGTCACCGGCTCGTCGGCCGGGGTCTATGACGACCTGCCGTGGATCGCGCCGCTGAAGGCGTTCTTGCTCGAGGCCAGCCGCCAGCCGCTGGTGGGGGTCTGCTTCGGCCACCAGGTGATGGCCGAGGCGTTCGGCGGCAAGGTCGTGAAGTCGGACAAGGGCTGGGGCGTGGGGCTGCACCGCTACGACGTCGCCGAGCCCCAGCCGTGGATGGACTTGGAACGCGACCTGGCCCGTGTCGCCGTCCCGGCCTCGCACCAGGACCAGGTGATCGTCATCCCGCCCACCGCCCGCGCCGTGGCCGGCAGCGCCTTCACCCCCGCCGGCGTGCTGGTCTACGACGACCGCCCGGCGATCTCGATGCAGTTCCATCCCGAGTTCGACCCGGCCTATGCCCGGGCCCTGATCGAGTCCCGGCGCGGCAGCCGCTTCACCGACGCCGAGGCCGACGCGGCGGTGGCCAGCCTGGACCAGGCCAACGACCGGGCGCGGGTGGGCGACTGGATCCAGGCTTTTCTGGCCGAGCACGCCTGATCCGGCGAGATTTCTGGCAACCTGGACCGCGGGTCGGCCGTTCCGGCTGAAACCCGGGAGACCAGGATCATGAGAGCCGCCGCCATCGTTCTCGCCGCCGGTTCGCTGATGATCGGCGGGGCGCTGCTGTCCAGCGTCAGCTTCGCCGCCCCCGAACCGCCCGCCGCCGCGCCGCCCGAGACGCTCAAGAGCGTCGCCGACTTCACCTCGATCCAGGACCCGGCCGCCCGCTCGCTGGCCCTGTTCGCCGAGGTCGGCAAGGTGATCGAGAGCCCGCGCTGCATGAACTGCCACCCGGTCCAGCGCGCCCCGACCCAGGGCGACGACCGCCACCCGCACAATCCGCCGATGGTGGGCGGTCAGGCCGGCCACGGGCCCGCCGGCTTGCCCTGTTCGTCGTGCCACGGCCCCGCCAACGTCGCGACCTGGGGGCAGGACATCAAGTCGATCCCCGGCGACCCGAAATGGGCTTTGGCCCCGGTCGAGATGGCCTGGCAGGGCAAGTCGCTGGGCGCGATCTGCGCCCAGATCAAGAACCCGGCCCGCAACGGCGGCCGCTCGCTGGCCGAGCTGCATCATCACATGGCCGAGGACCACCTGGTCGGCTGGGCCTGGAATCCGGGCGAGGGCCGCAAGCCGGCGCCGGGAACCCAGGCGCAGTTCGGTCAGCTGGTGCAGGCCTGGATCGACACCGGGGCCAAGTGCCCCAAGGCCTAGCCCGAA